>JAAEMX010000139.1 GCA_024225035.1 Lentisphaerota bacterium
ATAACGCTTAGCTAAGTGGTGAGCGTAGCGAATCCATTTCTTGAGCGAATTGTTATATGGCCGCTTTAACTACGGAGAACATGATGGAATTTTACATATTGATAGGGTTTATTTGGATCGTTGGGTGGCTGTACACCTGCGGCATACACCATGGCAATAAGGAGGTAGTGAGAAAGCACGGAACAACTGACGATAAGAACAAAATTGATAAAGGTGGTGCTTTTCAATATGTGACTCTGTTTTTTGGATGGCCTCATTACCTTGGGTATGGCAAGTAGGCCATATAACGCCCTTTTAAGTGGGCGAACTGGATAAACGAAAAGAGCGGCTAGGTAATGGCGCTCCACTTTAAATTCTTGTTATGCCTGGAGGCATGAAATGAAAATGACAGTACACGTTAACGGATTGATTTTTGAAACGCCAACCACAGAAGAGGCAACGGTGGAAGAGGCAAAAGCTGCTATTTACGAGAACATAGAGCGACTGAACAAAATTGAATTTGAAACAGTTGACGGTTCTTTTGTAGTGATGGGCGAGAAATCCCTACAAAGTGCCGTGCTGGTTTTTAGTGAGGCATAACAGGGTAATAAAGC
>JAAEMX010000140.1 GCA_024225035.1 Lentisphaerota bacterium
AAACGGTTTGCAAAATCGTTTTACTGTTGCATCCTGAAATTGTGCGTCCTCAAAATCATTCGGCGCATTCCTTGCGCTCTTTCAGGACTGTAGCTTTCATTGTTCTGACAATTGCGACTGTTCCCTGTGTTTCCGTAAATTTCTTTGCCGCATCGTTTGCTTTTTCCTGATTCCCGTAATCACCGATCTGCACCACATACCAGATTTTATCCGGGTTTTTGGAATCCCACATTTTCACAATGCATGGTTCATATTTCTTTTTTTTTAAATCTGCTATCATTTTCAGCGCCCTGGTTTGCGCCACAAAAGATGCCACTTCAACCGAAAAAAGAGTGGCTGGCTGTTTTGGTTCAGCCGGTTTTGATTCTTCAGAAGCATCAGCCACCATATCTGGTTCTGTATCTGATTTTTCTTCCACGGCCACATCTTTCTCAGTTTCCGCAGGCTCTTCAGGTTCCCCTGATGGTTTTTCAGGCTCAGATGCAACAGCCTCGGATTCTTTGACAATGCTGTCATTTTTCTCCGGGTTCTCTTCATTCTTAACTTCTGACGTTGTCTTGAGAATTTTTGTTGAAATACCGGATACAGTTGCTGATTCGGACTGACTTATTATCATGCCGGAAAGCAGCCCCGCGACAAAAAACATAATCGCCAGAAGAATGAAGCAAATG
>JAAEMX010000141.1 GCA_024225035.1 Lentisphaerota bacterium
CACACACGTCCGTCCTGGCAAAGGAGAGAACGCATGACCATGCTCGCAGAACACGTCGATGTTGTCATCGGTGTCGACACGCACAAGCACACCCACACCGCCGCCGTCGTCGCCTCGAACACGGGAGCGGTCCTCGAGACGGTCACCGTGGACGCGGATCCTGACGGCTACGACCAGCTCATCGAACTCTGCGACGAGCACGCCGTGCTGCGGGCCTGGGCAATCGAGGGAACCGGCGGCTACGGCGCCGATCTCACACGCGTCCTCCAGGACGCTGGTGAGCTGGTGTTCGAGCTGGATCGGCCGAAGCGGCCGAAGCGGCGGATGGGCGAGAAGAACGACGAGCTTGACGCGATCCGCACCGCCCGAGACGCGCTGTCCCGGGAGCACAACGCGACCCCGCGGCGGGGCGCGGATCGTGCGGCATTGTCAGTGTTGCTGGCCGGTCGACGGTCTGCTGTTGAGGGAGCGAAGGTTGCCCACCAGCAGCTCCAGTCGCTGATCTGTGCTGCGCCTGAGCAGCTGCGATCCAAGTTCCGTGGCCAACGATCCCGAACCGTGGCAGTGACCGCTGGTCGGTTGCGCATCCGTGGCGAGTGGGACCTGGAGACGCGCACCTACGCGACGATGTTGCGTGATCTGGCGCGCCGTCGGGTCGCGTTGTTGAAGGAAGCCAAGACGCATGAGCAGAAGATCCTGGCGATCGTGAAGTCATGGCGCCCGGACCTCCTCGACGAGTTCGGCGTCGGCCCGATCGTCGCAGCCACCGTCCTGTGCGCGTGGTCGCACCCCGGCCGCTGTCGCAACGAGGGAGCGTTCGCGAAGCTCGCCGGCGTCGCTCCGATCCCGGCGTCATCGGGCGTGACGAACCGGCATCGCTACAACCCGTTCGGAGACCGACAACTCAACCGCGCGCTGCACCTCGTTGTGGTCCATCGGATGCGCCGCCACGACGAGACCAGCGCCTATGTCGACCGCCGCCGAACCGAAGGCAAGACCGACCGCGAGATCCGTCGATGCCTCAAGCGCTACGTCGCCCGCGACTTCTACCGACGCCTCGAACAACCCCTTGACAATCAATAGGAGCGTCGGTTGGTATGTAACGAGCTCCTTGCCATATGTAGTGCAAAACGTGATACACTCAGCTTCATGGCCCAGGCAATCTCTGTTCGACTCGACGACGAAGCGGAACGGGCTCTGCGCGCCCTGGAAGCCGCAGGAATGAGTCGTTCCGAAGCGATCAGGACCGCTCTGGTCGAGTCCGCGAGCCGACGTCGCCGCAGCTCTGAACTTGCCGCCGAGGTAGCTGCTTTGGAAGCTGACGAAGCGGACCGGGCAGAGATGGGCGAGGTTGCTGAGCTGATGGAGTCGCTGCGTGCTGCGCGGTGATGTGTACCGGTTCAAGCTCCCCAAAGGTGTCGGTCGTGAACAACACGGCGACCGGTTCGGGGTGGTTGTTCAAGCCGATGAGTTCCTGCCCCGCTCGGTAGTCCTGGTCGCTCCGACCTCGCGTTCGGCTCGCGCGGCGTCCTTTCGTCCTGAGATCGACCTCGCGGGGGAAACCACGAAGGTGCTGGTCGAACAAGTTGGTGCCGTCGACGCCTCCCGGCTCGGTGAGTTCGCGGGGCACCTCAGCCCCGAGGAGCTCTGGGGAGTCGACGAAGCACTCCTTACTGTCCTCGGCCTGGGCTGAGGACCCAACCAACCCGACCAAGCCACTCGAACCCCAACGTCGCCTACCCGGCGGTCGGTGATGGTCATGGGGCGGCGGGGTATTGAGCCGAGGGTAGGGGGCGCCTACTACCTGGCCGGACCGAGGTGGAGGTGTTCGCCCGCGGGGCGGGCGGCCATCGCGAAGTCGAACCGGTCTGCGTCGAGACACATGGCAACGTCGTGCTCGGTCACGCCCGTGTAGTCCCGCCCGGAGATCGGCTGCCGCGGCCGATTGGTCGGTTCGACGCAGAAACGGCTCAGGTGACAGCTCACGTCCCTGGGCGGTGGCGGCGATGAACTCGGCGCAAGCCAGGTCCTCTTCTGCGTGGAGGCCACCGGAGATCACGAAGGTTGGGCATCCCCTCGAAGTGTGGAGAGATCCACTATGAGGTGATGTCATGTCAGAAGTGCGAAGAACCTACGACCCGGAGTTCCGTGAGGGCGCGGTGCGGATTGTCCGAGAGACCCACAAACCGATCGCTCAGGTCGCCGAGGATCTCGGGATCCATCCCGGGACGTTGGGGAACTGGGTCAAAAAGGATCGGATCGAGCGGGGCGAGTCTGAGGGCTTGACCGTTGATGAGCGGGCCCGTCTGGGCCAGCTCGAGCGAGAGAACGCGGAGCTGAGGATGGAGCGTGATGTCCTCAAGCGATCCGTGGTCCTGTGGGTCAAGGAGGCAACGCGATGAGTGTGGCATCGTTTATCGCCGCCCAGAGGACCGATCATGGTGTGGCCCACGCGAAGTGTTGCCGGTGGCTCGATGTCAAGGCGTCGACGTTCTACAAGTGGTTCAACCGTGAACCGACCGGACGTGAGCGGCGTCGGGCTGAGCTGGATGGGGCGGTGAAGGCGTCGTTTGATGACTCCGGTGGCACGCCGGGCACCTATGGGTCGCCGAGGGTGTGGGAAGACCTGGCCGCGGATGGCTGGTCGGTGTCGGTCAACACCGTTGCTTTGTC
>JAAEMX010000142.1 GCA_024225035.1 Lentisphaerota bacterium
AGAATTCAAGGGTGTTGACGAGGGTCTGGGCGATGATAATGCGCAGCGTTGCGATTGAATGGGGATTATGCCTTTGCAGTCTTGCTGGTGGCAGCCGGTTTTTGCGGTGCTTTGGAAAGGGCAAATTGCGCGATGATCCGGGTTTTAGTCGCTGCTGAGGGGGGAAAGGCCGCCTGTTGGCAGATAAGGAATCCATAGGCCGCGATGCATGGGCTCCGAGGGCGGAGGAAAGGCCGCTGCCATTGCCTATACTCTGGTTGAAACAGCCAAACTTAACGGCGTTGATCCCCAAGCATGGCTCACTGACGTTCTCAGCCGTATTGCAGATCACAAGATCAACCGCATTGACGAGTTGCTGCCTTGGAATTACGTTGCTGGTGAGTGAGCAGGACGCTTTCAATCGACATGCTCACGGAAAGCCTTGAGGACATGAAAAAGCAGCGCGATAGCTGGCAGGCTCAGGCTGAAATTAACACCCGCCTGCTGGAAGATCACAGCAGGCCTGTGAGCTGGAAAGAGCGCATTTTCGGGAAGTCTGACAAAGCGGCGGCATATTTGTAGGTGGTGGATTCAACTGATCGATGCAACACACGGAGCAAACTTCTCAGCTGGCGTTTGATATTACAAGGTCTTTCGTGGACGTTCATTGAGTTGTCTTGCAATTGCACTCAGTTTTGCTTGAGAATGAACTGACAGGCTCAGACCCGTTTAAACAAATTCCAGTTGGACCACCAAAAATTCCACTTGATCCGTAATCGGTTTAGGACTTGGATCAATTGTAAAGAGTGATATGGCGTAACATTCAGACTTTCAATTGGCTTGGCGTTGACTTCGAAATTCCTCGAGATGCCGAGTACTCCCAAAAACACTTGCATGATCCTAAAACCGTTAACTGCGCTTTCGTAATTATAGGCTCGTAAACTCCCACAAGCAGCTTCGCGCCAGCATCGGGCGAACTCGGTATAGTCGAAATAGAAGCACCAATCCTTGTGCATCACATAACGGCCAGTTCGGCGAATATCGGAGAGGAAAACACCAAAACTATCCATCATTCCGTGCTTTTGAAGCTCAGCGTACAGCGATAAGGCATAGGTCTCCTGCCGCCTGAAAAGGACAATATACGTTGGAGACCACCCCGCTCGAATAAGTGTTTCCTCGAAACGAGCGATTACCTCTGGGTACTGAACGAGATATTCAAAATCTTCAGACGAAATAACTGCCTTTGACTGTGTGGCGGCTGATAGCTCCTTTACGAGATCGTTGAGGTCTCCGTGAATGTATTCAAAGCGAGGGTCCCCCCGCAGTTCCCAAGCAATATTGTGGTGCCCACTGTTGGTATGGATCGTGCCGGACGTGGGAACATAGACACCGTCCTCCCTAGCTAACCAATCCGCGTTAGACCTCAAAAACGACTGTATCGTTGTCGTGGCCGTCTTGTGCGTTCCAATGTGGATGTAGAGTACTTATGCAGTTACCGCCATTCCACTGAATTCCTTGCACGATTTGCGCTATTGAATACGTTACGCAGGCAGAAATTTCAAGAGCGATGAACAAATTCTGACGCCCTTTCGAAAACTCTGCCTGACAGATGAGCTTTTTGCTCGTTGCTAGGAAGATTACTGCAAGCGTAAAGATACTGAAACTACCCTCAGATAAGTCATTTTCACCACACTTCCCAAACCCTCATTTGAAAAATGCTCGAATGGCTGCAACGAGCCCAGAGCGGACCATATTCATCGGTCGCCTCCTTCAGGTAATTTCTTCCAAAATACTTACCATTTTGTGTGTTTTTAGGGCACCTGGTCGAGCAAGAGGGTGGACACTTGGACTAAATTTAATTCAAAATAGACTTGAAATGAAATCAACAAAATTTGGTTGATTGGTAAACGCTCACGATACCGGGGCCCAAAGTTGCGAGCAGCAATAGCAGCCGACTGGACAATCGAGATCGTCAAACGCTCCGATAATGCAAGAGGCTTTGAAGTGATCCCGCGCCGCTGGGTTGTGGAGCGTACCTTTGCATGGCTCGGACGATGCCGAAGGTTGGCAAAGGATTGGGAAAAATCAATCGAGAGTTCAACAGCATGGACACTCATCGCCCATATCCGCATTCTCATCAGGCGATTGGCAAGGTATTGTTATGTCGAGTAAACTTTTGAATCGGACTCTAAGCAACTGGATATCTGATTACCGTTTTACTTGTCCTTCAGCCACATGTTCATTAAATAACCTACCCCAAAATCTCAAAAATTAAGTGCATTTGGCAAGCTGTCACCGAAACTACCGAAACTTACAATGGTTCCGTAATTGGCGCTTGTCTTTTGCCCTGTTCTCGCTTCTCGAAAACAACCACGCTGTCATAGCAGGCAATATAATCAGTTGTGCGCGTAAAGTTTGTTACCGGCATTTGTCCTTTTGTGTGGACGGCATTTATCTCATCAAGTTTGTGTTTAACAAACTCTATAAACGTACCAATTTTACCAAGTCCGCCACCGTAATTTTTCCAATAGCAAGTATGGGTATCCTCAACAATATACACGCCATTATTGCTTATTCGATGATAGAGTAAATCAAAGGACTTAATCATGTGATGCATCATATGACTGCCATCATCAAGAACGATGTCTATGTCAGGATATTTCCTGAAAATATTTTCAATAAGATTTGGATCATCCTGGCTACCAATAAAAATCTCGATGCCATCTGTTTCATGTTGCTTGCATTCCGGGTCGATATCGATGCCAATAATTTGGCTGTCGATTCCAAAGTAATCTTTCCACATGTGTAATGAACCACCACCAAAAACGCCAATCTCCAGCATAATTGGCGCTTTATCTCGATACCTTTCCAAGTGTCTCTCATAGATGTCGAAATAATGCATCCACTTGTGCAATCGCTTCTTTGAGTTATTTAAAAAATACTTATGTAGAAACCCACTCGACATATTAACGGCCCCCCTAATGGCGTTATGTTATCGGACCCCTTTGTTCGTCCGATTCGAATGTTATTGCATGATTGGCCTTTAGTCCATCATGATGATGGGTTCTGGTGTCGGTGGTCGGTAACGATAATATGCCTTGTTTGAACCACCCGGGTGGAGATTTTTCGAGAGGCTTGTTTACGGTGTGGCAAGGGAGCGGATATTCAGCGATATCGCAGGCTTATTCACAGTAGTGCTGTTTGATGATGATGCAAGGACATCTAGTCACCCGGTTCCAAAATTCGTTAGCGATCATCAATCCTATCAGGGCAGCAGGAAGGGCATGAAATGCTACACGGAGCATTAAAATGATACCCAGCAACCGGCCACGACCGGCAATACGCCAATGTTAATACCAGCAAGTCAACCAATTACCGTCATCAGGAAGGACAGCGGTGTGAAAAAGAGGCTGGTATATTGGTTTTCCATCTCCGCCTGTAAACTATCGAAATGATCAGTCATGTATTTTGCGACAGTAGATTATTACCTCCTAACAGGCAGTCTGGGCCAGAACCTAACTGTCTGGTTCCCTCATATGTATCGCAGCTTACATCCAGATTGCTTCGGCAGACACTGATTATGCGTTTCGGCAATGAAGTGTCGGTAATAGCGGGTATTATTATTCTGTTGCAACAAAGGCCAGCATTGAGCTAACATTCAAACTGGAACAATCAATAATATCAGGCCATCCGAATGTTGGAAAAAATCTCATTCAAGTCATTCAGTTCACTATTTCGAAGTGTTAATACTCGAAAAATTGAAATGAGATTACCCGCGAAGGGCATTAATGTGTCCCAATATAACGAGGTAAAAATAGCACGATTGGCCAAGATTTTCTTGCAAAAGGGGCCTGGTCCAGTTTCCGTTGCGGATATTGGTTGTTTTAACAGGCCAATTTATGATTGGTTGATCAAAGTAGCGGAAGTAAGCAGTTATGTTGGAGTTGATCCTGATCCGATAGCCATATCTGATCTTAAGAAGCGAAATCTAAAATGCATTCCTCCTGAAGAGTTTAAGTTAATTGACGACGTTGACTATTGTTTTGGTCTTGAGGTGATCGAGCATATCAAACGATCCCAAAGCGAACAATTTCTTAGAACACTTCGAGATAAGACACGCAAAGCAATCATAATGACCACGCCAAACTTTGAAGGATGGGATGCAGACCCTAGTCAGTTAACAGCAAAACGGCGCCCTGAATTTACCGAATTAAGGTATATTCCGGACCATATTCCCGGCTACGAAGTAGAATCTCAAAACCCCCATTCTCACAAGCAGATAATGACAGTTGAAATCCTTTCCGAGCAGATCATTAGTGTCTTTCCATCGAATGAATGGGATTGGGTTATTTATCGTGCATGGCCTTGGCATTTTTCTGACCTGGCAAGGAACACGGATTTTTCTCATTATTTTAAGTTGCATTTTGCAATTTTTAGAAAATCACTGGATATGCGATGAGCCTGCAATTCGTTAAACATCAATCGTGTCTTTCGCAAAAACGTTATCAATAATGTTGTTTTGTCCATAATTGCTCCCTCTACACAGAACCTGGAGCATATCCAATATTGGTTGAATTGGTTACACACACATGTAGTATGCACTGGTGGAAAAAAAATATCTTGATGAGTGGAAATAATTTGAGTCGCTTCTTTTGGAAAAATTTATTCAGGAGAAAATACAATCTCCCAAAAAAAACAAATGAGAAAAATGTGTTTTTTATCGTATCACAACAGCGATCAGGAACCCATTATCTAACCTCACTGCTCAGTTCTCCAGCAAATACAAAATCGTTTGGCGAGGTGATTTCCAATAACTCTAAGTACAATTTTTATAGTTATTTGGGAAAACTGGCTGCCAAAGATCCAGATTCAGTGCGTCCTTTAACGTTGTTTAAAATTTGGCAAAAATTCACTCATGAATTGGTGACAAAAGAGAAACTGGACCACGGTTATGCAATATTGATGTATAATGATATTGGACGCTTATCACCGGTAATAACAGAAAAAATTCTAACGTCTAATCGTTTGATACATCTTGTCAGGCATAATATATTACGAACTCACATATCAAATCAGATTAATAGATCCACTACTAAACCAGCCCACCAGACCGAGAGAGAAGGAATTCTGTCCAGAATCACATTACCAACAAAGAACCTTGTTGATGAATTAAGGTTACGCCAACAACAGATTGGTGAAATGCGTGAGCGATTGTCCAGCTTAAATTGCCTTGAAGTCTCCTACGAGGAAATAACCCAAAATCCCGATGTTGAAGCGGCAAAAATATTCTCATTCCTTCGATTGCCAGTAACAAAAGTCAGCACCAATTTGAAGCGCAGTAACCCACACGCGCTTGATAAGATATTGGAAAACTACTCTGAAGTCAGAGAGCATCTCACTCGCTTTGAAATGGAACACTTTTGTACCAGCGAATAAGTCCGCTACACAGTGGAAGAATTACATCATTAGGTGTAAACAATTTTCAAATGAGGAGTCCCTGAAATTTGGAATCTGAAATTTAGTGTGTGTCTGGAATGTGTTTCATCAGGACAGATCGTTGTCTTGGATATTTCCCAAGTGAATTGAGTTATATATAATTCAATTCTCGCATGAGAGTGGTGTGCTTTACTATGGTAAAGAAACAAAATTTGGAAGACGGTAATGCTGAAGCAGCCAAATCAGTTGAACAATTACGTTCTGAATTGGAGCATGCTAATAGTGTTTTGGCGAACAATAAACTCGAAATTGCCAAACTTTCTTCATTGGTTGAGGAGAGCAACATCAGAATCATGAATGCCGTGAAATATTTGCGGACTGCTCCATTCAAATATTGTTTTTTGTCCCAGCGAATAATTATTTACAGCTTTCTCAAGACCGGCTTATGGCTCAGCCCGCTATTTTCAAATCGAACAATCCAACGCTTCCGACATTCAGCGGAAAAACGCAATCCTAATCGTGCGTTTGATACTTTGATGGATGAATTGGGAGCGCCGGAAACGTTGGTTGCCACGAAGGCTTTTAAAGCGGTTTGCTCTCGAGATTGGGAAATTGCCAGGA
Organism: Lentisphaerota bacterium; assembly: GCA_024225035.1. Taxonomy (GTDB): domain Bacteria; phylum Verrucomicrobiota; class Lentisphaeria; order Victivallales; family Victivallaceae; genus Zth2. The sequence goes on from JAAEMX010000142.1 coordinate 6,037, forward strand.
TGGAGTGGAGAAATTACACAGAAATGACGTGGAATTCAGGTAACTGTATCACGCCACGCTATCCCGAGTTAAACCTGAAACAAGAATCACCCAACACTGATATTTTTGAGACCGCAACGGATTACGGGCAAAAACCATTACAAAATTCTGGAAAAAAGATTTGTGTATATACTGCAATGTTCGGAGATTATGACAACTTGCCGCCAATCCTGTTCCAGGAAAGCGGGATCGATTATATTTGTTTTACAGACAAAGATCGAGATATCCGAGGATGGAAATTTGTCATCGAAAACAGTTCTGAAAAGAACACCAATATGAAGGCAAAAAAGTATAAAATTTTCCCCGATAAATATTTATCCAAATACGAATATTCAATTTACGTCGATGCAAATACAGTAATTCCAGGCAGGTTATGGGAGTTTGTTAATTTTTGTATTAGCAATGGTGATTTCCTGATGTGGAAACATCCTAAGAGATCGGATATTTCCTTTGAAGCCTGTGCGATAATTTACACTGGGCGCTATGAGCCTGAAGCTATTATTAACCAGGTAGAAACATATGCAAATAAAGGGATTATCCCCAATTCCGGATTAATAGAGGCTTCACTTATTTGGCGCCGTCACCATTCGCCTTACATTATTGAATTCATGAAAAAATGGTGGGATGAGATATTGAAGTATTCATCTCGTGACCAGATCAGCCTTGCTTTTTTGCTGTGGAATGAAGAACTTAAACCGAAGGTGTTCCCAGACTATATGGGAGATGCCAGGCGTAACACGTATTTCTGCAAAATCCCCCACATTGAATCAGTGAAATCACGCAATGAACTTCAAAAGAGAGCCAGCGGTGAATTTGGAAATTCAAGAATTCCCACTGCGCCACAAGAAATTGTCTTCCTTTATAACCCGGCACTCAGGGAGTCTGGTTCAACCATTTTACGGGGCAAGCAGTTATCTCACCTGGCAGCGCAGTGGTGCCAGGGTGAACGTGAAGTAAGATTTAGTGAAGACACAAATGTCAGGGACTGTATTGTCATTTTGACAAAATCATTTTTACAAACCACAACTGAAAAGCAATTAGATAAATTGGCGGTAGATAATATTTTGCTAGCAGATTTTGTCGATTTACCTCCAGTTGAAGCACTTGTCGAACACATTGATGTTTTGATGGCTTCTTCTCTGACCGGTTACCTGGACTACCTGACAGATTATCCAAACACACCCTGTTTCCATATTACTCACCATATTGATACCCGTTTGCCAATTCCCGATGGCAAGCCAAACTCCTCATTTTCATGTGCCTATTTTGGTGAATTGGTCAATACTATTATCGATAAAAATATCTCCTCATTCGTCAAATTTCATCGTGTTAATACCAAACGTCAGGACAGTTCGTGGATGGACCACGTAGGTGATGCGAACTTCCATTATGCCGTGCGAAGTGCTCGCAGCATCGATGGTCACAAGCCATTTTTAAAGGGGTTTGTGGCTGCTCATTATGGAGCGAATATGATGATTCAAAAATCCACCGGAGACACTGAGTACTATCTAGGAAACGACTACCCATACTTGATATCACAGGACTCAAATATCAAGGAAATCCGGGATATGCTGGAATACGCCAAGGAAAGTTTCGGTTCGCGTGACTGGAAGTTCGCCCTCGAAATTATGCGGGAGGTGAAGGAGCGTTCATCTGTTGATCATGTGAAGGTCGAATTTTTGGATATGGTTTCAAAACTTTAAATAGATGACAAGAATCCTGGAAGGTGGGCAGGGTTTCACACGTTTAGATGCGTTTAGATTTGGTAGGTGGCGCGCGGTGTATTCGGGAAGTCGAGAGCATCGGTTTTTGGCACAAAGTGTCAATGGGAGACATGTCGCTGGCTGGACAATGGAGTAATTCAAAAATGGTAGTTTGTCCGCAACCCGGCCATTGGCAGCAAACAAACACCCGCACTCTGAGTGTCTGCATACTGGAAAATGTTTTGCTGAATTCAGGTGGCACTCAATGTCTGGTGAGGGCTGACAGTTACATCACCAGCCCAATTTGATTGTCAGATTTCAACACTTTCGGAGATCGCAAGTGCATCTTCGAGGTCAACTCCAAGATACCGAACAGTGCTATCCATCTTTGTGTGATTGAGCAACAGTTGCACCGCACGCAGGTTC
>JAAEMX010000143.1 GCA_024225035.1 Lentisphaerota bacterium
ACCCTAAAGGGTAGGAAAAAGGTGAATATGTTTAGGTACAGTCAATCACGCCTGAAAAAGTAAGTGGATGAATTGGTGCAGGTATTCTACTTGAATAGGCCTGAAAAATTGAGGGGATAATTTATTTATGGTGCTGATGTGCTCAGCGTTATTATTGGTGATCAAACAGCTACGTTACAAAACGAAATGTAAAATCAACTCAACATATTCCGCAGGGCAATTTTCACTGCACTCACTGCACCAAACCCCATTGGTAGGATCATGATGAGCTTTTATCTTACATAATTTCATCATGGACTTAAAGGCGGGGCTTCTATTTTTCAAATAGGTGTAGTCCCGGCTTCTATTCGAGTATTTATGGTAGGCAGGCACTATAGGCACTTATGGTACAGTGTATGTATGTAGGTGTGACCAGGGTACAAACCACCAATCAGTCCAGTCATAGGCAAAGCACTGGATATACAAAATCGACATTTCCCACGAATGCATAACAGATTCACAAGGAATGTGATGATCCGAAAAGTTTATTCAACCTGAGAAGCAATGGCAATAACTTGTTTCGTCTTTCAATTTGAAGTTTGAAGAGGAAAATTGCGCTGCGGAATATGTTGAGTTGATTTTACATTTCGTTTTGTAACGTAGCTGTTTGATCACCAATAATAACGTTGACCACATCAGCACCATAAATAAATTATCCCCTCAATTTTTCAGGCCTATTCAAGTAGAATACCTGCACCAATTCATCCACTTACTTTTTCAGGCGTGATTGACTGTACCTAAACATATTCACCTTTTTCCTACCCTTTAGGGT
>JAAEMX010000144.1 GCA_024225035.1 Lentisphaerota bacterium
AGCAAAAATCTTTACCTAATAATCACCAAGCACTTTTAAGATTCAGAACTTCCGCTGTGTCTGATCTCACTGGTATTCCTTTTAAGAAAGTAAAAGTTCAGAAGATGGCTATCTTAGATGGTGCTGAATACCAGAAGCCTAATTTGTTAATTAGCAATCTATATTCTCGCAAAGTGTCTGGTCAAACTAATGCTCGCTCTATAGGTAATTTAGATGACTGTGAAAGATACATAGCGCCTGGTGATTTTATAAATAAGCTTTCAAAAGGCATTGATATAAAGTACAATACTTTTGTAGATTTTGTAAACAATCCAAGCAACTTAACTATTAGCACTATGCCAGTTGCTGCTCTTGCTAATGCACTAGGCTATAAAGACTTGCCAGAGTTAAAGACTAAAGAGATATGGACTGTTAAGTTTGATCTTTGGAATAACGTAGATGTTTACCAAACTATATATTATCCATCTCACATGCTCCCTCTGTACCGCTTATCAATTACAGGCAAGACTGTCATAGCGGAATTCTGTGAAAGCCCTGATGAATTAAGTGATGAAAAAATAATAACTGAATTGTCTAAGTTCATAGAAAGCCACTTTGGGATTCCTTGCCACGAAGCTATTGAAATAAAAAGAAGCTACCAAAAGTTTGGCAAGCTAATCGAGTGCGATACTGAAGAAGTTAAAAAGTTTATAGGTTGGGCTACTAGAGAGCACAATGTATATAGTTTAGGTCGCTGGGGCTGCCACCGTCAATTACTTATGGATGATGTAGTAAAAGACATCAAGCAAGTAGATAAATTAATTAGAAGCAATGGATATAACTTATGAAAGTTACATTAATCAGCCATACTCAAGATGCTGCAAAACTTTTGAGCTTTACCAAGAATACTAGATTACAAATGTCCGCTGGTGGACTAGATGACTGGGACGAGTTATCAAGAGAGCAAATGCGTGACCAAATAGAATACATCAGCCAGACTATAAAATCTAGCTGGGAATTCATTGACTTTACATTTATGATAGAGGGTGTTACTCGTGCCTTTACTCATCAGTTTGTTCGTAACCGTATGGGCAGCTATGCTCAGCAGACTATGCGAATACTAGATGTGTCAGGCTTTAAGTATCTTACTGGCCCAACTATCCAAACAGAGGAGCAGCTCAGTGTTTATAATGATACGATGGATACTATACAATTGGCTTATGACAAGCTTATTGAGCTTGGTGTTGCTGTTGAAGATGCTCGCGGTGTTCTTCCTACTAATATTCATACTAACATCGTTGCCAAATATAACCTCCGCACACTTAGCGATATGATGATTTCCCGCTCCAGCCCTCGTACACAGGGAGAGTTCAGAGATGTTATTGAGCTAATGTATAATGAAGTCATTAAGGTGTATCCTTGGCTTGTTCTTTTCTTAAAAGATAGAAAGCATGATGCAGCTAAGCAGCTTGATAGTTTGATAACTAGTGATTACGAGGGTACTGAACAGTATCTTCATTTTATAAAACAAGTCGATATTTTAAGGGGTAAATAATGACAATAGCAGTTGACTTAGATGGAACTCTGGCTCTCTATGATAAATGGAGAGGC
>JAAEMX010000145.1 GCA_024225035.1 Lentisphaerota bacterium
ACTGGCAGGACCAGAAGGGTGACGTCAAGGCCATCCATGATGCTGGCCAATATGGCACCGGCCCCGGCGATATTGCGCTGTCAAAATTCTCGTTTCGTTCATCGACGCTGAATGACCTGATCAAGGGGGTAAACCCGCCGGCGGAAGAAGGTCAGGAAGATATTCTGGGTGGCTGGGCGCTGTTTCGTTTCAAGGCGCGCATCTTGACCGGCTCCAACCTGTTCCCGGAAAATTCCGACCCGTTGATCCTTGATCTGGATGGTAACGGGTTCGGGCTGGAATGGCGTAACGGGTATTCGCCTGATTTTGATATTGATCTTGATCTGTTTGCAGAAAATACGGCAACGCTTGATCGTGATGATGGCTTTTTAGCGCGTGATATCAATGGTGACGGGTTGATCAATGATGCTTCAGAACTGTTCGGCCATGGCAATGTGGCGGGCTTTGCCGTGCTTGGTGCGCTGGATGGCAATGGTGACGGGGTGGTCAATAGCCTTGATAACGCGCTGGCGGATTTTAACGGTGATGGCGTTATTGACGGTAATGACAGG
>JAAEMX010000146.1 GCA_024225035.1 Lentisphaerota bacterium
AAAATATTAAATAAAAAGCAAATCCCGTGGGAGGCTTAAGCCTTTAAAGAATGCAGCCGGGATTTTGGTAAGCAACAAATGCGGAAAAAGCCTAGCAAAGGGATTAGCTCAAAGAGTCAAGAACTCGGTACTCTCAAGATTTTTAGAAATCATGAATTTTTTCAAATGATCAGTGATATTACTTAGTCTGGTACTTTTTGTCTTACCCTTATTGTAATAAGACATACGGCTCACAAAATACTCACGTAATTCTGCAGCTGTTAAATTGAATTCTTTGATAAATGAAATCTTATGATCCGCTCGTTTGTATCTGACAGGGGTTCTAAACAGTCTTATCAGAACTGATATTTCAAAAATATAGGCGGTTGGCTTCACTATTATAAATTCCGGCAGCTACATTGAAAGCATGCCCTGTTTCGTGTATTAATATGCCGACAAAAGTCAAAATAGATAAATTAAGTGCTTTTGAGTTGCAGGCAATTGTAAAAACAGGTTGCCATTCACTGGATGCCTGGCCTTGGATGCTCAGTAGCCTGTAAGTTTTCGAACTAATAAAGATTGCTGGATTACCCTCTGCTCCCAGGAAGCAGTCATTGCAATGAACGACAATCTTTATTTTGCGCATGCTGGTTCTTCCTGTAACTACTCCTCTGGTTCCTTCAATACTGCATATTTCAATTATATCATTAATCAAATGTTCATAAAATGTCTGGCGTTTCAGACTGATTGAACTTTGTGAATTTTTATCAGTGATAAATACGACTTCGGTTAAAGCCATTATAAAACTCCTTTTCTGCTGTAAGTGACTAATGATATGGTGGAACAGATGAAGTAGTTAGAGTCGGCTTTTCAAGGTGCAATGATAGCGTTTTGGAGTCTCTCTAATTATATCCGAAGGTAATATGCAGGTTTCTTATGCGAATATTAGTTGAGTGTATGCCTTTAAAAATAAAAGAAGCATTTCAAAAACATTATCTACAAATCAACTATTCGCAAGTCAAAGTCAGCGGTCATCAGGAAGGCTCTATCTTCCGGTTTAATATCGTTGTCTGTGACAAAAACATCGATATTTTTAAAATCCACAACTTTCATCAGAGAATGAATATCAAATTTTGAGGAATCCAATAGAGCAATAACCTTATCTGCATTATTGATCATATTCTGTTTAACCTGAACTTCAAGAGGGTTTGGATCGGTCAGGCCTATTTCACTGTCAAATCCAGCTGAGCTTATGAATAAAATATTTGACTTGTGAGCATCGAAAAATGTTTGAGCGCTTGGGCCTACAAAAGTATTGGATATTTTTCTAAGGATACCGCCGCTGCAGACCAGGTTGTATTCATAATTATACTGAGTAGCCAGATTGCAAATATACATGCTGTTGGTCAGTATAGTTATGGTTTCAGCCAGCTTGTCAAGGAATTGGACTATGCTTGCAACAGTAGTGCCACCTTCCAGAGTTATTATGTCTCCCGGGGCGACAAAAGTTTCAACGGCATATTCTGCAAGGGCAAGTTTTTTGTGCTCATTAATCAGCCGTTTTGCTGAAACTGCGTTTTCCGCAATGCCTGATTTTTTGCTTTTTTTGACTGCGGTAATACCGCCATGAATTCTTTTCAAGACGCCCTGCTTTTCAAGAGAAGTTATGTCGCGCCATAATGTCATGCTTGAGATCCCTAGTATTTCAAGCAGCTCTTTGGTTGACATTGAGCCCGACTTTTCTAGTTTGGAGATAATTAAATCTTTTCTCTCTTCAGCAAGCATCGTTTGGTAATCCTCGATTATGTTTATGCTAAATAATATCATGTTATCAAATGAGATGCAAGTATAAAATGATATAAAAAGGACTAAAATGTATTTGACAAAGTGCGTTTGCGATGTCTAATTATCATTAGGTATCAAATAATAACATTTATTAGGTAATTGCTTACAGAGGGGTAAGTCGATGGATTATTATCTTGGTATAGATGCTGGAGGAACAAGGACGAGGTGTGTAGTGGCTGACTGTCACGGGCACATCCTGTCCTATGGTACTTCCAGTACTGCCAGTTTAGCGGCCGGGAAGGATAAAGTTTTTCAGAGTCTGAATGACGGTATTTCTGCATGCATAGATGGACTTCAAGGGTTCGATGGTTATATTGTTTCCGCCTTTGCGGGGGCAGCTTCAGTTGTGCTCGAAGATGAAAGAAAACTTTTCAGTCAACTCGTTAAGAATGTGTCTATAGTTAATATTGGAGCAGTTGGAACTCATCACGATATTCATGCTGCCCTTAAAGGTGGTTTATGCGAATCTCCAGGTATTGCGCTTATTTCGGGGACAGGTTCGAGCTGTTACGGGATTAATAAAGACGAAAAATCGTGGCAGGCCGGAGGCTGGGAATGCGTTGTTGATGACTTGGGTAGCGCTTACTACATGGCCAGCCGGGCACTCGGAGTAATTGCCAAGGATGTTGACGGGCGTGGAGAGCCGACAACAATGACTCCATGCGCTTATGATTATTTTAAGCTGCAGTCATGGCCGGAGATAATTAAACGCCTACACACAGAAGGATTCAAAGGAAAACCACTTGGGAAAAAAGATATTGCCGGTTTTGCTCCTTATGTCTGTAAGGCTGCGGAGCAGGGAGATGCGGCTGCTCTCAAAATAATTGAGACTGGCGTTGATGAACTTATCCTCATGGTTAAGTCTGTTTGCGATAATCTTGGTTTGAAAGGTGAAGAACAAAAATTGATTTTGACCGGAAGTGTAATCAATAATCCGTTTATTCGCTCAATCTTTCAGAAGAAACTTAAAAATGTACTGCCTGAAATGCAGGTCTGTGACTCGATATTCCCTCCGGTGGTTGGTGCGCTGCTTGAAGCAATGCGTATTAATGGCTTAGAGGTAAATGATGAAATTAAAAAGAACTTAAAGGACTCTGTGGTTGATATTTGCCACCTTTTATAAGGAATACACATGATTGATATCGGAAATGTTGTACAAAAACTGAACTTAAATGAAGGTTGTATTGAGGGAGCAAATGTCAAAGTAAGGATGCTGAGTGAACTCAAAGAGTGCTTTGCTGATACTGATGCTTATAATGTCGCAATGGATGCTGGAGACAGGGTGGTTTACTCTGTATCAAGTATTGAGCCCGGCGGTGAGGATGGAGGGTTGCATTATGGGCTGGGGATGATTATGCCAGGCAAAATAGGGGATGAATATTTTTTAACCAGAGGACATCTGCATTCCAAACGGAGTGCCGTAGAAATATATATAGGCTTAAAAGGAAAAGGCACAATGCTGCTGGAAGATGAGGATTCCGGAGAGAGTCGAACTGTGGAATTCAAAGAAAATACGGTAGTATATGTGCCTGGATATACTGCTCACCGAACTTATAACATCGGGAATGAACCGGTGTTGTATCTTGGAATATATGCTGCAGATGCAGGACATGATTATGAAGCTGTCAGAGAAAAGAACTTCAATTGTGTTGTTACGGAGACTGGGGCAGGCCCTGAGATGAAAAAGCGATCAGACTATTTAAAATGACAAAACAAATTTTTAGAGGGCAGCCAATGAGTGAAGTAGTAGAAATGTTATCTCCAGTCCAACCGGAAATTAAATCTCTGGAAAGACCTTGGGGTTATTTTGATCAGTATGCAAATAATGAAAATGTGACTGTAAGTTTAATGCATGTGAACCCGGGGCAACGGCTGAGTCTGCAGTTACATGAGAAAAGAAATGAGTTATGGATTGTCTTTGATGACGGAGCAAAAATCCAGATTGATTCAGAAGAGAAGATTTACAATTCTGGGGATAGAGTGTGGATTCCGGCAGGTTCTAAACACCGTTTGTCATGTGTTGGTGATAAGCAGGTGAGGGTGCTGGAGGTTGCATTTGGCGAATGGATAATTGAGGATATTACGCGCTTTCAGGATGACTACAGACGACCCGAATCAGGTGAATAGAATGTATAGTAATTATGATAAATATCCTCATGTTGAAGTAAATGGTTTTGATAATCAGGTTTTTACTGGTTATAAAGATATAGTTGGTAGAATACAGGAAGATATAAATGACTGCACTGATGGGAAATGTATAATTGCGGTTGATTGCTATCCTGGAGTTTTGGATAAAGAGGTACTTAATGCCTTTAAGAAAAAACTAAAACCGACTTTGACGATAAACACGCTTGATGTTAAATATTCAGAAGATGAAACTCAAAAACTGCTGCAGCGTAACCTTACTGACGACAGAATATTTGGGGTTATGTCATTTCACAAGCTTGGTGAATTTTTTGATCCTGAAAAGTTATTGGATGCAAAAAATGAGATTGCTGCTTCAAATGGCTTGATTCTTGTTTATGGAGTCGGAGCTTCACTTCTTTGTGAAACTGATATTTTAATTTATGCTGACCTGGCCCGCTGGGAAATACAACAACGGTATAGAGACGGTAGGCTTGATAATTGGGGCGCTGGTAATTACGATGAGGATACGTTGCGCAAATACAAGCGGGCTTACTTTGTCGAATGGCGTGTTGCTGACCGGCACAAGTTAGAGCTTTTTGAAAAGATCGATTACCTGCTGGATACAAATATCCCGGACTCTCCCAAAGCAATTAGTGGTGATGCCTTCAGGGAAGGTTTGGATAAAACTGTCGAACGCCCGTTTAGGGTCGTTCCATTTTTTGATCCGGCTCCGTGGGGCGGACAGTGGATGAAGAAGGTTTGCGGTTTGGATAAACGTCAGCAGAATTACGGCTGGTGTTTTGACTGTGTGCCCGAGGAAAACAGTTTGTTGCTGCGTTTCAACGATGTTGATATTGAAGTACCGTCTGTCAATGTTGTTTTCAGGAATCCTGTTGAGCTGCTTGGGGAGGGTGTTTATGCCAGGTTCGGCAAGGAGTTTCCGATTCGATTTGACCTGCTTGATACTATGGGGGGCGGTAATTTAAGTTTTCAGGTTCATCCTCTGACTGAGTATATCTATAATACATTTGGAATGGCTTATACTCAGGACGAAAGTTATTACATGCTGGATGCTGGGGAAAATGCATCGGTATACCTGGGATTAAAAGATAATATTAACCCAGATGAAATGGTTGCCGATTTGAGAACTGCTCAAGTTGATCCGGATAAGGCTTTTCCTGCCGATAAATACGCTAATTGTTTTTCAGCCAACAAACATGATCATTTCTTGATTCCTGCCGGAACAACACATTGCTCCGGGTCTGAGAGTATGGTTCTCGAAATAAGCGCCACTCCATACATCTTCACTTTCAAGCTGTGGGATTGGGGACGGCTTGGTCTGGACGGATTACCCAGACCGGTAAATATCGAACACGGCAAAAATGTTATCCAGTGGAACAGAACGACGCAGTGGGTAAAGGATAATCTGGTCAACTGTGTTGAGCAGATTGCTTCCGGACCGGGCTGGACTGAGGAAAGAACCGGATTGCATGAGCGCGAATTCATTGAGACCAGAAGGCACTGGTTTACTGGTAAAGTTACACATAATACGGACGGAGGGGTAAATGTATTGAACCTAATCGAAGGTAAAGAGGCGATAATTGAGAGCCCGTCAAGTAATTTTGAGCCATTTATTGTTCATTATGCTGAGACGTTCATAATTCCCGCCTGCGTTGGAGAATATTCAATTTCTCCCTATGGAAAATCGAAAGGTAAACGTTGCGGAACGATCAAAGCATTTGTCAGAAACTGCTAGATTAAAAATGAACACAATTGGGAGTTAACAATTTCAATGAACAAGAATGCTAAGAAGATAATTATCAGGGCCTGCATTTTTGCCGGACTTGGCGGACTGCTTTTCGGATTAGATCAGGGTTTTATCAACGGCTCATTAAGTTTTATCAAAGAAGAGATGAATCTTTCTTTGATGCAGAGCCAGTCATTCGCCAGTATAATGCATCTGGGGTGTATTGTCGGAGTGTTGTTCAGCGGCTGGGTGTCAAGAGCCATTGGCCGCAAAAAAACTCTTGTGGTGACGGCCTTGTTTTTTGGCTTTTTCAGTCTTCTCGGAGCATTTACTCATGATGTGGTCGTACTTTATGCATCAAGATTCGCACTTGGGCTTGCGGTCGGATATGCTTCATTCGTAGTTCCGTTATATTTTTCAGAAATTGCACCTGCCCGTATGCGGGGAGGGTTTATTGCAATGTACCAGTTGATGATTACTATCGGCATTTTTGCTATCTTCCTGTCGAATTCGGTTATTGGAACTTATTTCCATAGCTGGCGCTTGATGCTTGGGATTATTGCATTGCCTTCAATTGTAATGTTCCTTGGTGCTTTATTTATTCCTCAATCACCGCGTTGGCTGGTGCTTAAGGGGAAAGAAGAAGATGCAAGAGCTGTACTTTCCAGTATTCGTGAACATGAAAGTCATGCTGATGACGAGTTTGATGAAATTAAGAAGAATATCAACGCTGAATCTAAACAGAGCGGCTGGCGCATGCTTAAAGAATCCTATTTTCTTAAGGTTCTCGGTCTTGGCGTCCTATTGATGCTGCTGCAGCAATTCTCAGGTATTAATGCTGTAATCTATTATTCAGGTGAGATATTCAAAAAGGCTGGCGCTTCACATCCTGCAATGGGTACTGTTGTTATCGGTCTTATTAATGTGATCTTTACTGTTATCGCCATAAGATATGTTGACAAATGGGGGCGTAAACCAATTCTTTATTCCGGGCTCGGGGTAATGACAGTGACTTTGCTGTTAATTGGTGCTTTATTCAAAATGCAGGAAACTGGAGTTGTACTGGGTAGTTTTTCAAGCGGATTGCTGGTAGCTGCCTGTATTGTCTATATTGCTGCTTTTGCGATGTCTCTCGGCCCTATCATGTGGATCATATGCGCTGAAATCTTTCCTTTGGAAGGACGTGATTTCGGGATTACTGTCACTACAGCTACCTGTTGGATTGCCTGTGCGATTGTTGTCCAGTTCTCACTCTCTATCATTCATCACTTTGGAGGTTCAAGTTTGTTCTTCCTCTTTGCTGTCTGCTGTGTATTAGGCTTCTCAATTGTGAGGCTGTTTACTCCAGAGACCAAAGGTGTATCTCTTGAACATATTGAAGTGAAACTTAAAAGCGGTGAAAAACTGTTGAAAATCGGCAGAACTTAATACTCTGCTTTTTACATGGGAACGGCGGCTTTGACCTTTATGGTCGATGCCGCCGTTTTCTTTCGCTCTTCGATATTTTCGCTGATATTGCAGCGCTGTGTCAATTATCCTGTCCATCAGTGATTATTCTTTCTATTTTTTTTGTTGACTCCGCCGAGCACTTTGAAGTTGTCATAGTAAACTTCACTGATCGTGTCATTAATTCGAGTGTGACTCTTTACAGCCTTGTCAATGATTACATGCAATTTATGTTGCAGGTTTGTTATTGTTTTGTTCATTTTAATACCTCTAATTTGTTCTATTAATTTTTAGTTTTATTTTCTGACAGTAACTCGTCAACTGTCAAACTTAGCAAACAAGACAGGCATTGATCGAATTTGTTCTATTATTTCTTCTATTTTTTATGAATTTCATAATATTTCAATCAAACGCTAATATTTGCAAGTGTATGTATTTGTATTTATGTTGTTTGTTTGCATGTGTTTATGATTTAATGTGTTATTTGTTTACGAAAGGGGATTTTTCTATCAAAAACTGCAATAATTTTTAGTTTGACCATGAAAAAAGTGTCATAAAAGGCACTTTTTTTTTACGAATTATGCATTTGTTTGGCAAGAATATTAATATTCTTATGTCTTTTAATGCTTATTCTCATTACTTTTTTTCTTGTTTGTTTCTAGCGCACGATAGTTATCGTACAGAACTTCAACTGTTGCATCATTTAGGTAGTTATAATTTTTGACAATTGTGTCAATGACTACGTGAATCTTACTTTGTATTTTTTTTACTGACTTATGCATGTTTTTCTCCTTATTGGCAATTACTGGTTATTCATAGTCGTCGAGTAGGACATTAGTTTTTATCAATTGTTCTACAATTTTCTTCTTTTTTTAAGAATTTAAGCCATTTTGCTAAAATCTTAATATTTATAAAAATGGCATATTATTTCTTATTATCTTTGTGATCAGTTTCTTAGGTCTGTTTTGAATCTAGTATAAAAAGTATGCCTTTGTGGTATGAAAAACTGCAATATTTATGGAGCTAATTATTAAAAAAGCGCCTGCGGAGGCGCTTCCATATAACATTTATAAATTATAATTTATTGAGTGAGACTGCTAATGCGCTTTGCTTTCTTGACTAGTTCACGAAACTCTGTGCGACTGCTTTTTTGTGAATTTTTGCAGAGTTCAAGGGCTAGGTTGTAATTGCTGTTGCCTTTAAATTTAGAATCCCGTAAAGTCATGCCGAAAGTTATTACTGCAGCAGTAAAGCGGAAGTCGTTATCTGGACATCCAGTTGTTTTTTAAATATTTCCTTTCAGCGGAAATAAAAGCAGTTTGCTTTTGTCAGCAGTCGGAGTTTTATAGCGAAGTTTTACTTCGAGGAGTTCATTGCTGTCTATATTGTCAACTGTTGGTTTACTATACTTGCTTACTACGGCTTTCGGAAGGTCGATATCAACACCCTTAGGAACAACTTCATAGAATGCGGTTACTGTATGGCCGGCACCGATTTCTCCGGCATCCTTTTTATCATCGTTGAAATCCTCTTTATTCAGTTTGCGATTTTCATAGCCTATCAAACGGTAAGCATTAACTTGTGTAAGGTTAAACTCAACTTGGATCTTTACGTCCTTAGCAACCGTGTTTAACGTTCCGCCAATTTGTTTGACCAGGATTTTACGAGCTTCTTTTTCGTTATCAATATACCCGTAATTTCCATTTCCTTTATCAGCTAGTTTTTCTAAAGTGCTGTCTTTGTAATTGCCCATGCCAAAACCCAGAACAGTTAGGAAAATATTACTTTTCGCATTATTTTGAATAAGATTGACAAGTTGGCTTTGACTGGTTGTGCCGACATTAAAGTCCCCATCGGTGCAGAGGATGACTCGGTTGATACCCTGCTCAATGAAATTAGCAGCGGCTACCCGATAAGCTTGGCGTATGCCTACACTGCCGTTGGTGGAACCACCTGCTTGAAGTTTTTCCAGTGCATCTATGATTTATTCTTTTCTGAACAAGGCGTTGAAGGCAATACAAGTCCTGAAGCTCCGGCATAAACCACAATAGCTACTCGATCTTTTACCTTCAGGTTGTTTACCAGCATTTTCATAGCTGTCTTGAGTAAAGGTAACTTGTTTTGTGAATACATTGATCCTGAAACGTCCAGAAGAAATACCAGGTTGGCTGGAGGACGTTTTTCTGAAGGTATTTCCTTAGCTTTAATCGCGATTCTCACCAATTTGTGAGCTTTATCCCATGGACATTCGCCCATGGCTAATGATGTTGCAAAAGGTTGACTGTTATCTTGTGGCTGTGGGTAGCTATATGTGAAATAATTGATCATTTCCTCAATACGAACAGCTCCTTTTGGCGGCATCTCTCCACGATTCAGCATGCGTCTGATGTTTGAATATGAGGCAGTGTCGACATCGATAGAAAACGTTGAAAATGGTGTTTCGCTTACCCGCTTCCAGTTATTAGCTTCAGTATGGTCATAGGTTTCAGTGTTGAAGTTTGCAGGTTTTGATACTCTCAGGCAAGCAGTTGATATTTTCTTTCTGCATAACTGGGGTCTGGGAGCTGAAGCTTCTAAACATTCAGCTTTGTTGTTGTCGGCCATAATTTGATTGCCAACAGGCTTTTTTTCAACAGTGCAGGATGCTGCACCTAAAATAACAAAAGTCAGTGCAGACACTGTAATTACTGCGAATAGCATTCTGCTGGTTATACTTTTCGTTTTTTACCTCCAGTTTGTTTGATTTCTACTTCTATAACAAACCGGAAAGTAATTTATTAGAAGATATAACAAAAAATATACTGGCATAATTCTGGAAGTTATACCATTCTGCTAAATCAATTTTTCATTTGTTGGGGGTTAGTTGGAAAATTCAATATCTTCGCTTTCATCAAAGAGGTCAAGGAAGTTGTCATCGAAGCCATCTTCATACCTATTGAAATATTCAGAACTGAACGAGTCGTTGCCTGCAAGTTCTATTTCAAGCTCAAAATCAGCTCTGCATTCATCGCATCTTGGGATGCCGTCCCGACAGATAATGATTCCTTCTGCTACCCCACATTCTAAGCAGATTCTTTTAGACATTGGTCACCTCAATAATGCTCGTTAAAACAGTGACAAGAGTATTTATACGATGATTCTATTTGATTTGGCGAAAAAAACAACAGGGAAATTAAATAATTTTATAGAAAATTATTATTACCGGCTATTCATAGCGTAGTGCTTCGATTGGATTTAGTTTTGATGCCTTCCAGGCTGGGTAGTATCCGAATATGACTCCAATTCCGACTGATACCGATATTGCAACGATAATTACCATGGGAGAGGCTGCCGTTGGCCATTTCAGCATTTTGGCAATCAATACCGCACTGCCGTGTCCAAGGATAATTCCGACTATGCCCCCAAGGAGGCACAAAACCAGAGATTCTGTAAGGAACTGCAGCAGAATGTCCCGGCTTTTAGCGCCGACGGCCATTCTAAGACCTATTTCACGGGTGCGCTCAGTTACTGATACAAGCATAATATTCATAATCCCGACACCGCCGACAAGGAGTGATATCATCGCTACACAAAGCAGTAAATTCGTCATAACTGATGTTGCTGAAGTTAATAACTTAGTCATCTCGGTCATATCACGAATTCCGAAGTCATTCTCCTTGCCGGGAGTAATGCGGTGTCGGTCTTTTAACAAGTTAGTAATTTGATCGATAGCCTGAGGTATGGCTTCTGAGGTTACTGCTGAAACCATAATCTGGTCAATAGTAGCGTATCTAACCTGCATGCCGGTGCTGTTGCCGGCAGCGTCCACTTGAGGAGGATAAAGTTCAGGTCCGGTTGATGGATAAAGGTTGCTCAATGTGTTAACATCAGTTTCGCTGTCAGTGCTTTGGTTTGGATCTGATAACGATGTTGCGGATACACGGGCATTAACTGTAGTCCAAGGTGCAAGAATAATATCATCCTGATCCATTCCAATCATATTTGCTCCCTTAGGAGCGAGCTCGCCGACAATTTTAAACGATACGTTTTTAATACGAATATCTTTGCCGACAGGGTCTTCCTGTTCGAAGAGCTTGTCAGCTACAGTTTTACCGATTATACAAACCCGGTTGCCGTTCAGAATATCACGTTGGGTAAAGGGTTGGCCTTTCATAAGATTTTCACGGTCGGAAATAGTCAGGTAATCAAGGGTAGTTCCTACGATTGCCATTGGCACCCAGTTGCGGCTTCCGCGAACAACCTGAGCTCTAGCTTTGACAATTGGGGCAGCGGCTCGGACTGCGGGGCATTCACGGGCAATAGCTTCACAGTCTTTCGGGGTGAGCGTCTTGGCTGTACCGGAACCGAAAGATATGCCGCTGCTGTTCTGTTCTCCAGGAATTATCAGTAGAACATTGGCCCCCATGCTTGAAATTGACTTTTGAATGGATTCAGAAGAGCCGTTACCGACCTCCATCATGGTTATAACGGATGATACGCCTATAATTATACCCAAGGCGGTCAAGGCTCCTCGCATCGGATTGCGACGCAATGCGGTGAAGGCCATGCTGAAAGAATGAAATGTTCTCATTAGCTCGCCTCTTCTTTTTTATAAAATCCATCCAGCATATGACCGTCGCTTATATGAATAACCCGTCTGGAGCTCTCAGCAACTTGATCGGAGTGTGTAACCAGAAGGATTGTTGTGCCCTGAGTCTGATTAATCTCCTGAAACATCTCAAGAACCTCACGGCTGGTTTCAGTGTCCAGATTGCCCGTAGGTTCGTCTGCAAGCAGCAATGGCGGATTATTAATAAGAGCTCTGGCAATGGCTACACGCTGCTGCTGCCCTCCTGATAATTGTGAAGGCACATGGTGCATGCGGGATTCCAGCCCAAATTTTATAAGCATTTCCTTCGCACGTTTTCTAGCTTCGTGTTTAGATAAATGTGACGCAGTATAAATTAAGGGCATAGCCACGTTTTCTATGGCGTTGGTACGGGGCAGGAGGTTGAAGTTCTGGAAGACAAATCCAAGCTTGCTGTTGCGAATAGAAGCCATTTGATCAGAATTCATTTTAGTTACATCATCCCCATCCAGCAGGTACTCTCCTGAAGTCGGTTGATCAAGACAGCCAAGTATGTTCATTAGAGTGCTCTTTCCTGAACCTGACTGTCCCATTAAAGCGACCAGTTCGCCGCTCATAACCTCCATGGAGACTCCTTTAAGAACTCTGACCGGAGTGTCTCCTAGCATATAATCTTTGCATATATCGTTTATTGAAATAACAGCTTTCATAGTACTATCCAATATTTGGCAGTTTGTTTGAACTTATCGAATTCTCAGTTACGACTTTTTATTGCCTCGCAGTTTTATCGAGAATGGACTGCTGCTCTGATCTGATGAGCCCATCGTGTTTGTCCCGATAACATATTGGGTGTTGATTTGTAGTTCAGGCTTGACTATTTCTGAAAAAACACCATCAGTTACACCTGTGGTAACTCTGATCGGGGCTACATATTTTCCGGCTTGCTGCCATATTATCTTATCATCAATTTTGAATCCTGCCTGAAACTCTGCCTGATATTTGGGTTCAATAAGGTCATGAGGTGGACGCCAGCGCAGGGCTGAATTTGGAATCTTTATTATATTATGTTTCTGAGCTACAATAAACGTTACATCTGCGGTCAAATAAGGAAGTAAAACTCTTGATGTGTTATCAGTGTTGACTTCAACAGTATAGTTTACGACATTTTGTGTCATGCTTGCGTTCAATCTTACTTTTTTGACATAACCGACAAAAGTTTTGCCCGGAAAGGCATCTACAGTAAAGTTAACTTTCTGGTTTTCACGAATATTGCCTATGTCGGCCTCGTTCACAGCAACCCAGACTTGCATACGGCGTAAGTCTTTAGCTATTAAAAACAGGCTCGGAGCGTTAAGGCTGGCTACAACAGTTTGTCCGATATTAACTCTGCGGTCAATAATAACGCCATCTACAGGGGAAGTTATTGTGCAGTAGTTCAGGTTTTGCTGTGCTCTGGCTAAACTCGCCTTTGAGGATGCTACATGAGCTTCATTAACTTTTACCTCAGCCTGAGATATTTTATATGATGCTTCTTCCTGTCGCAGCTTTGATAAGGCGTCATCATACACAGCTACTGAAACGGCTTGCCCTGCAACCAGTTTTTTCTGACGGTTCCATTCCTGAATAGCGTAACCGAACCTTGCTGCATTCTGCTTGACTTGAGCCTGAGAGCGTACCAGATTTGCTATTGCTCCCTTTGCTGTTGCCTCAGCTTCTTTGACGTCTGCGGCATAAAGAGTATCGTCTATATGGGCAAGTACAGTGCCTTTTTCTACGACTGACCCGTAATCGACTTGATTGCCTTTTGCATCTTTTCCGAAGCTCATAATTCTGCCGCCGACTTGAGCTCCCACGTCGACAACTTCTTCAGGTTCTACCGTGCCGGTGGCACTGACGCCTTCCTGCAAGTCACCCCGTATTGCTTTGCAGGTCAGGAAATTTGTTTTATCGCTTTTACCGCTGCCCATCAGCCATCCTAATCCGCTTAGTGTCGTGCAGCCGATTATTACAGAAACAGCAATATTACGGTATATCTTTTTCATTCTTTTCTGCTCCTAAGATTTTTTAATCTACTCTTTGTTAGTCTCTTGGGCTTTGGAAATAGTTACTCTACAAGGATAAAAAAATTAAAAATGTGTTAATATGCTAATAAACGTTATGTTTTGGGCGTTATTGCCTGCTGTAGATTTTAAATTTAAATTATACAGCAGTTAATTGTTGAACAAGAGGTAAAAAAGGAGGGTGAAAATAGGAAGTCACCCATATTTTGTTTTACATTCAGATGAACTGAACGGGGTAGGGAGGCAGGGAGTCAATAAACATCTTGCCGTAACGCTTTGAGACAGCCCTGCGGTCAAGGATAACAATGATGCCGTTATCGTTTTTACTTCTGATAAGACGCCCTATTCCCTGCCTGAATTTAAGAACAGCCTCAGGGAGACTGTAATGCATAAAAGAACTGCCGCCGTTTGATTCAATGCGTTCACTTCTAGCCTCAATAAGAGGGTGTGAAGGTACCGCAAACGGAAACTTTGTTACAATCACGTTGCTCAAAGCTTCTCCTGGAACATCGACACCTGTCCAGAAACTGTCAGTGCCGAATATGACTGAATTGACATCACGCTTAAATTCTTTTAACATAGCTGAACGGTTTAGCTCTTCGCCTTGAATGAGCAGAGAGATGTCATTGTCTTCAAAAAAGTGTCTAAGGTTGTCAGCGCAGCGGCGCAATAACTGGTAGCTGGTAAACAGCACAAATGCTTTGCCCTGAGTTATTGAAACAAAGCGTGGTATTTGTTCTAACAAGGCGGTAGAATAAGTTTCATGATTAGGTTCCGGCATACTTTGCGGCAGAAACACTCTTACCTGATTACTGTCAAACGGTGAATCGAGACGCAGTTCGGCTCCATTCATAAAGCCGACCCGGCTCCTGAAATAGTCAAAGCTTTTCCTGACTGTAAGGGTAGCGCTGGTCAGAACAACAGGAAAGGATGGCTTGAACATGATTTCTGTCAGTATTTCAGGAACATTAAGGGGCGCAGCTCTCAAAACGATCCCGGAACGGTCTTCTTCAATCCAGTACACAAAATCTGTGAAGGACATCTGAATAAAGTTAGTTATTCCTGTTATGAATCCGTAACATTTTTGTATCTGTGAATCAAGTTCGGCCCGGAAATCTTTGTCATCCTGCATTTTTGAATAGTCAGAAAGCGTTACGCGTAAAGACTCTAGTTTATTACTGAGTATATCAGGAAATGCTCCAGGCTGGCACACTCTTTTTACAGACTCCTGTTGTTCAAGCAGAAACTGCTCAAACTGACTGAAAAAACGTTTAACCTGATCTTTCAGTTCAGCCAGCATTCGGCGCAGTTCAAGGGCGTCCTCGCCACCACGCATAAGCAGGCCTTTAGCGTTGTCCGGGTTAAATAACCGGTTCAAAAAGCTGATCATGCCGGCACTGGACAAACGCAACCCGAGATATTCAGCTGCGTTATTTTCAAGAGTATGTGCCTCGTCAATAACTACAGCATTGTATTCAGGCAGCAAAGATTGTTCTGCTTCCTCGATGCTCTTCATCTTTAAATCGGTAAAGAACAGGGCATGGTTTGCAACGATGATATCGGCATCTTCCCATTCACGCCTGGCTTTCCAGTAAAAACACCGACGATAAAACTGGCAGCGCGGGCCAAGGCAGTTGCCTGCTTCACAGCATACAAAACTCCAAGCTGCCTGATCAACCCGGAAATCAATAGAGTCCCGGTCGCCCTCGGTTGTCTCTTCAGCCCAGTGTGCAATACGGTCAGTCTCGAGCTTCAGTGAGGCTAGCGGCAGATATTCTTCGCTGCGTTCTCCAGTAACAAGACGCAGACGACGCAGGCACAAGTAATTGCTTCTGCCTTTGGCCAGAGTTGCGTAAAATTCTTCACCTGTCAACTTTTGCAGCAGAGGTATATCCTTGCGGACAAGCTGTTCCTGAAGGTTAATTGTTTCAGTTGAAACAATCGTTGGTCCGGGAGATTGTTTCGCGTAAAAAATTAAAGGAATCAGGTAAGCAAAGCTTTTGCCAATTCCGGTGGGAGCTTCAATGCAAAGATTGCTGCGTACAGCCAGTATTTCAGCTATCTTTTCAGCCATAGCCGCTTGTTGCGGACGGTATTCATAGGGCCTTCCCCCATGAACTTCAGAGTTACGCATGGGGCCTTCCGGCTCAAAAAAACGCCTGGTTGAAGTTTCCAGTTCTAGCCGGTTAATCTGTCCGGCAGCAGCGTCTTCCACGCATTCAAAAGCTTCCTCTTCCTGCATGTATTCAGGTATATTTTCAGAAGCCCAGCGTGAAGCGTGTTCATTTGGCGGCAAGTTTGAAGCTGGTTTGATCATTATATTATTACCTGTCGCTCCAATGTGAACGCAAGGCATTAACTTTCGCTGTTACATCTTCTGCCTGTGTTATTTCAGTAACCATAGCAATTTTTGTGGCTCCAACTGCAAAAAGTTCAGATAGATGATGTTCTTTTATGCCGCCCATCACAGTAAAAGGTATGCTTATATGTGGCTTTATCGCCTCAAGCATTTCGATGCCTACAACGCCGCAAGGAACAGCTTTGGTGCCGGTTGGATATATAGGGCCGACATTTACATAGTCAGCTCCGGAGGCTTCTGCTTCAGTGGCTTCCTGAATGTCATGTGATGAGCACCCTAGAATAAGTTCAGGGGCAATTGGGCGTGCAGCAGAGACCGGCAGGTCATCCTGACCAAGATGGACCCCGTCGGCATCGACAGCTAAGGCAATATCGACATGGTCATTAATAATCAGCAGCATATTGTGTTCAGCTGTAATACGGCGGTATTCAAGGGCTAGCTTGTAGACTTCTATTTTGCTCTTGTTTTTTTCCCTGATCTGTACAATTTTGGCTCCGCCGACAGCAATGGATTTAAGTACATCAATAACATCCCGCCCAGCTGTAAATTCAGAGGATATAACCGGATAGATGTCAATATTTTTAAAAGCGGCGATGCGTGCCGTTTTATTTTCAAAAGGACTTGGCATTGATTTTCCTTATTTTTCGGAACTCTTTTTGTCGTCATTGGACTTGTCTGCCCGTTTTTCATAATCAGCGCAGTCATCCATAGGGCTGACGTCTTTTTTCTTTTTTTCACAACGTGACAAAAACGGGTGTACCAAGTAATGGAGGCAGTCGCGACAGAAGTGGCGATCGCCTTTTTCAGCCCTCAGCTTTGGTTTTTCCTGATTTTCATCCTCTCCAAGCAGGGAGGCCAGTCCTGAGGTTTTTGACTCAGCAGCTTCTTCCTTTTGCTTCTCAAGGTCTTCTTCCAAATCAGTTATTTTTTTGCCGCAAATCGCGCAAACCAGAGTTTTAGCTGTTGCAATCCAGCCGTCCATTTCAACTTTCTCTCTCAGAATGGTATCTTCTGAACAATGTGGACATTTTGTTTTTTCACCCGGTTTCATTTGTCAGGCTCCGTTTTATACAGTTGAATAAACATCCATTAAGATAAAACATACAAGTCAAAATGCAAACCATCTTTACCGCCAAAATTTCACCCCTTATATATATAAGGTATAGAGCGGGGCTGCTTTTGACATTTTAACGACGGTCCTGTGCAGAGAGTGGCTAATATATATATTATTGTCACATTACGCCATTTTGGCACAGTTGAATAGAGCCATTTTGACACTTTGGCAAAATTATTGGTTAGTTCACTTGAATGTGAGCGAGAATTCATATAATATTATGTTTATAGGGAAAATTTGTTTTTAGCAATATGCGTAAAGGCAGTATTGTGCTTCAAAGACTGATAAATTTACGGCATCAGGATGCAACTTAAATTTTCTGCTGGTGTAAATGCGGTTTCGGCACAGATTATGCTGCTTTAAAATTTCGGTAACCTAAGACGGAATAACACCGAAGGAGGCATTGAAATGTTGGCAAAACTCAATGACAATTGGGGACTGTTCAATCCCTGGAGAACCATGAGCGATCTGCACAAGGAATTCCTGAATCTCTTTGATGAGTTTGGCGAAGGATTGAGCCGTTACCGCGCAAACTACCCGAGAATGACTCTAACCGACGGCGAAAAGGATATAAGAGTCCAGTTTGCCATGCCGGGATATGATAAACATTCTCTTGAGGTTGAAGTTCTTAGCGATTTTCTCAATGTGAGAGCAGATCGCAAAGAGCCTAAACTTGAAAAAGATGAGAAGTATCTGCATCGTGAACGATCTTTCGGCAAATTTGAAGAATCCATAAAGCTTCCTGCAAAAGTAAAGGCTGGAAATGCCAAAGCTAAGTTCAGTAATGGTATTCTGGAAATTAAACTGCCTAAGCAGGATGCTGAAAAACCGTTGTCCATCAAAGTGGCCGAATGACAGTTTAACTTTGAAATTGAGGAGAAATTGATCATGGCTGAAAGTAAAAAAGAAGCTAAAACTATTGAATATGTAGATTTTGCGCCGCCGGCTGACGTTATTGAGGACAATACTGGCATAAAGCTTGTGCTGGATGTTCCCGGCTCTTGCTCAGAGTGTCTTGATATTGATGTCGAGGACAGGGTGCTTAAAATTACTGCCGGCACTGACGTCGTAAGGTGTGACAAGACAGTAAGGTATAAACGCTCATTCCAGATTTCTGACCAAATTGCTGTCAACAAAATTAAAGCTAAGGTTGTTGACGGTATACTGACTTTGGATCTGCCAAAGACAGACCACGCCAAGGTGCATAAGATAAAAATTCATACTGACTAAATTTTGACTTATAACTTCCTCGTCAAGAGCGGGGAAGTTTTTTTTGTCTTAATTTCCGCCTCAGTTATAAAGTTGGCAAGCTTCATGCTAATAATCCATACTAATAAATAACTGAGTTTTTTTTGAATATTATGGAGACCCAGGCATGAACAAAGATAAATTCACTAACCGTTCCCGCGAAGCCTTGATGAGCGCGCATAGCATTGCGATTGAACGCAATCACCAAGAGCTTGCTACGGAACACCTGCTTTACGCATTACTCAATCAGGAAGATGGACTGATTCCATCTTTATTAAAGAAAATGGAAGTAGACCCGGGAAGAGTAAACCGGGATGTAGAAGGAATTCTAAATTCTATTCCTGTAGTTACTGGCTCAGAAGCCAGCAAAGTTACACAGTCTCGCGAATTCAGCGAAATGCTGGTGAAGGCCGGCAAAAACGCTGAAGCTATGAAAGACGAATATATTAGTGTTGAACACTTTTTCCAGGCCATGATTGGCGTAGGAAAAGTTGGAGACATTTTACGCACTGCCGGAGTTACCGAAAAGAAATTCCTTGAAGTGCTGAAAAGTGTTCGCGGCAACCAGCGGATAACTTCCGAGGATCCTGAGGCTACTTTTGAAGCCCTGGAAAAATATGGTCGCGACCTGACCAAATATGCTGCTGAAGACAAACTTGACCCGGTAATTGGCCGTGACGAAGAAATTCGCCGCGTTATCCAAATACTTTCACGCCGTACTAAAAATAACCCGGTGTTGATAGGTGAGCCCGGAGTTGGTAAAACAGCTATTGCTGAAGCTTTGGCCATTCGTATTGAGCGCGGTGATGTACCGGAAGGTCTGAAAAACCGCCGCCTCGTATCATTGGATATGGGGGCTTTGATAGCAGGTGCCAAATTCAGAGGTGAGTTTGAAGAACGTCTGAAAGCGGTTCTTAAGGAAGTTACTTCTGCAGGCGGCAACATCATTCTGTTTATTGACGAACTGCACACTGTTGTAGGAGCTGGTAAGAGTGAAGGCTCAATGGATGCTGGTAACTTGCTGAAACCGATGCTGGCACGCGGTGAACTGCACTGTATTGGTGCTACAACACTTGATGAGTATCGTAATTCAGTTGAAAAAGACGCTGCATTGGAACGCCGTTTCCAGTCAATTCTGGTAGAACAGCCAACTGTTGAAGACTCTATTTCAATCCTGCGTGGCTTGAAAGAGCGCTACGAAATTCATCACGGTATTAAATATAAAGACTCTGCGCTGGTTGCGGCTGCAGTACTTTCAGATAAGTATATCTCTGACCGCTTCCTGCCCGATAAAGCTATTGACTTGATAGATGAAGCTGCGGCTTGTCTGCGTACTGAAATCGACAGCTGCCCTGCAGAAATCGATGAAATAGAACGTCGTGCAATGCAGCTTGAGATTGAAATTGCCGGGCTTAAAAAAGAAAGTGACACTGCTGCCAAAAAACGGCAGGAACTGCTTGAAGAAGAACTGGCTGAACTCAAATCTAAAATAAAAGAACTGCGCGCCCGCTGGGATAATGAAAAGCAGGGTATTTCTAAACTGCGTGAACTTCGTGAGACTCTGGAACTCTCCAGACAAAACCTGGAACGCGCTGAACGCGAATACAATCTTGAGAAAGCTGCTGAACTTAGACATGGTGTAATACCCGGTATCGAAAAACAGATTGAAGATGCTGAGAATGAACTTAAGTCTGATGATCAGAGTAACAGAATGCTCAAAGAAGAAGTTGACGAAGAAGATATTGCAGCAATCGTCAGTCGCTGGACCCAGATTCCTGTAAGCAAGCTGGTACAGAGTGAGAAGCTCAAGCTGCTGGCGTTGGCTGATCACCTGCACGAGCGTGTAATTGGTCAGGATGAAGCAGTGAATGCTGTTTCTGAAGCTGTTATCAGAGCCAGGGCAGGGTTGAAAGACCTGAAGCGCCCAACTGCATCATTTATTTTCCTTGGACCTACTGGAGTTGGTAAAACAGAATTGGCCAAAGCGCTGGCTGAGGATCTGTTTGATGATGAACGCGCCATGGTACGTATCGACATGTCAGAATACATGGAGAAACATACTGTTGCTCGTTTGATCGGCGCACCTCCGGGATACGTTGGTTATGAAGAAGGCGGCCAGCTTACCGAAGCTGTCAGGCGTAAACCTTATTCAGTAGTGTTGTTCGATGAGATTGAAAAAGCTCATGGCGATGTTTTCAATGTTTTTCTGCAAATACTTGAAGACGGTATTGTGACTGATTCTCACGGCCGCACTGTAAGCTTCAAGAACTGTATCATAATTATGACCAGTAATATTGGCAGTGATCT
The DNA here is from genome assembly GCA_024225035.1 of Lentisphaerota bacterium. Classification (GTDB taxonomy): domain Bacteria; phylum Verrucomicrobiota; class Lentisphaeria; order Victivallales; family Victivallaceae; genus Zth2. The sequence goes on from JAAEMX010000146.1 coordinate 20,800, forward strand.
TATTCTTGAGAATAAGGGTAAAGTTGATGACATCAGACCGCAGCTGCTTGAAAAGATGCATGGTCACTTCAGACCTGAATTTCTGAATCGACTTGATGAAATTCTGGTATTCCAGTCTCTCACAAAAGAAGACCTCATGGGTATTGTTGATATCCAGCTGGATTACTTTGAGAAACGCCTTGCAGAGCAGGAAATCAGCTTTGAAATAACTGATGATGCGAAAAAGCATCTTGGCGATGTTGGTTTTGACCCTGTATTTGGTGCTCGTCCGTTGAAACGTGCGATTGTCAAGGAAATTGAGACTCCGGTCTCAAGATTGATAGTCGGTGGTGATTTGCTAGAAGGAAGCACTCTGAAAATATCAAAAGCCAAAGATAAGCTTAAATTTACTTGTAAATAATAGCTTATTATATTTTGCCCTGACCGGCTCTGCACGGTCAGGGCTTTTTTGTTTCTATCGAGATAAAAAAGCTGTATTTTACCCCGGTACTGCAGCTTTTTGATAAAAAATTAGATACATGACTTGATTTTGCTTATAAAAATTAGTCTATATGTTTGCGTTGCTGGTAGAATGTTTATATAAGAATACGTTTTACGCCTAAAAAGTACTAAAATTTTGTAGTTATGATAAAAATCGGGAAAAAAAACAGAAATTTGATCTCATTTTTGTAAAAAAACAGTTGTCGTTATTGTTTTTGAGATTTTTTTTGTGCGGAGAACTCATTTTCTATAGCATTTTTTTATTATTTAGGGGTTGAACAGGTGGAATATTGAATACATGATGTGTATTATTAATTATTGAGGAACCAATACATTCTAATGGAGTAATTTGAGAAGTTACAGCAATCGGTGGATGAGGTCGACTTGTAACTTTGGTAATGTGGAGGTCTGTCATTATGCAATTAAATATTGCTGACTTATTAAAACCAATTTCTGAAGACACACCTTGCGGATCCAATTTAGAATATGATCCTAGGTTTTTGCAACTGGACGAACTCGCTGAGGGCGTCCCTGAAAAACAAATGGGTGATTCTGTAATTGAAGGTCGCGATCCTGACTGGAAAGAATTGAGGAGAAGCTGTCTTGAACTTTTGGCTGAAACAAAAGATTTGAGAATTGCTTTATTCATTACTCTTTCAGAATTGAACCTTGATGATCTTCCTGGATTTGATCAAGGCTTGCAGTTGCTGAGTGGGATGGTTGAGCAATACTGGGATAACGTTTTTCCACAGCTTGACCCTGAAGATAATAACGACCCGCAGGAAAGAATAAACTGCGTTATGTCTTTATCTCCAGAACCGGGATCATACCGAGATCCAATGATGTTTATACAACGTCTGCGCAGTGTAGCTTTGTGTAAATCTTCAAATCTTGGTAAGTATACTCTGCATGACGTGCTCACTTCAGATGGTAGTCTTGAAAGTGAGAAGCCTGCTGATCTTAAATTAGTACGTGCGGCTTTTCTTGATACATCACCTGAAATTATTGACGGTTACAGAACAAATGCTTTGAGCTGTATTAATTCGGTTGAGAAAATAATGAGTATTTTTGCCGATAATGCTGGTGATCATCTGCATTTTTCACTTTTGCTTGACTCTTTGAAGGCAATTGTTAAAGCTTATAATGACTTTACTTTGTCAAAGCCCAATAATACGTCAGTAGATTCTCCTGACAGCACAGTTGTGGAAACAGCTGTAGTTGAGGAAAATGGAAAAGAAGCAAAAGTTGAGAGTAATAAAAAACAGAACTTTTCTGTAAGCGGGAAGGTTTCAACTCGTCAGGAAGCAGTAGCATTGCTTAACCGGGCCAGCGCCTATTTTGAAGCAGCTGAGCCATCCAGTCCAGTTCCATACTTTATTAAGAGAGCTATTAGAAGTGCCGGAATGAATTTTATGGATATTATATCTGATATTTCCCCGGCTGGAGTGGATCAGGCCAAAGTGGCTTTGAAGCCACCAGATGCAATGAATGTTGAAGCAGAAGCTCAACGAAATACTGAATTTCAAGGTGAAACTTCAAAAAATAGAGCTCCAGAAGAACCTGAAGAAGAAAAAGCTTTTAACCCGTTTGCTTAACATCTGTGTTTTTTAGATCTAAGAAAACAATGAGCGATATCTCATAAAACAGATAGGAGAATATTATGCCAGGCAGTAGTCAAAAATTTATCGGTAGAAATCGTGCTCCGAGGGTTCAGATCGAATACGACGTGGAACTCTATGGTGCCGAAAAGAAAATCAATTTACCGTTCGTCATGGGGGTCATGTCAGATCTTTCAGGCAAGCCGGAGGATGATTTGCCAGCAGTTTCGGACCGTAAATTCCTAGAAGTTGATGTTGATAATTTCGATGAGCGTCTGAAAAGCATGAAGCCGCGTGTGGCTTTCATGGTACCGAATACCATTACAGGAGAGGGAAATATTGCCGTTGATCTCACTTTTGAGAGTATGGACGATTTTTCACCTGAAGCTGTTGCCGAGAAAGTTGCTGGCGTAAAAGAACTGCTACAGGCCAGAAAAGAACTTGCCACGCTTGTCGCGTACATGGATGGTAAGGCCGGAGCAGAGGAACTTATCAGTAAAGTGCTTAAAGACCCGTCCCTTTTGAAGTCGTTGTCTGAACAGGCAGCAGCCGATAAAGAAAAGGACAATGAGTCGGAAGGAGATAAGTAATTATGGCCAAAGAAATAAAAGAACAAAAAGGTGCTCCAAAGGCAGCCGAAGAGCAAATACAGGTATCAGATTTTGACACTTTGCTCGATAAAGAGTTTAAGCCAAAGACTGATCAGGCTAAATCAGCTGTACAGAAAGCAGTAAAAACTTTAGCGGCTCAAGCGCTTGAAAAGGCTACGCTTATTTCAGACGATGTCATCACTACTATTGAAGGCATGGTGTCCGAGCTGGACCGTAAATTAAGTGAACAGCTGAATACTATTATTCATAACGAACAGTTTCAGAAACTGGAAAGCGCTTGGCGTGGTCTCAGTTACTTGATCAATAACACTGAAACCGATGAAAAACTAAAAATCAGAGTCTTCAATATTTCTAAAAAAGAGTTAGCTAAAACTCTTAAGAAATATAAAGGAACTGCATGGGATCAGAGCCCGCTTTTCAAAAAAATGTATGAAGAAGAATACGGCACTCCAGGTGGCGAGCCTTATGGTTGCCTTATTGCCGATTTTTACTTTAATCACCTGCCAAAAGATGTTGAAATTCTAAAAGGGATGGCACAGATAAGTGCAGCTGGTCATTGTCCAATGATTTCTGCAGCAGATCCATCCGTTATGAACATGGATGTATGGCAGGAACTGTCAAACCCACGTGACTTAACAAAGATTTTCTCTAATCCTGAATATGCCGCCTGGCGCAGCTTCCGCGAAAGTGACGACAGCAGATACATCTCGCTGACAATGCCGCGCGTACTCAGTCGCCAGCCATACGGACCAAACACAAACCCTGTTGAAGGTTTTGAGTTTAACGAGGATACCGGAAAAGGTGACAGCAGTGCATATAACTGGATGAATGCAGCTTATGCAATGGGTGTAAATATTAACCGTGCCTTTAAGCTTTACGGCTGGTGTGCCAGAATTCGTGGTGTTGAATCTGGTGGTATGGTTGAGGCGCTTCCTATGCATACATTCCCAACTGATGATGGCGGAGTGGCATCAAAATGTCCGACTGAAATCGCCATTACTGACAGGCGTGAAGCAGAACTTTCAAAGAATGGCTTCCTCCCGCTATGTCATTGGAAAAACACGGATTATGCCGTCTTCCTTGGTGGACAGACGCTAAATAATCCGGCAGAATATGACAATCCTGACGCCACAGCAAACGCCAGATTGTCCGCTAGACTGCCGTACATATTCGCAACTTGTCGTTTCGCTCATTACTTAAAATGTATTGTGCGCGATAAGGTTGGTTCGTTTAAAGAGAGAGAGGACATGCAACGTTGGTTATCTAACTGGATTGCTCAATACGTAACAGCTGATCCCAAAGCATCTGAAGAGATTAAGTCCAGATTTCCCCTGGCTGCTGCCGAGGTTACAGTTGAAGACGTTGAGGGTAATCCCGGTTACTATGCCGCGAAGTTTTATTTGCGTCCTCATTTCCAGCTGGAAGGGCTCACAGCTTCACTGCGGTTAGTTACAAGATTACCCAGTCAGAAGAAGTAATTCGGTTAAGTAAATCAGACTGTGTTTATTGCTGATGACTTGAAACGCTAAAACTTTAGCTTTCATTAACCGGTAAATGTTAAGCGGTAAAGCGTTTAATGGTACATCAGCTAAAACAGGCAGTCACAAAAGTCAAAAAAATGAACAAGGAGAACTAAAATGGCTTTTTCAGCTTACATCAAAATCGACGGAATTGAAGGTCAATCCATGAATAGTGATCATAAAGATTGGATTGACGTAACAAGTTTTACTTGTGGAGCTAATCAAGAAACTAAAAAAGGTAGTTCTATGCAGAATGCAGGAGATGGCACTATGGCTCCTCTTGTTTTTACTCATGGACTCGATAAAGCTACTGCGAAACTTGTTCAAGCATGTATGCAGGGTGAACCTATTGCCTCAGCTGAATTTCATGTTTGTGCTATGATTGGCGGAAAGCGTGTTAAAATATATGAAGTTAAATTCAAAAATGTTACAATTGTCGAGACAAAATTGACAACTGTTGCTAAAGGCCAAAATGTAGCAACTGATGACAGGGCATCTCTTTATACTGCCTCTCAGTCAGAAAACAAAGCTCTTGAGCCAGTTGAAATCGTTTCTTTAGCTGCTAATGGAATCGAATGGAACTTTACTTCATTTGGTCCAGATGGTTCAGCTTTAGGAGCAACTCCAGGAAGCTGGAAGATTGGCCAGGGAACTACCTAATTGGCCTTAAACGCCAGGAGTTGATATGAAATTAGAGGACTTGTTCCAATCTGGAAAGCTTGAAGAATTTCAGGCTAAAGTCATGGAGGATGTGCGCAACGCTCCGGACAATTCCGCAAACCGCATTCTGTTGATTCAGATCTTCTGTTTGCGAGGCGAGTGGAAAAGAGCCGAAAAACAGCTGAGTGCAGTAGCCGACATTGACACCAAAGTTCAGCTTTGGAGCGGACTTTACTCACGGGCCGTCTTATGTGAGATGTTACGTGAAAAAGTTTTCTCCGGAGAAAAAAGCCCGCTGGTATTCGGCGAGCCGGAACCTTGGAACGCTCTGCTTTTCAAAGCTCTCCAATGTCATATCGATGGAAAACTGGAGGCTGCCGCTGAACTGCGGCAGCAGGCCTTTGAGCAGGCCCCGGCATTGCCGGGGTCTCTTAATGGTTCTGGTTTTGAGTGGGTCGCGGATGCCGATACAAGGCTTGGCCCAATGCTGGAAGTAATTGTAAACGGGAAATATTTCTGGATGCCGTTTACACGTTTACGGAAGGTCATAATTGAAGAACCCAAGCACATTGTTGACCTGATATGGACCGAGGCCAAAATAGAACTGGCAAACAGTACTAAGCTTATTGGCTATATTCCTACCAGGTATGCTGAAAGTTCGTGCAGTAATGACGAACAGGTCGTGCTTGGCAAAGTCACGGACTGGAATAATCCCTATGAAGATACTTGGGTTGGCACAGGACAGCGTTGTCTGGTTACTGAAGATGGTACAGTGCCCATTACCAAGGTAAGGGAACTTATAATTGAGAACTAATGAGGCGTCATATGAAAAGGACGCGCGGCAGAGGCAATAGAATAACCGCATCAGATCGGTTTATGCCATGTCTGCTTGACAGACTCACAGATGAAAAACCGCATCTCAGAAGAGAAAAAGTTTCTTGGAAAGTTTTTTCTATTCAACAATTCCGTGCGGCGTTGTTGAGAGATTTGTCATATTTGCTGAACTCTCGCAGCAAAATTCCCGAAAAAGATTTAGCACATTTCCCGAATGTCTCCACATCTGTTTTAAATTACGGTATTGATCCAATTATTGGAAAAAGCAGTGAGTTGTTTGAATCCAGAAAACTAGAGAAAATTTTGCTTACTGCTATAAAACGTTTTGAACCGAGAATTGAACCTAAGTCTCTTGAGATAAAGGTCACTGCAGATGATCGGGATAAAACTATGGCAGCATTCCTTATTGAAATCAGTGGCAAAGCTAATATTGAGCCACTGAATGAGGAGTTGTATATCAGGGCTAAACTTGACCTTGAAACCGGCACATTTATAGAACAGAGTGAAAATTATTGATTTGACAACAAAGTCGCCGCCTAATTATTAAAGAGGCGGCGGCCACTATAATTTTTATTATTGCGCATTCTATAAGGAATGGGAAAAACTACAGTATTAGCTCGTTTTTGCCATTTAAAATAAACTCAGGATGTGCATGTAAATAAAACTAGTTTCCGTAGCCTTAATACTGGTTACGGTGACAGATAAAATGGAAAGCCCATGGATAAACAGTTCTTAGAGTATTATGATCAGGAGCTCGGACATTTGAGGACTTCTGCAATGCAGTTTGCTGAAGATTTCCCGAAGATTGCCTCACGCCTGCAGTTGTCAAAATTCGATTGTGCCGACCCTTATGTTGAGCGTTTGCTTGAAGGGTTTGCCTTTATGGCCGCTCGTGTGCGCAAAAAACTTGATGACGGAATGGCTGGCTTTACTGAAACCGTACTTGATGCGGTTTTTCCGTTGACTACTGCTCCTATTCCTTCTATGGGAATTGTAAAGCTGGTGCCGGATCTATCAAAACCGGAACTGCTTAAAGGTATCGAAGTCCCAAAAGGAACCAAATTTACTGCTCGTTCTTTAGCCCAGGGGGCTCCTCCGGTGATTTTTACCAGTTGTACGAGTGAGAAACTTTATGCTTTAAAAATTGATGATTGTGCCTATCTGGACCGCGGGGCTGGCGAGGTCGCGGTCGCAGCTGGATACCAGGCCGGGGCGGTTATGAGATTTACTCTAAGCTGTCCTTTAGAACAGCCGCTTTCACGGCAGCGTTTTGAAAAATTGAATTTATTTCTTGATATGGATGATTCGCAGGCTGTAACGATTTTGCGGCAGCTTGAATCTCAGTGTGTAGGTGTATACCTAAGCAGTCCTGATGGTAAACACTCTAGAATGCTGACACCTGATTGTGTCAAAACCACTGGGTTCAGCCATCACGAGTCAATGTTGCCGATGATTGACCGAACCTTTAACGGCAACCGCCTGCTTATTGAATATTTCGCATTTCACTCCAGGTTTAAATTCTTTCAGATAAAAGGCCTGCGGGATGCTCTCGTCGGCTGGGATTCACCTTCTGTTGAAATGCATTTTCTGCTTGAAAAACCGGATGTAAACCTTGCTGGTGCTTTGCATCGTGACAGCATTAAGCTTTTTTGTATTCCTGTAGTTAATCTGTTCAGAAGGCATTCTGATCGAGTTCCGTTCACTCGTGATTTTTCTTATCACGTTGTAGTGGACAGGACTGACGTGCCTGATTATGAAATTTACGGGATTGAAAAGGCTGTAGCTTATGATCGTGGTAATAGTAAACTTTTTGATATAAATAGATTTTACCATACAACGGATAGATCACTTGAAGAAAGTCGCTTCCGGCGTAATTACTTCAGTGTGCGTCGCAGGCGTCGCGAGTTATCGTCTTCGTCAAGACGCAGCTCGTATTACGGCAGCGAAATTTTTATCAGTTTTTCAGGTGAGGATTTCCGCAAATACTCTGATGAAATCCATGAATTTGGCTTCCAGGTACTATGTACAAACCGTGATTTGCCGTTATTTATTGTGCCTGAAGACACACTTTCCAGTCCCGATCTGGAAGGAGTGAGTAAGGTGAATTTCGTTGTAGGTCCAAGCGAACCTCTACCGCCGCTGACCCGTAATGAAAGTAACTGGTCTGCAATTAATCTGCTGCGTATGAATTACGCATCATTGTTTAGAGGCAAAGGTCATTCGCCTGCAAAAATGATGCGTACTTTGCTGGCTCAGCATTGTCCTGCAGGAAGATCATTTGGATTGCAGCAAATTCAGGGAATCCAAGCAGTTAAAGCTTATCCTGTGACAAGAAGTATTCTTGAATCAGGCAGAATTTGTTCAGTTCGTGGACTGGAAATTGTAGTAACCGTTGATGAACAGGCTTTCGCAGGTATGGGCTGTTATTTGCTTATGCGGTTGCTTCGCGAGTATTTCTGCACATTGGTCGCTTTAAATTCATTTGTGGAAGTGGCTGTTTGCACTAACCAACAAGGAGAAATCATCCGATGGAAGCCGCGCATGGGGATAAAAAGCGAACTTTAACTAAAGATTTGCTGAACAACTCATGGAAGTATGACTTCTTCGAGGCAGTTCGCCGCATTGAACAGCTCAATCCGGAAAAACCCCGGGTTGGTTTTTCGCGTCGAATCAATGAAGATCCGGTTATGTTTGGTCAGGTGCCTCATTTGCATTTTCCACCAACAACAATTGCTGATTTTCAGCGGATACCTCAAAATGCGCTTGGACGTCTTGAGGTTTATTTCTTTGGGCTTTTAGGCTGTAACGGCCCGATGCCGTTACGCTTTACTGAGTATATTTATAGAAGAGTAAGAAATCACCTTGATCCGACACTGCGATGTTTTCTGGATGTCTTTCATCACAGAATGATTTCGCTTTTTTATCGTTCCTGGGCACGTAATGAACAGGCGGTCAGCTTTGATCGTTCTGATGACTGGATTTCTAAGCAGTTAGCGTGCTTTGCCGGCAGCGGTGACGAAGAGTGTGAAGATTGGGATGGTATTCCTTATTATGCGAGAATCTATCAGAGCGGACTTTTAGTAGGACATCAGCGTCCGGCTGAAGGTTTGCAGAAGATTCTGGCTAACTTTTTTGAAGTTCCGGTTGAGGTGCAGGAGTATGTCGGTACCAGTTTGAAACTGGATACTACTAACTGGTGTCGCCTTGGCTTGAAACGTGATTCGGCAACCTTAGGTGTTAACGCGGTTCTTGGTGAATCGCAATATACGGTTACCGAGAAATTCCGTATTTGGATGGGGCCCATGGGACTGAAAGATTTTGAACGTCTTTTGCCGGGCAGCAGTTCAAATACCCGAATGGTTAATTGGGTCAGGTATTATCTTGATAAGCCGTTTCAATGGGAAGCCGTGCTTATTTTGAAAGCTGAAGAAGTGCCTGAAACTCAGTTAGGGAGTTACGGCCTTCTAGGGCGTACAACCTGGCTCAAGAGCAAGGATTTTACCAGCGATAGTGAGGATGTGAGGATTATTGGAGATCACTATTATTATGGTTCAGATATTTACAGTTGATTCAGGAGAACCGGTCAGACTGGAGGACATATGGCTGAAATAAAAAGAACAGAACTGTTTGGAAAACTTAATGATGTTGCTTATAAAAGCATTGAAAGCGCTACTGTTTTCTGTAAAATGCGAGGTAACCCTTATGTTGAGCTGGTGCACTGGCTCAACCAGATTTTTCAGACAGATGACACAGATTTACATAAAATAATTCATCATTTTGAAATTGATGAGGCACGGCTTGCGAAGGATTTGACTGCTCAGCTTGACAGCTTGCCTCGCGGCTCAACCAGTATTCAGGACTTTTCACCTCACATTGAGCTGATAATTAAAGAAGCATGGTTGGTCTCGTCATTGATGTTTAAGCGTTTTTCAGTAAGAACAGGAGACATGCTTCTGGCTGCAAAACGCACTCGTGAACTCAATAACGTGCTGCGCGAAATAAGTGAGCAGTTTGATAAAATTAAGCTCGATGACCTTTCAGATAATTTTTATAAAATTACTACTGGCAGCCGTGAAGAAGGGCTTGCAGCTTCAGATGGTACAGGTATTGCGGCCGACCATGGGGTAGGTTCTGAGTCTGGTGCTATGGCTCCAGCACAAATGGGTAAGCAGGAGGCCCTGAAACAATTCTGTACAGATTTGACGCAGCAGGCTCGCGAAGGCAAACTTGACCCGATTGTTGGGCGTGATGAAGAGATTCGCAAGATTGTAGATATTCTAATGCGTCGCCGTCAAAACAATCCGATTTTGACCGGTGAGGCTGGTGTAGGTAAAACTGCTGTAGTTGAAGGTTTTGCACAGCGAATTGCGGCTGGGGACGTCCCGCCGCCATTACGCAACGTTCGGCTTATTATGCTTGATATTGGCTTGTTGCAGGCCGGAGCGAGCATGAAAGGTGAATTTGAAAATCGCCTGAAACAGGTTATTGAAGAAGTTCGCGCTTCTGATGTACCTATCATTATGTTTATTGATGAAGCTCATACTTTGATTGGGGCAGGGGGCTCTGCTGGACAAAGTGACGCAGCAAACCTGCTGAAACCAGCTTTGGCTCGCGGTACCTTACGTACAATTGCCGCAACCACTTGGGCTGAATATAAAAAGTACTTTGAGAAAGACGCTGCTTTGACCAGGCGCTTTCAGAATATTCTGATTGATGAGCCGGACGATGATCGTGCATTGCGCATGATGCGCGGTGTGGCTGGTGTTATGGAAAAGCATCATAAAGTGTTGTTGCTTGATAATGCTTTAGAAGCATCAGTGACGCTTTCAAGACGCTATATTCCTGCTCGTCAGCTGCCTGATAAATCTGTTAGTGTACTGGATACGGCTGCAGCTCGTGTTGCTATTAGTCAATCAGCAGAGCCTGCAGAAATTGAAGACATGCGTCGCAGTATCGAAAGCCTTGAAACCGAGCTTGGTATTATTGAAAAAGAGTCAGCTGCAGGGTTTGACCGTAAAGAACGTCTTAAAAATGTAAATGCTCAGCTCAAGGAAATCCGTGAGAATCATAAAAAACGGATTGTCGAATGGGACAAGGAAAAAGAGCTGGTTGAAAAGATTCAGGAAAGCAGAAAAAAACTTCAGAATAAAGACCTGAAAGCAGCGGAACGCAAGAAAATACATCAGGAACTCAACAAGAATCAGAAGAAACTGCATGAGATTCAGGGCGAAGTTCCTATGGTTTCATCTGAAGTTGATGAACAAAATATTGCTACCATCATCAGTGAATGGACTGGTATTCCACTAGGAAGAATGGTGTGTGATGAGTTGAACAGTGTTTTGAAATTACCTGAAATTCTTGGTAAGAGAGTTATTGGGCAGGAAAACGCAATGGAAATGGTTTCAAGCCGTATCCGAACCGCTCGCGCAAACCTGTCTGATCCCAGCAAACCTATTGCAGTAATGATGCTTTGCGGACCGAGTGGTATCGGTAAAACTGAAACGGCACTTGCTTTGTCTGAAGCCCTTTACGGCGGAGAACAAAACCTGGTCACTATTAATATGAGCGAATTTCAGGAAGCGCATACTGTTTCAACTCTGAAAGGCGCACCTCCGGGATACGTCGGTTACGGAGAAGGTGGCGTGCTTACTGAAGCTGTGAGGAAAAAACCATATTCAGTAGTGCTGCTGGATGAAGTTGAAAAAGCTCATCAGGATGTTCATGAAATTTTCTATCAGGTCTTTGATAAGGGGCGGATGGAAGATGGTGAAGGCAGGTTGATCAACTTCAGAAACACAGTAATTCTGCTGACAACTAATGTTGGAACCGATGAGATTCTGGCTGCCAGTTCTGATCCTGAACTGATGCCTTCTCACGATAAAATATGTGAAATGCTGCGCCCGGCTTTACTTAAAAAGTTCCCGGCCGCATTATTGGGGCGTTTGGTAGTGGTCCCGTATTATCCGCTGCCTGAAGATGTTTTATGCAAGATTGTCGACTTAAAACTTGAACGGATAAGACAGCGCATTAAGGAGAACTATGGCGCTGATATGTCATATTCTCAGCGAGTGAGAGAGCTGATCATTTGTCGCAGTTCTGAAATCGAATCCGGTGCACGTATGCTGGACAACATTATTACAAACACGATTCTACCGGAACTGGGTCGCGAAATGCTCGTTCGCACGATGGAAGGTAAAACAACAAAGAAAGTTGAGCTTGAAGCGAACGAGAAAGATTTTATTTATAAAATCAAATAATTGAGGTGTTATAATGCCTTTTCCTGTCGCTACACTCGCTAGTATGTCCGCTACAGGTGCTCCTGCTATAGGGACATGTGTCACTTGTATTAGAATGGGATTACCTGCTGCAGACATGGGGGATCCAGTTACTGGACCTCTTTGTATTGGAGCTATTACGGCTGTTACAACGAGTATCAACAAAATCAGACTGGGCAGGCCGGTTGCAACGATGACATCTGTTGTCACCGGATCCAATCCTGCTCTTTTTGGTGCACCTACTGTTGAAGTAATTGCAATGTCACCAGCCATTACAATAATCCGTTAGCGTTCAGGAGGTCAGTATGCCTGTTTATACACAAGATAATCGTGACCTTCAAATCATTGTAAATGGTAAGGAAGGTAAAGACTCATCTGGTAATGATAATGTTTTGCTGGCTGAAGTACTTGAAGGATCATATGAAGCACTTGGTGCTCCATATAGTCTCTATTTAAAGGTACTTACCCCTGCGGTTAACAGTCCTTTGACTGTTGAGGAAATGCTGGGCCGTAATATTACGGTAAAATTACGGAATAGTGTTGGGGGCTGGCGTTTTTTTAACGGAGTTATTACCGATTTTATTTTTGAAGGTTATTACTGTTATGAAACACGGCATAAGGATGCCGTAAGTAATACTGACCTCTATCAGTACCGCGTGACATTGAGACCCAAAATGTACCTGCTTAAAAACAGTCGCAAGAACCGGGTCTTCCACAATGTTTCGCCACGCACTATAATCAAAAATATTCTTTCTGCATGGAAAATCGACTTTCTGGATGGACTTGAAAGCAGTTCTAATGAAGTAAAGAAATATTATGAGTTTGAACAGTGTGTGCAGTTTGAAGAAAGTGATTTTGATTTTATCTCACGCCTGATGGAAGCTGAAGGTGTCTTTTATAGCTTCTGGCAAGGTGAAGACGAGAAAAAAGGGCCTATGCACAAAATGATTCTGCATGACTCTAATTCCGTTGCAGATATGAAGTTGAAATTTGATCCTGGAGGTCCCGAAAATGCGGTGCATAAATTTGCATTGGGAGAAAGTGTCGCTCCTGATGCTGTCCGCATCGATGATTATGACTTCAAGCAAGCTGATGTTACTTTTTTTAACTATGATGATACCAGTGTCAATCAAAAGACTGATCTTGGAAGTTATGCCAAAAATATGTTGATGAATGACTTTGATGCTGGTTTTACTGTCATGAAGAGTAAAGCAGATGCCTCAAAGTATCGTAAGAAACTAAAAGTTCTGGCGGCGCAAAGATTGCGTTCAATGAAGTACAAATGGCATGGCGTAACTGCAAACCGGCTGGTTGCCGCAGGGACAGCATTTACTTTGAGCGAGTTCCCGGGAGGCAATCTTTCCGGTATAATAACCAGCTTGAGTTTTAGAGCTAAGACTACTCCTTTTGCAGTTTCTGAAGCAGCGCTGAATTCCGATGACTTGGCTAGTTTTAGTGCTGAATTCTATGCTCAGGACTTGAGCCAGCCTTATAGACCTGAGTTGAAAGTTAAAACTCCGAAGATCGATTCTACTTTAAGCGCCAGAGTAATTACAGTTGAATCACTACCGGCTGCTACGAATGGCAATGTCAAATCTGTCAGTAAGGCGGGAGCGGCAGCTACTTCAGCATTACAGTTTGGTGCTGATCTTGGTGGCAATCCAGTTGGTGTTGATTCTTCCACCTGTCGGGTTAAAATACTTATGAACTGGAGAAATACCGGCGCTGACAGCTCTCCTGATTTTGGCTCAATGTGGCTTAATGCCAGATTTGGACAAATATGGGCTGATCCTACCAGTGGCAAATTTGAGATTCCTCGTAAAGGTCAGGAAGTGATGGTGAATTTCATAAATGGAAACCCAGCGCTTCCTGTAGTCGTTGGCAGCCTTTATAACAGCGTTATAGCGCCGCCAATTGATCTCAAAAGCGCGCAAGGTATATACGGTTCATTTATGCGTAATTCATCAATTAGTAGTTCAAGTGAATCGCCGAATATCTACGAAATACCGGCTTCATTGGAAAACGAAATGCCTTTACCGATGGCAGTTTATGACCTCGGCAAAAAAGATAAACAGAAAAAATACAGTCAGATATCTATATTTAATATGGATAACGGCAAGTTTTCAGAGCCAAAGGTTAGAGACGATACTTTTATGACAAAATGGTTCTTCCCGGCTGGCGAGGCTTCAGTCCAACAGCTTGTAGATGATTGTGAGAAAATTCACAAAGGCGGAGGCAGCTCCGGTGGTTCATCCATGTTCTTTGAAGGCATTAACATGTACTCCAATAAGGATGTTCTTAACCAATCTGCACAAAGCCAGTTTTTGAATGCTGGTAAAGATGTGCAGATTTGCGCCGCTAATTCAATTACTCTGCAGGTTGGACGCAGCAAGATAACTATCAAAGATGACGGGGTTTCCATGAAGACAGGCTTTGGAGACCCGGTATGGTCAACTGGATATATTGAAGATTATCGTGGCGGAGATCCAAATGCTCCGAAGTTGCCTGAATTCAGTATCCCAAGTTTTGGATCATCGGTTTCAGTAATGCCCGGGACAACCGGAATAACTGCTCCTAATTGCTTCATGCAAGGTAGTTATTCAGCATCAATTAAGACATGGTTTGGGTCAAAACTCAGTGGTGATATTGGTGCCAGTGGTATTCGTGGCATGACTACGTCGGTTCGAGGCGGGGCCAGCTTGAAAAGTATGCTTGGCGATATCGCATCATTAGTTGGTAAGATGTCAAAAGACCTTAACTCTTTCTCTCAGAGTGATGCTGATACGGTTGGAACTGATACAATGGGAGCATTGTCGTCTCTTTACTCACAGCTCCTGATGACTTATAACATGTTCATGAACGTTTTGAACACTATTAAGATGATTAAGAATATGTTCTCTCTGAAATCATCTGCTATAAGTCTCAAATATAATGCTATGAGTAAAAGCAGCGATAAAATTACTCTTGATTCTCCAAAAATTGATGTCAACGGTAATATTCTTGGTGCTTATATAGGAGTTGTTGACGAAATGTCTGCAAACACAATTCCTGGACTTGATGATGCTATCAAGGCATTGGCTTCATTTGCGGCTATTACTAAAACTGAGACCAATGTTGCTGAAATAAACAGCACCGCCATTAAGAAAAGTGAAATGGAAGCTGACCAGAGTAAAACCGCCTTGCTTGATGAGAATGGCAATGTAATTGAGAGTGATACCTCGGGCGCTAATACTGAAACAAATGCGATGGGGTCAGACGTTGAGGTTTCTTCAACTGAAACAGGTGTCATTTCTTCAGACCAGAGCGTTTCAGATACAGAATTGTCAGCGACAAGTTCTGACGTGTCTGGTGTGGATAATGAAACAACAGCTGCCTCAATGCCGACTAATGCCCTTATCGTTAATACGTCAGCAATGGATCTTGAAACATAATCTGGAGCAGGAGTAATAATATGTCTTGGGATGGAAAAGGGTTTAAAAAACCATTAATAATGTTGGACTTCAAAACTCCGCAGGAGGCTATTGAAAAAAATGCCTACAAACCGGATGAAGATGTTGAAACACTTATTAAAGAAGATATGACTTCGGAACAGCTTATTGCGCTGCTCAGGTCTAAGGAAATGCTCAAGGAAGCATGTGACTTTATGTGCTTCTGCGTTAATCGCCGAATAGGAGTCTGGTGGTCATACAGCTGTGTTGACGCTGTGAATAAAGAAGTGGCGGAACAGCAGAAAAAATCACCTTTGACCTTTGAGGAGCAACAGAAGAAAGAGGTTGAGGGTAAGGTTGCTGAGTGGAGTGACCGTTCTGCTCTTGATGCGATAAAAGCTCAACATGATGCTAAAGCTCAAGCTTCCATTAAGACAATGAAGACGCTGGGCGGACCTAAAATAACTGATCCAAAGAATCCTATGGCTGCGTCTCAGGCTGCATTGAACCAACATTTGGATAATGACCTTGGCAGTTTGGATAATGTTGTTTCCGAAATGTCCAGTGCTATAAATTCAATACCTTCTAAGGAAAGAATGGCTGCTCAAAGCCTGGTGGATAAGGTTTACGCTAAATACGAAGCTGAAGCTGGGATACACCCGATGGAAGCAATGAAGCAGGGACTAATGAAGGCTATTGTGCCTGAACCTGTCCCCAAGGATACTGCACTGCAGCAACAATACTTTGCCACTATACAGGGAAAGATAGCTCAAGTTAAGCAGTATGTTAATCAGACTATCAATAAGCATTTTCCTTTGAAAATTCCAGGTTTGCCTAAAGAAGTTTCCAATAAGAAAATAGATGATGCTTTTTTTTCCGTAAAACGCTGGATTTTGACTCCAACTGACGCAAGCGGCAAGTTAGCTCTCGATGCAGGGCAGCCTGCTGTTCAGAAACCGGAAGGTATATGTGCGTTGGCAGCTTACTGGAGCAGTTCAAATCTCATGCCCGATTCCAAACAGCCTTTGTATTCACCGCCGGGATTGGCTGCAAATGGATACAAAAATACTATTTTCCTGTGTGCTATGAAAAAAGGTGGCAGTAAAGACTATGATGAAAGATATGAAGAATATTTTGATTTGGGAATTGACTGTTTCACTGGTGTAAGAACTTGGGATAAAGAATGGGAAAAGAAAAAGGATAAATCTGGAGAATCAGAAGAAGATGAGTCTCCAGGTACTAAGTTCGGTTTTGGCAGGGAAGAATAGTACTTTAAATTAGTTTTTTTTATTATCAAGAATAGAAAAATTCAGTTTCTATTGAACATTTTGTATGTTTTATTGTACTAATTCATTATAAATATATGTAGAGTAAATGGTTTTAGCAGGTACTGTTACGTTATTATTTAGGATTTTATACAATAAAATAATATTTTACACTTTACTTTTTCAAGTGCTTAAAGTATACTAATAGTTGTTATATTATTAAAGGTTTAAACTAGAGTGTTTTGGAGAATTGCCGCTCTGTAATATTACCTTTATGAGGACAGTAGGGAACTTCACGATAGACTTGTTACAGGGGATTTTGCATTTTGATAATTCAACTTCTAATGTGCAAGTCACAACTAAAATATGCTTTCGTATACAAATTCGTCAGTATGAAATTATAGCGTAAATTTACTGAGGAGTAATATCGCGTAAAACTAGTCTTTAAATGCTTCAAGAGGCTAAATGGGTTGTGAAGTGACTATTGTATTTCTTCCATTTCTTCTTGATTCTCATTCGTAATAAAACAAAAGAAAATTGCCGTATTCTCCAGGAGTTGAGCAGCAGACATTCAGGATTGATCTTGGTACTATGCCGGTTTGCGTATACCGGTTATGAGGTGTTTCGAAGATGCCTGCTTTGTTTGTTTGAAGAAATTATACAGCACTTTAGAAAACAGCAGGCGGATAGTTAGAGTTAAAAAAGTTTTAGAGGTGTTGATATGTATATTCCTGTTGTGCCTTTTGAAAGTGTCCCCATATTTCTTCTAGAATCCAAATTTTGCTTTCTGGATGATTTTTCATCTGGTGATATCAACGGTATGTCAATGCTTTCAGAAATTGTTCTTTAGAGGAGCCAGTTATGTTCATATATACCCAGGATAATCGCAACCTTCAAATCGAAGTTGATGGCAAAACCGATAAAGATAGCTACGGTAATAATCAAATACTGCTTTCTCGGATTATGAAGGGTTCTTATCAGCAGTTGGCAAAGCCATTTCATATAAAATTAAAACTAGTATCTCCGGCAGTTAATTCTCCGCTTACATTAAAAGATATGCTGGGCCATAATGTTACAGTCAAGCTTAAACAGGAAGATGACTCCTGGCGTCTTTTTAATGGAATTTTATCTGATTTCAACTTTAAAGGCTATTATTCTTATACAGAAGAAAAAGGCATTAAAGTTTTCAATAAAGAACTTTATGAATATGGTGCTGTTCTGAGTCCTAAAATGATACTTATGAAAAACAGTCTGAAAAGCAGAGTGTTTCATGAAAAAAAACCTACAGATGTAATTAAACAGATTCTTTCAGAATGGAACATTGATTATGTTGATAGTTTGACCAACAGTACAGATGATACCAAAGCTTATTACGATATTGAACAAATTGTTCAGTATGAAGAGAGTGATCTGAGTTTTATTTCACGCCTGATGGAAAAAGATGGTATTTATTATAATTTCTGGCAGGGCGAAGACGGCGACAATCATCCGGTTCACAAACTTATTCTGAGAGATTCCAACCCTGTCGCTGATACTAATCTTAAATATGATTATGCTGGAGACACCGAAGCTATCCGTGAATTTACTCTCGGTGAAAGGGTAGTTCCTGATGCTGTAAGAATAGATGATTATGATCATAGACAGGCTGATGTTACATTTTTTAATTACGACGATACAAGCATAAATCAGGATACTGATTTAGGCTCTTACGCTGACAAAATGCAGATTAGTAAGTTTGATGCTGGTTTTGTATGTACAAAAGATAAGTCCAATGCAGCAAAATACCGTAAGAAACTGAAGAAATTAGAAGCTCAACGTTTACGCTGTGCCGGATATGATTGGGATGGTATTACTCATAATCGTGGGCTAGCAGCAGGAACTGCTTTTAAGATGACAGGGTTTCCGTCTGGAAATGTTGAGGGGCTGATAACCAGGGTTGAATTCACTGCTAGAACTAAACCATTTTCCACTCTTAATTCATCAATAGATACAGACTTTGCATCTGGGTTTACCGCAAAGTTTTATGCTCAGGATTTAGGACAGGTATTCAGACCTCGGCTGGAAACTCAAGAGCCAAAGATATCCGCTACTTTAAATGCCAGAGTAATCACTGTAGAGAATGTCCCTACAACTAGCGGCGAGGAAACAGCTTTCCAGTTTAATTCTGACTTGGGTGGAAATCCGACATGGCTGGATTCCAGTACATATCGTGTTAAGATTCTCATGAATTGGCGTAACACTCAGTCTGATAATACACCTGATTTTACAACTATGTGGTTGAACGCCAGATTTGGTCAATTATGGGCTGACCATACCAGCGGCAGCTTCGATATTCCACGTAAAGGTCAGGAAGTACTGGTGACATTTGTTAACGGCAACCTTTCTCAACCGGTTGTGGTTGGCAGTTTGTACAACAGTGTAGTTACTCCTCCGATTGATTCAACTATATCTGAAGGCATTTACGGCTCATTAATGCGTTCTTCTGCCATAAAGACAAACAGTGATGATGGCAGTTATGAAAATTCTACTTCGTCCCTTGGAAACACTATGCCTTTGCCTGTTGCTGCTTATGACCTTGGCAAGAAGAAGAATCAGAAAGGGTTCAGTGAAATATCAATGTACAGCGTGGATAATGCTCAGTTCTCTGAACCGTCTTATGATGACGCAAGTTTTATGTCATCATGGTTCTTTCCGGCAGGAGCTCCTTCAATAGAAACTTTGGTTGGATATAAAGATAGTCTTGGATCTGGTTCTGCAGGTAAAAATATGTTCTTTGAAGGAATCAATATGTATTCTAACAAAGATGTGTTGAACCAGGCCGCCCAAAGTCAAATTATTAATGCTGGTGCTGATGTCCAAATAAGTGCTGCCAATTCTATTACTTTACAGGTTGGGCGCAGTAAAATTACTATAACTGACGCCGGAGTTGCACTGGCTAACACGTTTGGTGATCAGAATAAATACAATGGATACATTGCGGCATATCAAGATGTTGACGACAATGCCCCGAGTGAACCATCCTGGGCCCTGAGCTCATTTAGTACTTCTATGGCGCTAGTCCCGGGTGTCGCGGCACTGACAGCTCCACTCACAACTTTATGTGGAACTTACCTGGCCGAAGTCAAGACATGGTTTGGAGCTGAGCATGGCGGACTAATTGGAAATTCCAGTACCACTGGTCTAGCTACTAATGTTAAAGGTGGTTTTGATTTTTGGTCTTGCCTGGTTAATGTGACTAAATTAATTAAAGAAGTAATAAAAGAGGTAGGAACTAATGCTGGTACTGATGCCGGTGCATATGCAGGTGGCTCAACAGATGCAAGTGTTAATCTTTTTGTACAAACATTACTTATTCAAGCAGTCCTTACTACTGTTGCTGGTACCGTAACTGCTTTAAAAGCATTGACAGCTTTAACTGCTTCTGAAGTAGACTTAAAATTCAATAAGTTAAGTACTAATGGCGTCGAAGTTGCACAAGGCGGGGTAAAAGTCTCAAAATTTTCAAATCCTTGGGCTGGTTATGTCGCTTTGGTAAGATCACTTCTACCTGCGGGCGCAGGAGACGCAGCTGCCTCAACTATGAGTTTAGCATCACTTAATCAAGAAAGTGATTCTCCGTTAAATAATGCTGTAATTGTACCGCAAAGTAGTGATATAGATGCAAATAGTTCTACAATGAGCTTGGCAAGTGTTGACGGAAATGTTTCTGATAGCAATGTCAGGGCCAGTGGCAATGATGCCGGGCTACTAGAGAGTGGAAATGTAGTTAATGACAATGTTAATTTGGTCGTTGCTAATTATGCAAAACTGTCAGCTAATAATAAGATTGCAGCTAATAATGACATATTAGGACTTATCAGTACAATGTCTGGTGTAGATCAGGACACTGTAGCTGCTGGACTCACAACAGCAACTATAGACGTTGAGTCATAATATTACAGTTTAAATTTAAAAGATTATTCAACTTAAAATAGGAGAAAAGTATTATGTCATGGGATGGAAAAGCTTTTGCAAGACCATTAATAATGCTTGACTTTAAAACCCCTCAGGAAGCAATCGAAAAAAATGCTTACGAGCCTGATGATGATGTTGCTCCTTTAATTAAAGATAATATGACTTCAGAGCAGCTTATAGGTTTTTTGAAATCTAAGGGAATGATTAAGGAGGCATGTGATTTTATGGCTAACTGTGTGAACCGCAGGGTAGGTGTCTGGTGGGCATATTCTTGTATTAAGGCAGTAAATAAAGAGATTGAAGAAGAGTTCAAAAAGAATCCTCTGAGTTTTGAAGAAAAACAGAAGAAGGATGCTGAAAAGAAAATAGCTGAGTGGAGTGATACTTCAGAGCTGAAAGCCATTGAAGATGAATTCATGGCTAAAGGCGATAAAATTAAAAAAGACATCGGAAGTATTGCCGGCCCTAAGATTACTGATCCTAGTAACCCCATGAGATCAGCCCAAAGGCTGATAAATGAACAAACACAGAATAATAGTATCGACTTTTCTCTTAATGAAATAGATTCAGTTGTCAGTAAGATGGATCCTAAAAAGGTAAGCGAAGCAAGAAATATAATGGAACGGGCTTTTGCCAGGTATGAGACAAAGCATGGTATTAATCCTTTGAAAGCAGTTGAACAAGAAATAACTAAAGCTGTTGCTCCTGACCCGATACCAGAGGATACCTCGTTAAGGGATAAATATTACGGTATCATCAAACAAAGAGTTGAAGCCGTGGAGCAGCATATCAACCAGGAAATGGGTAAGCATTTTCCTTTGAAAATACCTGGGCTGCCTAAACCGCCGGAAAAAAGTAAAATTGACGATGCGCTTTTTGCTGTAAAACGCTGGATTTTAACCCCGACTGATGAAAATGGTTTGATAGCCATGAATTCCCACAAGCCTGCGCTTCAGGAACCGGAAGGGATATGTGCATTGGCTGCTTATTGGAGTTGCAGTAACTTGACCCCAGGCGAGAAATCTCAAGTTGTGCCACCTCCTGGGCTGTATTCAAATGGTATAAAAACTTCAGTTTACATGTGCGCCATGAAAAAAGGCGGCAGTAAAACATATGATGAAAGATACGATGAATATTTTGATATCGGTATAGAATGTGTGACTGGGGTTAGGACCTGGGATAAAGCGTGGAAAAAGAAGTCTGCAACTACTGTAATAGAGGATAACCCAAATAATCTTGAGTCAGCTTATGGCTTTGGTCGAGAAGAACCTGAATCTGAATAAACTAAGGTAGCATTTATTAGCTTGAAATATACTGGCCATTGTATTGAAAAATACTGATTTTTCATGTAAGATATTATGTGAGGAAAAATTTGAATCCAGTCTGGGAGAGGAAGGCCACTTATATTCAGGAAACTAGGAATCTTCAGGTATTTATTGATGGCTTAGAAGGTACGGACGACTCGGGAAATGATAAAGCACTTCTGGCTGCTGTTTTACCCGGCAGCTTTGAAGCTTTGTCCCAACCATATCAACTCAGATTACAGCTGCTTTCTCCAGCAACCAGTTCTGTGTGGAAAGTTGAGGAGATGCCATGCATTGACGTTGAATTTACATCAAAACTACGATATATTTGGAAAAAAAATTACCGTTAAAATTAAGCTTGATAATGAAGAATGGCGTTATTATTAATAAATTCAAGATTCAAGGTTATTATACATACCAGACAAAAGAATTAGCTGCGAGGAATAGAGACCTCTTCCAATACTATGCCCTTATGACTCCTGAGCTGGAGCTGTTAAAGCAGAGTTGCACATATAGGGTTTTTCATGATCAGGATGGCAAAAGTATTGTTGAGTCAATACTGAGTGCATGGAATATAGGCTATGAGGATCAGACTTCAGGCGGCACCGCTGAAAAATTCTACAAACTTGAACAGGTTTTTCAATATGGAGAATCTGACTTTGACTTTATTTCCAGATTGATGGAACGTGAAGGTATTTTTTATACTTTTGCGCATAAACTTGATGAAAAAAATGTGCTCCAGCACAAAATGATACTCCGTAATACAAATCCATCTAATAGTATGAACCTGAAATATGATCCAGATGGTACAGATCTGGATGTTCAGTCTTTTGATATCGGTGAAGAAATAGGAATCAATTCTATTCGTTTGGGTGACTATGATTACCGTGAAGCGACAAAGTGGTTTTTTACCGGAGATGATCAGCAGGTTGGTCAGAAAACCGATTTACGACAAGTCACTGAAAAAATGCGGCTGGATGACCCCTACAGCCAATTCAGTGAAGTTACTAATGTAGGCGAAGATGCCAGCTACCGAACAAAATTGAAAACTATAAGTGCCCAGCGAGCTCGCGCAGCACAATTTTGCTGGAATGGCAGCACACGAAACCGTGAGATAGCAACCGGAAATGGATTTGTGCTGGAAAGCTTTGTCAGCGGTAGTATAAGAGGACTGATTACTGGGCTTGATTTTGAAGTAACTACAACCCCTTATGCCATAGAAGACGCATACGTGACTTCTGACTCTAAGTTCGGTTTAGAAGGCAAATTTATGGCACAGGACCTGAATGTCCCATTCAGGCCTCAACTGACTGTCAGGCAACCGTAAATGTCAGATGTTCAGTCGGCAAATATTATTACCGTTGAAAACTTTCCCAGTACAGAGAAAAGGTTTACTTATGATCTAGGCGGTAATATAATACGGGTGAATAGCGGTACTTATCGCGTGAAAATTCTCTTCCGTTGGGACAATACAAAACCGGACGGGAATCCGGATTTTAACTCTATGTGGGCATACGCCAGATTTTCTCAACTGTGGGCTACATCTAACAGTGGAAAATTTGATATTCCAAGGCAGGGGCAGGAAGTATTTGTGACATTTTCCAAAGGTAATCGGGGACAACCGCTCATTATAGGCAGTTCATATAATAGTGCGATAGGTCCACCGGCTGATCTGGCAACCGCAAGAGCATATTATTCAAATGTTTTGAGGAGTGCGACTGTTACTCAGGAAGGAGCAGCTCAGGCATCTGGAGCGCTGGCAATTACTGCTCCGGTGCCATACAAAGTGAGTGAATTGGGGAATCAATCAAGCCGGCAGAATTTCAATGAAATTGGCATATATTCTATGGATAATGGTTTTTTTACTCAACCTTCAGGTGGCATAGAAGACCAATTCTGGTTTATCACTCAATACCTTTTCCCAAGTGCAGCTCCTACGCTGCAACAGCTAGTTGACGATGTCAGGCTAGTAATGCAGGAGGAATCTGATACAGGAGGTTCAACTATAGAGCAGTTTGAGGGGGTCAATATTTACTCAAACAAAAGCATTTTCTGCCAGGCTGCCCAAACGCAAATATTTAACGCTGGCAGAGATTTCTATATTAATGCAGGAAACTCAATCCAACTGCAGGTTGGCAGGTCCACAATAAGTATAAAGGACGAAGGTATTGTTGTGCAGTGTGCTGCTGGTACTCCTGATACGACAAAAGCCTATATTGAGGATTACCGAGGTAAAGATGTGAACCAGGGAGGGGCAGGTGTTGCCCTTCCGCTTTTCAATGCGGTTTTATCTGTCTTGCCTGGGCGTGCCGCAATGCGTGTTCCAACATGTTCAATGTCTGGAATGTATAGAGCAGGATTTAATACTTGGTTTGGAAGTTCTTTTGGCAGTTTTATTGGAAGCTCCAGTGTTCGTGGACTGACAACTTCTCTAAAGGCCGGATCAAATTTCTTAAATGTATTTTCTGATATTCAGGGACTTTTGAATCAGTTTTTGAATGTGCTTGATACTAACGTTCCAAGTGCAGCTGGAGGCACGAGCGGAGCTGCGACTGGTGCAGGGATTGGTTCTTTGCAGGCAGCATCTGGTGTAATTTCGCAGGCAATACTGATTAAATTTGTGATTGAAACTATTGTAAGTAATGTTACTGCTTTAAGAGGTTACTTTACGTTGAAATCATCTTCTATGAGTATGGCTTATGACAGCATCAAGTTGACAACTTCCGAGTTGAAGAAAGATGGCCTTAAAGTAACCAAGAATGGTACGGCTCTGGCTCCATTTGAAGCAACAATAAATGATGTTGCAGATACTGCTACAGGCGGTACAAATGGTTTGGTTGATGAAGCTGTTGAACAAACAGTGAACCTGGCCAGTGAAGTTACTACGCTGGCCAGCGATGAGACAAATCTTGCCGAAAATCGCACTCGTGCTCCTTCTGAATCCAGAACCAATGCTCAGGAAAATGATGCAGCTATTGGAGATAATGAAGGAACTGTACAAAGCAGCGATGTTAATGCAAGCGAGCAGGATCTCAATGCATCACATTCTGAAGGTGAATTATCTAATCAGAGCACTACTGTAGATGATACTTCTGCTACAGTCAATCAAACGGGAGCTTCTGCTCTTGAAACTGATGTCGCCGGTGTAGGCAGCCAAACTGACGGTGTCACTAACCAGACAGGTGTGATGAAAAATAATGTTGATGCGCTAAATAATGCTGTATAAAATATAATGTTCTGGAGGGAATTATGTCTTGGGACGGAAGAGGAATCAGCAAACCGCTTGTTTTACTGGACTATGAGACAGTGGAAGATACAATTACGCATAATGCTTATAAACCGGAAGAAGATGTAGAGCCTTTTTTTCATCCGGATATTACTACAGAAGAATTGTTGGCCAAATTAGCAATCTCTGAAAAGTTGAAAGAAGCTTGCGATTATCTGGCTTCATCTATCAACCGTCGTGTAGGAGTTTGGTGGGCTTATCGCTGTATCAAAGAACTGCATAAAGAAATCGAAGAGGAAAATAAGAAGAATCCTCTCCCTCCCAAAGAGCGCCGAAAGCAAGCAATTGATAAAAAAATTGCAGAGTGGAGTGACATGGGAGAACTAAATGCCATACAGACTCAAAATGATGCAAATGTGGCAAAGCTTAATGAAACCATGGGCAAGCTTGCCGCTAAAGATATGACTGACAGCGATCCGCTTAAACCACTGCATTCAAAAATTCAGGGTGGCATGGACGCAGATGTAAGCAGCATGAATGCTATCAAAAAATCATTGGATGATATGGTAAATGGCGCTCCTTCAGGAGTAAAAGCGTCTGCACAAAGAAACTTTGATCAGGCTCTTGCTGCATATAAAGTAAAATATGGGCATGACTTCAAGGAACAGATTAACTTCATGGTCAAGAAAGCAGTTTTCCCCACCGAAATAAAAGGAAATACAGCTAAAGCTGATCAATATTTTGGTATTATAGAAAGTCGAGTTAAAGCAGTTAAAAATTATGTTGAGGGAGAACTGGGCAAACACTTTCCGTTGAAAATTCAAGGTTTACCTAAAATGCCTTCTAAGCAAAAATACGATGAAGCTCTGGCATCGGCCAGACGCTGGGTATTGACCCTCACTGATGAGAATGGTAAGATTGCCTGTGACGTAGGTAACCCGGTTTCGCAAAAGCCTGAAGGTATGTGTGCTTTAGCTGCCTTCTGGAGTTGCACAAACCTGGTGCCGGAAAGCAAGCAGCCGGTACCGCCACCTCCCGGATTGGCAGCAAAAGGGGTCTCCATGACTGTTTATTTGTGTGCTATGGCTGAAGGCGGTTCAAAATCTTATGAAGAACGCTATCTTGATTATTACAAAATCGGGGTAAATTGCGCATGTGGTATTGATACCTGGGACGAAGCTTGGAAACCAGAAGAAGAAGTTGGAGAAGAGTACGACTGGGAAGGGAAAAGCGGTTTTGGAAGGAATGGCGAAAGTCATTCTGACGAATAATTTAGCTTTTATATAACTGATAATTTTAAATACTTGATCCGGTAGATACTTTCAAACAGAAAGCAGTCGGGTCAAGTTTTTTGATTCTAAATTAAGTTTTCAATGCTCTTGACGCTTATGATATTTATGATGTATAGTCTATTTGGCTCAATGCTGGCATCATATAAATGTAAAAACACTGGGGGCATTTTACGTGAAAATTACTTTCGAAGACAAAAGCTCTGAATATATATTCCGGGTCTCAAATTTTAATAAGAAATATATACCTGTTTTTGATATTTGTTTCTGGCAAAATGATGAAGACAGCTATATAAAGAAGTTTCCAGCAGACTCAAAGCATCTGAAATTGATAAAAGACTGTTTTTTGAATAATGCAGAGGAAATGTTCAATCAGCTTGGATATTTTTCCGAATGTAAATGGCAGGAAGCGTTAGACGCATTTGCTGGGGTAATGCATGAAAATAATATTGACTGGTGGCTCACGGGAAGTTGCGCTCTTTGCATTAGAGGAATTGAACTGAAACCACATGATGTGGATATTATGGTGAACTCATCCGATATTGAAAAGATTAAAGATGTTTTTGCGAATAAAACTATTATTCCAATCATTGATACACAAGGATGGTTGACTAAAGATTTTGGAGTAATCTTCTGGTATGCTAGAATTGACATAGCTTCAGATCCGTCTGCTGGTCTCGACGATCCGGAGCCTATTGATTGCGGACCATATGCGGCCAAAAACTTGGAAAAAGTTGAGTGGAGAGGACACACTATAAAAGCGCCTCCAGTAAATTTGACGTTGACAGTCAATAAAAAAAGAGAGAGATGGGATAGAGTCAAGCTAATTGAAGAGTACTTGAAACAGAACTAATGCATCTAAAATAAAACGGGATGCTCAATTTGAGGAACATCCCGTTTGCAGTGTTCATTTCTTCAAAGGTGGCTCATGCCGTAAGCATCAGCAGCGTTCATGGCTGCTGCGACATTTTGCGGTGTAATCTCTACGGCTTCATGATGAATGCTTTCTACAGGATCGCAAGCTCTTTTTGCTGCTTTGAGTAGATCATCATGTGAGCAGCCGGATAAACCAATTTGTGATAATGTCGTTGGTAATCCGACAAGTTCACAGAATCTATAAACTTCCTCAAGAACTTGAACAGGTTCACCATTTAAATGCAAGCCGGCAAGTACTCCGAAAGCTACTTTTTCACCATGATAAAAGTCATGTGTTTCTTCAAGTGCGGTCAAACCATCATGAATAGAATGAGCAGCAGCGAGGCCTGAACTTTCAAAACCAATTCCACTGAGAAGAATGTTGGCCTCAATAATATAATCAAGTGCCGGTGTGACAACATGGCGTTCACAGGCAAGCTTTGCGGCGGTGCCATATTCCATAAGTGTATTATAACATAGTTGAGCCATTGCAATTCCTGTAAGTGGAGATATTCCTCCAACGACATTTTCTGAGCGAGTCTGTTTACAAGAACGTGCCTCAAACCACGTCGCGAGCGCATTGCCCATGCCGGCAACTAAAAATCTGACAGGAGCGTTGGCAATTACCTGAGAATCAACCAACACGGCATCAGGGTTATTTTTTTGAAAATACATGCGTTCGAAAACACCGTCTTCTGTATAAATTACAGCGCACCCGCTATGCGGAGCATCAGTAGATGCAATGGTTGGAGCAATGATTACACGACAGCCGTTTTGGTCTGCACATATCTTGGCGGTATCCAGAGTTTTACCTCCGCCAAGTCCGATGATCACATCGAATGAGCCGGATTCAATTATGCCGTTAATGCGTTCAATCTCCGAGGTGCAGCACTCTCCGCCAAACAGTTCAATTTTGGTTCCAGCAGGCAAATTTGCTTTTACAGGTTCAAGAGCATGTTTGACGGGAGTTTTCGTGGTAATTATAAGCGCTTTCTCTCCAAAATGGTTTATTAATTCCGGCAAGGTGGATAACGCCCCGGCGCCTTGAATGTATTTCCCGGAAAATGCTGCTTTGTAAAAGTTGGTTGCCATAGCCAAAATCCTTTTGAGTTTTGCGGTGCTCTGGATATTATAATGCAAAATTATGGAATAGCTATCTTATGTTAGATTTTATTCCTGATGCATTTATTCTCTATTTTCTTGATGCAATTATCATCACATGACTTGAGCTGTCAGGAGAGAATTTACTTAAATCAGTGCCGCCATAAAGTTCAATATCATCAAATCCAGTTTCAACAAGGTTTTTTTTCAAGTCTGTATAGATGTAAGGGAAAAGTTTAGTGCTGCTCAGGTGATGTTGTGGCTTGGGACCGCTCCAGTCAATAGTCATAATGTTAAAATTAACATACTGGTCTTCAAAGTCATAAAAACGAATAAATTCATAATCACCGCTTCTGCTGATTCCAACAATGCGCTCATGCTTGTCGAGTATTTTGGCATAATTGAGCAGCGTAATTACAATGTGCCCACCGGGGTGAAGGCTCTGTCGGCAACTTTTCAGGGAAGAAAAAAGTGGATCACCCGGAAATATGTGAGGGAGAGTGTTGCCCATGCAGAGAACAACATCAAAAGTACGGTCAAGGTTACATGGAAGTTTTTCTATTGAAGAGAGCATGAAGTCAGCTTTAACCTGGTATCTTTCTGCATTTTTTCTAGCACCAGAAAGCATTTCTTCAGCTATGTCAGTTCCTGTTACTTCGCAGCCGCATTTCGCTGCGGCTACCGTATATGCGCCAGTTCCACAGCCGGTATCCAGAAGTGTCTTGAAATTGAAGCGCTTTTGCAGTTCTGGAATTAATTTTTCCCCTTTGGTCAATAGTTTCTCAAATGGAAACATGGAGTCATAAAGGCTGGACAGATTGTTGTAAAATGAAGCATTTTTATCTTGTTGCTGGGAATTAGTCATAAAACAGGGTTAACCTCCTCAATGAAAATTGATTCTAAAGGGCAGTCTATCGCTGCCAGTTGGCATTTTTCGGAATAACCTGGTGGAACAGGTTCCAGTTTAATTAGTGCGATTCCATCGTTAATTTCGAAAACTTCAGGGCAGATATTACTGCATCTGCCGCAACCTATACAGGTTACTGGATCAATCTTGACTTTCATCTCATCTCCTGTTTGGCTAATGTCTGACATGGCAAAACGACTATCTCTTGAAAGCAGGATTGAAAATTGTTATTTTCTGAAAATCAGAATGATACGATTCCTCTAAATGTAAAATAACTTTATTGGCAGTAATGTCAAATAAAAAATAGGCTGGTTATTAGAAAAAAAACGTTTTTTTGACAAGCAGCAACAACTTTGCAATTAAGATGTTACTAGTATTGATCTGTCAAAAAGTGGCAGAATGAGAAGCCACAAATTTTGAAAACCACTGTGCCTGTTTGGTAATGTCATAAGATCCTTCTATTCTCAAACGGGCTTTTAGGAGGATTTGTATTCTTAAATCGCTGTTAATTAACAGGTTTTTGCAGGCTTCCGCATATGCCTCAGGTTGGTCAGGCGGTGCCAGCATTCCGGTTTCGCAGTTTTCAATCAATTCAGATACAGCTCCGCATTCAGTGCAGACTGTCGGCAGTCCAATTGCCATAGCTTCTTTCATGCAGGTAGGAATAGAGTCGCGTTCGCCATTTTCAAGAATTCTTGGAGCTAAAAGGAAAAGGTCAGACTCTTCAAGCAGTTTGGGTATTTCATGGCGTGGAATTATTCCTGAGAAAATAACATTATCGCTTAGTCCTAAATCTCTTGCCAAGTCTTCAAGCGGTTGCTTGGCAGGTCCCTCACCAACTATGGTATATCTGAACTCAGTACCTTCTTCTTTGAGCCTGTGTAAAGCTCTCAGTATAGTGTCAATGCCTTTTTTGCGGGTTAGAGTCGCTGCTGTTATGAAATGATATGGTGGTTTGGGAACGTCAAAATCTTTAACGAAATCAAACATTTGCAGG
This sequence comes from Lentisphaerota bacterium, assembly GCA_024225035.1. Lineage (GTDB taxonomy): Bacteria > Verrucomicrobiota > Lentisphaeria > Victivallales > Victivallaceae > Zth2. The sequence continues at coordinate 51,164 of JAAEMX010000146.1, forward strand.
TCGATCCCGTTGAAAATGCAGAGCAGAGCAGGTTTAAGTTTTACGTCATGCAATATGGTTTCGTGGATAGCGTTACGGTCATAGTTTGATAATGTGAAAATATATTGAGAAGCACATAAAGCCGGTTTCAAACTTTTAAACCTTTTTACAAATATTTCTCCAGGAAGTGCTGTAAGGCTTAGCGGTAAACCGGTTAAGCTGGCCGCAAGGTATGCGGTGTTTGCTGCATCTGGGTTGCAGTGACTATGTATATGATTTATTTCTTTATCCAGGATATGTTGATTAACTAAAAGGATAGCATGTATATAGTTTTTAAGAAGTCTTAATGACCGCAATGGATTTTTTTGCAGACGCAGAAAAGATACAAATGTACGAATCGATTTAATCGGAGAAATGAGAAAAAACATCAGCACGGTCATGAAAGCTTTTGGTGAAGCCTTTAATGAATTTCCGAGATAATGAACTTTAGAGCGGAAGCGCTCCGGAAACAGCTCAAGAACATTTTCATCAGGACGGTTAATGGATATTATCCGCAGATAGTACCCCATCTTTTCCAGTATCTCTACCTGCTCAAGCAAAGTTGGAGCTTGCAGGTCAGGAAAACGATCCATAATTATGCATATTTTCTTGGAATTACCCAGCATTATAACACACTAACTAATTTGTTTATATATAATAAGATGAAAACAATATTTATCTCTTCATAAAGTATTGGCTCTACCATTATAATATGAGACAATTTAGGCGCTGAAATGTTCCGGTTATCTGATGATGTATTAATAAATTTATACGCAAAAAACTTTAAAAGTTACAATTATACAGTTACGCACAATAAAAATTATGCAAGCTTAACAGCTTTTTAATTCCATACGGTTATAGATATTCAAGCTTTATGAATTTAGTCTTCAAGGTAAATCAAGTGGGAACAGTTATCACAGGATATAACCGCGCCTTTTTTGGCCTGAGTCCAGGTTTGCGGAGTAATTTTAAGATGACAGCTGCCACAAATCCCTGAATCGTTGATTTTCACCAATGGAGGTGTTCCTTTGGAAAGCAGGCGTTTGTATAGGCCAAGGATATTACTTTCTATCTTACTTTCATAATCTTTACGACTGCCTTGGAGGTGTTCAATCTGTTCTTTGACTTCGGTCTCCATCTGTTTGAGTTCTTCTACCTCATCTGTCAGGTTGCTTTTGTCAGCTTCGAACTGCTTTTCTTTATCTTTAAAATTGCTTTTGTGCTCATCCAACTGGTCAAGCAGCATTATTTCTTCGGTTTCCTGTTTGCTGATTTTTTCTTTCAGCTGATCAATTTCACTGAGCATTGCCTTGAATTCAGTATTCTTCTTGACCATTGAAGATTGCTGCTGCAAATGAGTAATCTTATCATTCAGCTCTTTTATCTTTGATTCAGTTTGCTTTATTGAAAGCTCTGTGTGCTGAAAATCTCCTTTGGCATTATGAAGAGTCTCTTCTTCTTCCTGAATTCGGCTTTGTATATCTTTGATCTCTTTAGGAAGCATTTTAAGGCGCATCTTTAATTTAATGATCTGCATATCAACATCTTGCAATGCAAGTAAGTTCTCGATCCATCTTTTCATCCAACTTATCCTTCCTGAATATATGCTCGTTAATCTATAATCTTTCTTGTAATATAGCTTGTTGAAGTGCTAAGTCCAAGTGATTGAACATAATAATTTAAATATATAACTTAAAGCAGATTCTAACTTAATATTAAGATTACCTGTTTTTAGTCTGAAAGCTTTTAAAATTCCAGTTGAGGGTGGTCATTAGTTCCATATGTTGGAGTAATGCCCAGTTTGCGCCATGCCTTAGGCGTGGCCTGTCTGCCTTTGGGGGTTCTGACTAAAAAACCTTCCATAATCAAATAAGGCTCATACACTTCCTCAATCGTGCCTTCTTCTTCTCCTACAGTGACTGAGATATTCTTGAGTCCGACAGGGCCGCCATTGAAGCTGTGAATGATAGCTTCAAGGATTCGGTTGTCCATCTCATCCAAGCCCTGATCGTCAATGTTAAGCATTTCCAGAGCTGCCGTTGCGGTAGAACCGGTTATAATATTGTCAGCATTTACTTGAGCGTAATCTCTTGCCCAGCAGAGCAGGTTGTTGGCTATACGTGGAGTCCCTCGACAGCGGCCCGCTATTTCAAGTGCTCCATCTTCTTCAATATCAATATTAAGTATTCCTGCTGAACGTTTTACTATTTCAATCAAGTCTTCAGGGTGGTAATAGTCAAGGCGGCATGCCAGCCCAAAACGGGATCGCAGAGGAGCGGAAAGCATTCCCTGCCTGGTTGTAGCCCCTAGTAGAGTAAAACGCGGAACATTAAGGCGTACTGATCTGGCACCCGGACCTTGTTCCAGCATAATATCAATAAAGAAATCTTCCATTGCACTGTAAAGATATTCCTCAACGGTAGTGTTAAGGCGGTGTATCTCGTCAATAAAAAGAACATCTCCTTCCTGCAGGGAAGTCAGCAGCCCTGCTAATTCGCCGGGTTTTTCAATAACCGGTCCACTGGAAGTTTTAAGGTTGGCGCCTTTTTCATTAGCAATGATATATGCAAGCGTGGTTTTGCCGAGTCCCGGAGGACCGCTCAGCAAAAGATGCCCGAGAGGTTCATTGCGTCCTTTAGCGGCTTTTACAAATAATTCAAGCCGTTCCTTTACCTTTTCTTGTCCTGGGAATTCTCTAAATCTTTGAGGGCGTAAGGTTTTATCGCGCTTCTGGTCGCGCTTGTTCATTGTTGAGGTTATAAATCTTTCAGACATGCTTGTATTTATTAGTTGATTTTTTTGGGAAATCTATTATATTCGTTGTACACTACAGCGTCATAAATATAAATAGCTTGTTATTCGATAAATTTCCAATAACAAACAGCAAAAAGAAAGGATGTTTGAGTTAATGTAAGTCTCTGCTGTATTGCTTTGATTGTATATGTTCAGCCTTGCCGGGGACTTGAAAGAATTTAGAGTTGAGTAAGGAAAGCTTTAAAGCAAAAGAACTTGCATTTTTTTTATCAAGAAAATTAATGTGTTACAATTATTGATGTTTTCGCTAATGTCAGTATTTGCAGCATCAGTAAATCAGACGTACGTACCATTTTATGCCGTTAATGTGTTTCCAGAGAGTAGAGGAATCTTATATTTGATCGAGTTTCGAAGAAATCAGCTGCCAGTAAAATGACAGTTGATCATTTGGCGCTTGAAGGAATGTCCTGAGAAAGAAGCCAACACAATAATCCAATTATTAAATTTAATCGAAATAATATGAGGTTTGGAAATGCCTACTCCTGTTGCCAATATTACGGCCGTGATTCAAGGAGCCAACCCGATTCTGGGATTCCCGATGGTAACGGCTGTAGGAGTGTCACCAGCTTTGACTATTATTCGCTAGAAGAGGAGAACTTGCATGTCGATTTATACCCAGGACAATAGTGATATTCAAATAATTGTAGATGGCAAAAATGACAAAGATGAACTAGGGAATGACCTTGTTTTGCTTGCTGAAATTCTCGAAGGTTCCTTTGAAGCTTTGTCAGAGCCTTTTTGTATTGAACTAAAGCTTCTTTCCCCTGCAGCTGTGCCTCCACTGGATATGAAGGAAATGCTGGGGCGCAACGCAACTGTAAAGCTGAAAAACTCACTGGGCACTTGGCGGTATTTCAATGGTATGCTGGAGCAGTTTGGTTTTGATGGATATTACAATTATGAAAACAAACACCATGGAAATAAACTGAATGAAGATCTTTTTCAGTACCGTGTCACTTTGCGACCTAGAGTTTCATTGTTAAAAAACAGCCGCAAAAATCGAGTGTTTCATAATCAGTCCCCAAGAGTCATCATGCGAAATATACTCAACGCCTGGCAGATTGAGCACCAGGACTGCTTGAGTAACAGTAATAAAGATACGGAAAAATACTATAACTTTGAGCAATGTGTTCAATATCAGGAGAGCGATTTTAATTTTATCTCAAGGCTGATGGAGGCAGATGGCGTTTTTTACAGCTTCTGGCAAGGCGAGGATATTAATAAAGGCCCGATACATAAGATGCTTTTGCATGATAAAAATCCGGCTGTAGGGCTTCACCTCAATTTTAACCAGAAAGGTGACAACGATGCTGTAAACAAATTTGAACTTAGCGAAAAGATAGTTCCGGCTTTTGTCCGCCTGGATGATTATGACTTCAGGCAGGCCGATGTGACTTTTTTTGATCATGATGACAGTAAGGTTAATCAGAAAACTGACCTCGGATCGTATTCTAAGAATATGCTGATAAACGATTTTGAAGCTGATTTTTCGGTTATGAAAGTTAAATCGGATGTTTCCAAATACCGTGAAAAGCTCAAAGCTGTTTCCGCCCAGCGTTTCCGTGTTGAGCAATACGAATGGAAAGGCGAAACTAAAAACCGGCAGATAGCTGCAGGTATGGCGTTTTCGCTTGAAGGATTCCCGACAGGTAATATTAAAGGCTTGGTGACCAGGGTTGAATTTAAGGCAAAAACAGCACCTTATTCCACTGCTGGCGCTTCAATGCACAGTGATTCAAATGCAAGTTTTTCTGCCAGTTTCAAGGCCCAGGATTTGAATATTCCGTTTCGTCCCAGGATAGCAGCCAGACGCCCTAAAATAGATTCTGTAGTCAGCGCCAGAGTGATTACGGTTGAAAATATTCCAGAGGCTTACACTGGTAATGGAAAAGCTGCTGCTGAAAAGAGCAATGCTGGCTTGTCGAAATTTGGGGCAGATCTTGGCGGTGACCCTGTAGGCATTGATAAAAAAACTTATAGGGTAAAAATTATTTTTAACTGGAGAAATACTAAGCAAAACTCCTCACCAGACACTGGGTCAATGTGGCTTAATGCGAGATTCGGGCAATTATGGGCCGACTCCGGTAGTGGTAAATTTGAAATACCACGTAAAGGGCAGGAGGTTCTGGTTAGTTTTGTTAACGGTAATCCATGTCGACCAATTGTCGTAGGCAGTGTTTATAATAGTGTTGTCTCACCGCCGATTGATGTGACTGACGCAAATGGCATTTATGGTTCTTTGATGCGGGCATCGTCAATTAAAAATGATAGTGAGGAAGGCTTGCTTGTTCCTGAATCACTTGAAAATAAGATGCCGATACCAATGAGTGTATATGACTTGGGAAAAAAAGAGAACCAGAAAAAATACAGTCAGATTTCCCTTTTTGCTATGGAGAACGGCAAGTTCAAAGAGCCTGAGATCAGAGATGATACCTTCATGACCAAGTGCTTCTTCCCTGCGGGAGAACCTTCAATTCAGCAGCTGGTTGAAGATTGTGAAGCGATTCATAAGAAAAACTCTGGTGGTGGATCAAGCGGCCCCTCCACTCCGATGTTCTTTGAAGGTATAAACATGTACTCCAATAAGGATGTCTTAAATCAGGCTGCACAGAGTCAATTTATAAACGCAGGTAAAGATATCAGGATATCTGCAGCTGGGTCAATTACTTTGCAGGTAGGGCGCAGTCAAATATCAATTAAAGACAATGGAGTATCGTTGAAAACATCATTCAGCGGAGCAGCCATGAATGCTGGTTATGTTGAGGATTATCGTGATGTTGATGATTCACCTCCAAGTGAGCCTAAGTTTAATATTTCAACTTTCAGCTCATCTTTGTCTTTAGGGCCAGGTACAGCTGGATTTAGTTCGCCGAACGTTATGATTCAGGGTTGTTATACCGCCGCAATGAAGACATGGTTTGGAGCAAAAACAAGTGCTGATATTGCTTCCAGTGGTGTGAAGGGGATGTCCACCTCTGTTAGCGGAGGTACCAGTTTAAAGAGCATGATTGGTGATATTTTAGGGCTGGTCGGTAAGTTGTCAGGAGCTCTTAAAGAATATTCACAGGGTGATGCTGATACAATTGGCTTGGATGTTATGGGATCTATCCCGGCACTGTATGGACAGTTAATGATGACTTATGGTATTTTTATGAATGTGGTTAACACCGTGAAGCAAGTCAAGAATACTTTCCAGCTTAAATCATCGGCTATCAGCTTGAAATATAACAACATGAAGAAGAGTAGTGAAAAGATTACTCTTGACGCACCTAAAATTGATGTTAACGGAAATGCTGTTGGCGCATATCTCGGGCTTGCTGATGAAGCTGCATCAGCCGTTCCGGTAGGATTGGATACAATAGTAAACGCACTCTCTGGTTTTGGAGCTTTTACTAGACAGACAGTTGATGTGGCGGAAGTTAATACTACTGCAATATCTCAAAGTGATATACAGGCTGACAAGAAAAAAGCCAGCATGTCTGATGACGGCGGTAAGGTTAGTGGTACCAAAATCTCGGGCTCAGATAATGAGACTGCTGCTGCTGACACGGACCTGCATGTAAGCTCTTCAGAAAATGCTATTCAGGCTTCAGATCAAAGTGTTTCAAGCAACAAGATGGTAGTTAGTGGAGCTAATGTTGGAGCGTTGAAAAACGATGTTGGAGCGTTAAAGACAGCTGCCCGTTCAGTAAGTACACAAACTGATGGCATTAATGTGCAATAAATAGAATGAGGGAATAATATGTCTTGGAATGGAAGAGGGTTTGATAAACCACTTATAATGCTTGACCAGATGACTCCGAGCGAGGCTATGGCCAGAAATTTATATCAGCCGGATGACGATGTTGAAATATTAATAACTGAAAAAATGACCTCGGAGCAATTAATTGGATTGTTACGATCAAAGGATATGCTTAAAGAAGCTTGTGATTATATGGCTTTCTGTATTAACCGCAGGGTAGGGGTTTGGTGGGCGTATTGCTGCGTTGCCGCCGTTAATGATGAAATAAAAAAGCAACTGGAAAAATCTCCCTTATCTTTTGAAGAGCAGCAGAAAAAAGAAGTGGAAGCCAAAGTTGCCGAATGGGGTGACAGGTCTGAGCTTGATGCAATAAAAGCACAGCATGAAGTTAAGGCTGCGAGCAATAAAGAACTCATGGGCAAACTGGCTGGACCGCCTCTAAGACCTAACGACCCGCTGGCAAACACTCAAGCAACCCTGAACGCTCAACTTGGTGGCGATATAGATGGTTTAAACTATGCATTAAATGAAATGGAGCAGGCTATAAATGCACTGCCTCCAAAGGTGCGTATGGCAGCTCAGGGCTTGGTTGATAAGGTTTACAGGGACTATGAAGTTGAAAACGGCATTCATCCAATGGCTGCTTTGAAAAATGGTATAACCAAGTCAATAGTTCCAAGCCCGGTACCGCAGGATAATACTTTGCGTGATCAGTATTTCTCCACAATACAAAACCGAATAAGTCAGGTGGAGAGTTATGTTAAAGGCACTATGGATAAATATTTCCCATTAAAAATACCGGGTTTGCCTAAAGAAGTATCCAGAAAGAAAATATCTGAGGCATTGTTTTCTGTGAAACGTTGGATATTGACTCCTACCGATGCAAACGGTAAACTTGCCGGCGATGCGTCGGTGCCAGTGCAGCAAACGCCTGAAGGTCTTTGCGCTATGTCTGCATACTGGAGCAGTTCTAATTTGATGCCTGGTGTCAAAAATCCTCTTCATCCTCCCCCGGGGCTTGCCGCCAACGGTTTGGCCAATACAGTTTTTATGTGTGCCATGAAAAAAGGTGGGAGTAAAACTTACGATGAACGGTACGAAGAGTATTTTGATTTAGGTATTGATTGTCTTAGTGGGATCAAAACCTGGGATAAGGAATGGAAGAAAAAAACATTGCATTCTGTGAAAGCTAAACCTGAGCGCATAGAAAAAAAGCTTGACGCTGCTTTTGGTTTTGGACGAGAGTGCTGAATAAAAAATTAAAGTATATTTCAATATATACTTGTTACATCGACGCTAAAATGCCCTGTTGTTTATGCAGCAGGGCATCTTTTATTATCTAAACAAAGGCTGGTGTTGGATGTTTATTTAGTTTTTAATTATATTGAAATAGTTCTTTCCCGAAGAAAAAATTCTTACCAAAGAAAGTTCGCTGTTATTTTAAAATGTGTTTTGAATATCAAAATGTCGATAGGCGTGTGAGACAAATAATTGGCAAGTCCGCCATGATAATACTATCCCAAGGTGGCAAATACTCCAATGAAAAAGGAAGTGTGAATGACTTTCAGTTAAAGTATTTGCATTTCGCTTAAATTTCATTGGTTTTGTTTAAATAAATGAAGTGGTTGCTGAAGAGTATGAATGTGGGCTCAGGGACAGCTGATCTCAACTGATACAGGGCAGAAAGAAGAAGTCTGAATGGTGATGTGGGTGTTTGGATATTTTATATAATGTTTGTTAGGTTTTTTGTGTAAGAATAATTCTGGCATTCTGGGTATTTATTATTTATCTACTTTCTGTTGTAATGTTTATGTGTTATTGTAATATTAAATTTAATATTTTGCTTTGTTTGAGCTTTGTTAGATTATTGTTAGGTAATTTTTTGAATATGCTTATAATTATTACTTGCTTTTTTCTTTTGTTGTGATATTAATGTCAGTGAGAAGATTGCATGAAGTATAAGGAATCGCTGCATATTTGCAGTTATAATATAGAAATGAGGATGCTTAAATTGTGAGAGCGCATTATCTTAAATGTCCGGCATTCTATTGCCGTGAACTCACTACTAGAGCAGTTTTGACTTGCAGATTAGAAATGCTGGTTAAAGGTGCTTTGAAATTTCATTCGTTTTTTGCACAATTCAATGTGTTTAAAGCGCCTACACTCCTCCTAAATCCAAATAAAACGTTATTACGTAAAAACATTAAAATATCTTACGGAATTCTTGAAGTCATTTTTGGGAAAGTTATGTCATGGGGTTTTGAGAATTTATAGGGCTGAATAAGGAGGTGAGTTTGGGCCCTGCCAGTATATTATTTCAGCAAGTTTTACTGTTGCGGCGTGATCAGGGGTCATGTCGCTATTATTGAGCATTTTACTCTGAGAGAGAAGAAACTTTCAATTCTGATCGCAGTTCATGAACTATTTCAGTGTGCTTTTTTGCAGATTGAAATGGAGAACTATTGCGAACGCTTGCTCTCCGTCAGCACGGTGAGTGTGAGAGATTAAAAGTTTTGGAAATAAAAATTTCAGAGGTAAAAAATGTCAGCTCCTATTGCTACTCTTGGAAGCTCTACCATATTAGGCGACTTAATAATATCGAGCGATGTAAAACATTTATATATGTGTATGCCCATCGCAACTATTACTGACCAGTCCGCTGGTGCTGCATGCGTTGGCGTAATAAGCATGAGCCCTAACATAAGAAAAATATATGCTCCAACCATGACGCCGGCGGGCACGGTAGGAGCTTCTATAATGGGCGCAAACCCAGCTACCGGCATACCTGTTTCTTCCGCAATCGGCGCCTCAGTAACCGTTAAACATATGTGTTAGGAGGTTCATGATGGCGACTTATACTCAATCAACAAGAAGTCTTCAAATAGAAGTAGCCGGCAAAACCACCCAAGATGCATATGGTAATGATCCTGTATTGCTTTCGGAGGTCACAAAAGGATCATGTGAGAAACTTTCTAAGCCGTTCTATCTTAATATGACTATTTTATCCCCGACAGTCTCATCTCCTTTGGAAGCAAGTGATATGCTGGGGCGCAGCGCAACTGTAAAAATAAAGAACTGCTCTAACGGGTGGCGTTTATTCAATGGCATAATAACCGGCTTTTATTTTAACGGGTATTATTCATATTATGATTCCAGTGCTAGAATTAATAAAGAACTGTACCAGTACAGAGCAGTTCTAGAACCTAAGCTGAGTATCCTTAGTAATACTCGCAAAAGTCGGGTTTTTCATGACAAGTCTCCTCGCACAATTATCAAAGGGATTCTTGATGATTGGCAGATAGAATATCAGGATAGTCTCAGTGATAGTACAAAGGACGAGGAAATGTACTATGATTTTGAGCAGTGCGTGCAATATGAGGAGAGTGACTTAAACTTTATTTCCAGACTTATGGAAGCTGAAGGAATTTTCTATAGCTTCTCGCATGGAGAGGATGACGATAAAGGTTTATTTCACAAAATGGTAATGCGGGATAAGAATCCTGCAAGCAATATGTATCTGACCTATGATCCTGCCGGAGGCGTTGAGGCTGTTCGTAGTTTCTCAATGGGGGAAAGGATTGGTCACTCTGCGGTTCGCCTTGATAAGTTTGACTACAAGCAGGCTGATGTTACTTTCTTTGCAAATGACGATACAAATATCCCGCAAGAAACAGAGTTAGGCGCTTCCGGGAACAATATGCTTTTTAACGACTTTGAAGCTGAATTTACTATGACAAAAGACAAAGCGGATGCTTCAAAATACCGAAATAAACTGCAGGAGATTATTGTTCAGCGTTTGCGTACGCAACAGTGTTCCTGGTATGGAGAAACGCAAAATTGCATGGTCACTTCCGGTACAGCATTTGTTTTGAATGATTTTCCCATGGATGATATTCAGGGCTTGGTTACCAGTATTGACTTTACAGCAAAAACGACTCCTTTTTCAACAGGCAACTCTTCTGTTGATGAAGATAGTGAATTTTCATATTCATCCAGTTTTGAGGCTCAGGATTTACAGATTCAGTTTAGTCCTGATTTATTGAGCTATATACCTGAAGTAAGTACAAGCTTGACTGCAAGGGTTATCACTGTTGAGACTGTCCCTGGCATTTCGGATGATAGTTTAAGTTTAAGTGAAGATAGTGATTCAGAAGATGCTGATGCAAGTTCTCTGTTGCAGTTCAATTCAGACTTGGGAGGTAATCCAGTCTGGGTAGATGCTGATACTTACCGAGTTAAAATATTAATGAACTGGCGAAATACTAATGAAGATGGTTCGCCTGATTTCAGTTCAATGTGGATGTATGCCCGTTTTGGGCAATTGTGGGCTGATGCTGGTAGCGGTCACTTTGAGATTCCGAGGAAAGGTCAGGAGGTTATGTTGACCTTTGCGAACGGAAATCCATCTGCTCCAGTAATTTTCAGCAGTCTTTATAACAGTACAGTCAGTCCGCCAATTGATGTGACTAACGCACAGGGAATTTATGGAACGTTCATGCGTTCAGCTGCGATTACCAATGATAAAGAAGAAGGGCTGCAAGTTGCTGATACTCTTGAGAATGCAATGCCGCTGCCGATGACGGTTAAGGATCTTGGAAAGAAGAATAAACAGAAGAACTTCAGTCAGATTACCATGTTCAGCATGGATAATGAGAGGTACACACCTTATAAGCTAGAAAATGAGAAGTTCATGTGTAACTGGTTTTTCCCTAGCGGTACAGGTGAAATTACGGACCTTGCGGATGATATCGAAAAATGGAAGAAAAACAATACTGGAGGAGAAAGCGCTCCAATGCATTTTGAAGGTATCAATATGTATTCCAATAAGGACGTATTGAACCAGGCTGCCCAAAGCCAATATATAAATGCCGGTAATGACATAACCATTTGTGCCGGTAATTCAATAACCCTTCAGGTAGGACGTACAAAAATCAGTGTAAAAGATGGCGGTGCGTCAATGTCAACTCAGTATGGTGATCCTGATGAGACATGCGGGTTTATTGATGATTACGCTGACATAGAAGGTGCCAGCGGTGGTTCATGCAAAGTGAAGGTACCGTGCATGAAGAGTGCTGTTGGATGTGGCCCGGGGCTTGGAGGTATCTCCGCTCCAAATTGTTATATGAGTGGAGTTTATTCTGCCGGCCTTTCAACCTGGTGGGGAACCTCAGTTAAAGCTGGGCTGGGAGCTTCTTCTCTTTCCGGTATGAAAACAGGAATGACTGCAAACGTTGACCTTGGCAGTATTATCATCGGACTTGTTTACAGGTTGTCAAGTGACCTTAATGAGGCTTTTGATGCGCATTGTGACGATGATCATACAAAGTCTTTTGTAAACGGTACTAAAGATGGAGCTCAGCTAGCTATTGGTATTTATTGGCAAATTGGTATGATCAAAGACATTTTAGAAAAAATTTCACTGACTTTGACAGCCCTTCATCTTAGGAATCTGGGTAGAGCTTCAACGCTTAACCTGTTCCCAACTGAAATTGAGAACAGTTCGGAAAAGAAGAATGACAAGGTTCAACAGCGCAGCAAGTGTGCTGCTGTCGGAATGGGATTTGTTACTTTCCTGACTTCTCTTCTTCCAGACCTGTGCGGAAGCTCAAAAGCAATTCGTGATGCTTACGCATTGAGCTCCGTTAATAGAGAAGAGAATGATCCTTTCCAGAATATGCTTTATTCTGCAAGCACCAAATCTCTTTATTTAGAAAAGAAGGATGTTGGTATGGATCACAATAACAGTGTTATTAACCGGGATGGTTTGTTAGCGATGGATCGTAATGACCATATTAGTGATGACTTACAAAGCATCTCTGGTTCTACCAAGGTGATACAACTGGAACGTCAATATGTTGATGATGATGAGATGGGGTTGAATCACAGTGGCAGCTCGCTTAAGGTGGATAAAAGTGTGCTGTTGGAGCAAAATTCGTCAAGTTTGAGCCTGAAAGATTCCACGGAAATTCATAGTTAATAGTAGGAGTATATAAAGATGTCATGGGACGGTAAAGGCTTTGACAAGCCGTTAATAATGTTGGACAACAAAACTCCTCAGGAGGCAATGGAAAAAAATGCCTACAAGCCGAGTGATGATGTCCGGAAATTGATTAAAGATAAAATGTCGTCGGAGGAGCTTATTGGAGCTCTCAGGTCTAAGGATATGTTCAAGGAGGCCTGTGATCTTATGGCGCATTGTATCAATCGCCGAGTTGGAGTCTGGTGGGCATATTCTTGCGTTGATACTGTTAATAAAGAAGTTGAAGCTCAGCTGAAGATATCACCATTCACTCCTAAAGAACTGCGTGAAAAAGAAGTTAAAGCTAAGTTGGCAGATTTAAATGATCGGTCAGAGCTCGATGCTCTTCAGAAACAGGCTGCGGCAGAGGGCAATGAATATGAAAAAATTGCTCAAAAAGTTACAGGTGAAAAGCTTCTCAAGCCAGATGATCCGTGGGCAAAGGCACAAGCTGAATTTCGTAGCCAACAGACAAAAAAGTTCGGTCCTGCTGAACAGGCTGTAAAAGAAATGGATGCTGCGCTTGGTAATTTATCAAGTCAGGAGCGAGCTTCTATGCGAAAAGGGCTTGATAAGATATATGCGAAGTATGAAGCTGAGCACGGTGTCCATCCTATGGCTGAGCTGGAAAAACAGTTGACCTTAAGCATTAGCCCTGAGCCGGCAGATATGCCGGATACTCCTACTACAGCTGATAAGTATTATGCTGTTGTTGAAAGAAAAATAAAAGAGACTGAAGAGTTTATCTCTCGAGCAATGAATAAACATTTTCCGCTCAATATTCCAAAGGTAAAAGTACCGACTCTTAAGGACAAGGTTGATGATGCTCTTTTTTCTGTCAAGAGATGGATACTGACTCCAACTGATGAAAACGGACAGCTTGCTAGAGATGCGGCGGTTCCAGTTATTTCAGAGCCGGAAGGGCTTTGTGCTGTCACTGCGTTCTGGAGCAGTACAGATTTGTTGCCTGAAGAGAAAAGTATATTACATCCTCCTCCGGGGCTTGCATCTAGTGGTGTGCAGAATACTATTTTCTTGTGTGCCATGAAGGAGGGCGGCAGCAAAGACTATGACGAGCGATATCAGGAATATTTTGATATCGGTATTGATTGTGTATCTGGAGTTAGAACCTGGGATAAGGTATGGCATAAAAAGCCAGAGCGCAAATATGCAACACCTCCTAAAAAAGAGTCTGACTTTAATGAATGCCTGAACGTGAAGTTCGGTTTTGGTAGGGAATTTTAAGAGTCCAACTCAATTAAAAGATGGGTAGCCTGGCTTGCAAAGGTCAGGCTGCTTTTTGTTATGAGCAAAAAATTCTGAGACCTCGTAAATGTACGTATGTTTATAATATTTTTATAGTTAATGGATTAAGACTTTTGTTTTGATGTAAGTTTATTTATGATAAATTTATAAATTTTTGAAAAATACGCATTTATTTTGCATTGTGTATTGATTTTTATTACTGCAGACCTATCTTCCAAAAAACAGGATCATGTATTTATTTTTTATTTAGTTCAGTAAGTTATTTTTGCTAAAAATGAATTATGTAATTGAATAAGATTAAGGAAGAGAGATGAGTGTTACATTAAATGCTGTCGGGAATTTTATATTAAACGCCTTTGATCAGACTGATGAAGATCCGTTTGAATTTGTCTATGAAAACTTAAAAGATTGTGACATTCTTTTCGGTAATAATGAGACGGTTATATCAGATTACGATGTGCCGTTTTATCGTAAAGTATATTCTGTACGGACTTCTTCTGCAAGTGCAAAATATTTAGCTGAAACCGGATTTTGATATCCTCCAATTTGCAAATAATCATTGCTTTGATTTTGGAGTCAAAGGAGTCAAGGATGCTTTGGCGGAATTTGACAAACTTAATATTCCAATTCTTGGGGTAGGGCTGACAAAAAATGTTGCCAGAAAACCTGTTATATTGGAGCGCGATGGCTTGAAAATAGGCTTCTATGGAATTGGCGGAGGAGAAGAGTGTATAGAGCAGGATGGTGAGAAAGCATATTCAAATACTTTGAAAAACGACGAATTCTTAGAAGAAGTTACGGCTTTGCGTAAAAAAGTTGACGTGCTTATCGTTTCAGTGCACTGGGACAATGAATGTATTGATTATCCAAACCCGCAAATTCAGCAGTTGGCAAGGCAACTTATTGATAACGGTGTCGACTTGATACTTGGGCATCATCCACATATTCCGCATGGCATTGAAGAGTATAACGGTGGTATAATTGTGTATTCTCTGGGGAATTTCCAGTTTAAGTGTACTATTCGTTCTGAACTTGATTATTCGTTCATCTTTAAAGCTGAGATTGATAAAGGCGGCGTTGTCGACTACAGCATTATTCCTGTGATGGTTGGAAAAGATTCGCGACCGGAGGTTGTTTCTGGTGAAAAAGCTCAGGAAGTCTTGGATTTTATAGCTAGAGTTTCTGAGCCATTGGAAGCGGGAATTACATCGGAATTGTTCGAAGAAGCGGCCTGTGAGGTTTTCTTCAAAGATAACCTGAATGCCTGGGCAAGACGTGTTGAAACTCATGGCAAAAAAGAACTGCAAGAGTTCTTTGAATGGTTTAATGATCCAGCAATGGTACACCGTTTCTGGTTGCTGATGCAAAAGAAAAACTGGAACCTGTATAAGTTAGTTAAGCAACTTGATATTGAACTGGAAATGACTTTAGATCAAGTATAAGGAAATTGGATATTGCTTCTGGTATTTTATAAAGTAACCAGAAGCGATAATTAATAGTTAAATTTTTATGTCATTATATATCTTTTGCCTGTTTGCTTCTTTGGCTAGCTGTTGCCCGTCAAGATGAAGAAATGTCATCAGGTCACAAAGCTGTAAGTCTTCATGATGCGAATGGCTGATGTAGTTTGAAATTATCCTCTTGTAGTGCAGGTATCTTGTGTTGATAAGTTCCAGTGCTTTTTGTCCGCTTGAAGATTGCTCTCTTGCAAAAAAACTTCCCCTGACAACTAAGGCAATTTTAAGTGTTTTTCTCAGAAAAGTAACTTCTGTGAAGTTATTCCAGTTTTCTTTTTCATGATTTACGTCATTTATTAAAATCTTAAGGTGTCTGCCTTTTCTGTTAGTATTAAAGTATCCCTTGTAAAAAATGCTGGTATCTGCAGACACTTCTTTGATGAATTCCTGCATTTTCTTGGACGGTTTGCATCTTGCTGGCTTTCTTGCTGATCCCGGACGATTTACAAATGGCAACGCATGGTAATTATTTGTTAAATGGCAAATAGCCCGGCAAATATTAGGATAATTACTCACTTCTTGCAAAATGTTCAGAAATTTAGGTGCTGTATATTTCAAAAAATCAAGCATTATGAGCATTAAATCATTTTCATAACTGTTAAAGTAGTTATCCCGCATAAAGCCGTTTGAGTTATTTGCAAAATGAGCAATGGGTCTCATTCTATAATTTCCGTATATTGGTGGTTGGTATGGGATATCCTGAAACTCTACCTTATTATTATGCTGTGAATAGTTGTTATCGTAGGTGAATACTTTAATTCCATATTGTCTCAGGCTAGTGTAAATTTGCCTGTAAACATATTTCCCTGCTTCAGAATGCCTGCCTTCGTTTTTAAACTCCCGATGTGATACTTGACTATGATCTCCTGGGAGGAAGTGAACTCTTGTTTCAGTCATGTCATGTATTAATAAAGGATTTGGATTTTTGCTGCCATTCATATACTTCATAGGGAGTTGACATGTGAGGCACCCTCGCAATTCTAACGTTGCATAGAAAATATCAAGTTTTTTAACTTTGCTGCCTATTATGAATGGATTGACTTGAGGCAAACCGTTTCTGTCGGCTTTGTCGTAATTGAAAAAATTCTTTACATGTCCATAGTCAAAACCTGCAACTGGATCAATCAAAAACAGGTGCTTTATGGTAATTCCCATTTTGCTTAATTCGTTTGAAAATGATATAGCAGTTATTGCGCCGCGGCTGAATCCTGCAACAAATATATCAAACTGGTCCAGCGGAATATTGGAAATCAAATTTACTGCATTAAAAAGGTTATGTTCCCAGCCGTATCCGTAGTATTGATTAACTGTGCAGAACCTTGAAGTTTTTGCTTTAGGGTTAGAACGCAGGTGTTTGTGTGATCCTTGAGGTAGATAATCATGGTGTCCGGGATTGCCTGGATTGCAAAAAGCAGGATTTTCATGTTCGGAATGTTCGGCACCAGGGCCGGGAAAATAAGCCTTAATATCTTCAAACTGGTCGTACCCTACAGGTGTGGAAGAAATTACATCTTCGATAACATCAAGTGATGTTGCTTTAGTATCTGTAAAAAACTCAGCAATGATGGATTTTCCATATTTTTTTTCTACCTCTGAATTTATATTTTGAGCAGTTCCGTCAAAAAAGATTAGGCAATTTCTTTTTTGTGAACCGTAAGGTTGATTAACTTCTTCTAAATGCTGATCTGATATCACGCTATTATTTCTAGGCATGACATTGCTCCTTCCTGAAAATACAATAACATCATGTTAAATTTACGCAGAATAATTATTTCGTGAGTTTTTAATCTGATTATAGTAATACATTTAATATTGCAATGCGTTGGAACATTACTACTTATATTTATATGTATTACAATATTTTTGTTCTTGCGACTCTACTATTTTGTCTTTAAAAGTATAAAATCAGGTAATCGTCATTTTAGGTCTATGAAATTATTTGACGTGTATAAAAACACGCTGATAGTCAAAAAATGATATTATAATTCCATAAGTAAAATAATAAGCAAATACCCATCTTCATCAAGCTATATAGAGTAAGGCGATGTATGTTTTTGTTCCCGTTAATTTATTATTTTAGGGAGAAAAATTGCTAGATTATTGTTAGGTGCTGGAAGTAGTCCTTTATTATCTGTTAATAACTAATTCACACATGTGAATTGTATGTGGCCAGTAAGAATAGAAATATATTTATATATAAAACTTATTATCATGAAAACTTGATTGCAGTAAATTGGTACTGATTTGAATATTTAGTTTATAGAAATGAACTTTTTATGGCAAATTGAATGTTAATTGCTTTTGATTCTTTTAAACAAGTAGATTCTTTCGGATAGAGTACATGGTTACAGCTTGATTTTTAACAAGAGTGTATTATTTTATGAGTTTACCATTGTATAATAAGCTGAATTATTTATTCTTATATAAAAATCCTATAACAAACAGCAATTAACACAAGAAGGATGTTTGAGTTATGGACAAACGCTTAGCTCGACTTTCGGCCAACACCATCAGAGTTTTGTCTGCCGAAGCAATCCAGAAAGCCAAATCAGGGCATCCAGGTATGCCTATGGGATGTGCCGATTTCGCAATCACTTTATGGTACAAATACATGCGCCACAACCCCAGAAACCCACAGTGGCTTGGACGTGACCGCTTTATCCTTTCTGCTGGACATGGTTCAATGCTGCAGTATTCACTGCTTCATCTTTTTGACTATGGCCTTTCAATGGATGAACTCAAGCAGTTTCGTCAATGGGGCAGTTTGACCCCGGGGCATCCGGAGTTCGGTCATACTGCTGGTGCTGATATCACAACAGGCCCGCTCGGTAGCGGTTTTGCTTCTGGTGTGGGTATGGCTATTGCCAATAAGTATTTTGCGGCACGCACCGGCCTTGATAAAACTGATCTGGTAGATAATAAAATCTTCATGATCAGCGGAGATGGCTGCATGATGGAAGGTACCACTGCAGAAGCTGGTTCTCTGGCTGGACACTTAAAACTGGACAACCTCGTCTGTTTCTATGACGACAATTCTATCACAATTGAAGGTTCAACTGAACTGGCATTTTCTGAAGAAGTTGGTGCTCGCTTTACTGCATACAACTGGCGCGTTATTCGCATTGAGGATGCTAATGACATTGAACAATGTGATCGCGCTTTGGCTGAAACCATGGAATCTGACGGTCGCCCGACACTGATTATCGGTCGTACTCAAATTGGTTACGGTTCTCCTGGTAAACAGGGTAAATCATCATCTCACGGTGAGCCTCTTGGTGTTGACGAAGTTGCAGCAACCAAGAAGAATCTTGGCCTGCCGGAAGATGACTTCTTTGTCCTTCCTGAAGTTTCAGATTTCTGTGACAATCGTGTAGAAGAGTTGGTCAAAGATGCCGCTGAATGGGACAAGAAGTTCCAGGAGTTCATAGACAGCAATCCTGAAGAGGCTAAAGTTATTTCATCAATGATGAACTGCGAGCTTCCGGAAAATCTCCTGGAAGAACTTTTGAAAGTTTCTCCGGTCGATAAAGCTGTTGCCACACGTGCTTCTGGCGGTACTGTTCTACAGCGTGCGTTTGAGCTGGTTCCAGCTCTTGTTGGTGGTGCAGCTGACCTGGCTCCCTCAACTAAGACTGATATTAAAGGTGCAGAAAGCTTTACTGCCGAAAATCGCCATGGTTGCAACCTCCACTTCGGAGTTCGTGAGCTTGCTATGGGAATGGCCGGTAATGGTATGGCTCTTTATGGCACAGCTATTCCTTATACTTCAACTTTTTTTGTTTTCTCTGACTACATGAAGCCAGCGTTGCGCTTGGCTGCCATTCAGGGACTGCATGAAATTTATGTTTTTACTCATGACTCATTCTACGTTGGTGAAGATGGTCCTACTCATGAGCCGATTGAACAGATTGCTATGCTGCGCACAATTCCCGGATTTACTGTTCTGCGCCCAGCTGAAGCCCGTGAAGTTGCTCATTCCTGGACTGCCGCGCTTCAGGCTGATGGTCCAGTTGCATTGCTGCTGACACGTCAGAACCTTGAGCCTATTTGTGAAGAGCTTGCCGGTAACATAGATGTTGCTAAGGGTGCATACGTCCTTGATGACGATAAAGACTTCAGCATGATTCTGATGGCTACCGGTTCAGAAGTTAACCTGGCTCTTGAAACTGCTAAGCTCATCCGTGAAAAAGGCTGCAAAGTACGTGTTGTTTCAATGCCTTCTCAGGAATTTTTCCTCAAGCAGAGTAAAGAATATCAGGAATCTGTATTGCCCAAAGCTTGCAAGAACCGCGTTTCAATCGAAGCTGCTACCACATTTGGATGGAGTCGTTTTGTTGGTGATGAGGGTCTGGCAATTGGTATCGATCACTTCGGCGCTTCTGCTCCGTTTTCAGTACTGGCTGAGAAATTCGGATTTACTCCGGAAGCTGTACTTGCTAAAATCAAAGAACATTTTGGTTGCTCTTGCTAACCATTGATATTTAATATTAAAGCCGCGCCGGTAACAGGCGCGGCTTTTTTTGTATAAGCTTTTGGCGAAAGCTAAGCTGTATGGATAATCAGGATTCCTTATTCGGTAAATCTTTGGAGCAACCCTGCGCTTTGTTTTTCAAAAGAGCTAATTCTTGAGTAAGGTTTTTAATCTGATCATTTTGTTTTGAGAGTATTATTGAATACTGAAAAAGCACTATTATTGCTGAAACCAGCATAAATAAAAATAGAATAGCTGGTGCATAAACTATACCAAAAAGATCAGCGATTATATCTATAGCTCCCTGCCAACAGGAAATTACGAGGAATATAAACCCAGTTATAAGCCACAGCAGTGCGTAGGCTTCTTTTAGTCTTTTTAAGCGAATCGCCTGAATGATGGCGAGTATGAAGAAAAGGCTTCCTGTTATTGATATTATTTGAATTGCACTCATTGGTTTTCCTTACTCTTCCGGTTTTCTGGCTGCTGCCATCAGTATGGCAAATGAGACTTTTATCATATAGTAAACTGCACGATTTGAAGACAGGCAGGATACTCCTCCCTGTCTTTTTCGCATCTCACATGGAATTTCCATTATTCTGAATTTATTTTTATTCAGCAGAATAATTTCTTCAGGCTCCGGATAGTCAAATGCCGGATAGTGTTTAGACATAAATTTTAATGCCTTTTTATTGTAAGCTCGAAAGCCGGAGGTACTGTCTGTAAAGGTTTTGCCAGTCAACAGTTTTATCAGCCATTGGAAATATTTTATTCCAACCTGTCGCATAAAGGTTGATTTGAACCCGTTATGCTTTGTGCAGAAGCGTGATCCAACAACAACATCAGCTTTGTCTGATTTGAGTTCCTGAATGAAGGTCTCAATGTTTTTGGCCAAATGCTGACCGTCTCCATCAAACTTAACTGCGTAGTCGTAATTATAGCGGGCCGCGTATTTCAGGCCGGCTTGTACAGCTCCTCCAATACCCAGGTTGCAGGGCAGGTCAAGAACGTCAGCCTTGCCTGTTGAATTTGCTTCAAAACCAGTACTGTCGATGGAACAGTCGTTAACTACCAGAACTGTCCATTTCTCTTTTGATGGAGTATTATCAATAATATCATCAATAACGTTTTTAATGTTTTCCTGCTCGTTATAGCATGGAACTATTATGCAAATTTCTCCTGCGGGCATATTTTTCCTTAATTATAATATCAGCAAAGTAAATAGTCTAAAAAATATTATCCTTTAATAATATCATTTTTTTTTATCAATGCAAGGTTTCCATTTTATTCTCATAATCATATAATCAATTTAAATAAAATAGTAGAAAAATAGAGGGGGGATTGCAAAATAATTATATTAATGCGATTGAATAAAAAGAAGGCATTATGTATGTTTAAAACTGTAAGAAAACAGAGTGCAATGGAAGCTGTTATTGATGCTATTCAGAAATATATACTTCAAAACAGGCTCCAGAAAGGTGACAGACTGCCGCCCGAAACTCTTGGGGGCAGTAGAAATATATTACGTGAAGCATTGAGACATTTCCGCATGCTGGGGGTAATAATCAGTAAACCGAAAACAGGTGCTGAAATAAATTGTCTGTTTCCAGAAAACCCTTTTTACGGTTATCAACCTTTTATTGCAGCATGGGATAAAGATTTAAATGATTTGGTAAAAGCAAGGCGGGTTTTAGAGCTTGGTGCTGTTGACAATGTTTTAAGTCACAGCTGCTCCGATGATATTGATAAATTGAATGCGCAGATATGGCAGCTACCCCTAGTGCGGTTGAGTGCATTAAAAATGATATTGAGTTTCATAAATTATTGATTACTCTGACTGGTAATAAAATATTGCAGTCAATGATACCCCTTACCGTAGATTTTTTTGAAAAAGGAATTTCACAACGCAAAAACAGTCAGGCAAAATTACCAACCGAGCATGCTGAAACTGTTGCCGCTGTCAAGGCTGGAGATGCTGCTAAGCTGAGGAGTGCAATAAGTAAACATTACCAGAGCTATAAAGCTCCCCAAAAAATAGTATTATAAAGCAAAAGCAGAGTGTTGGAAAAACTTCGTACAAGGGAATACATTTACGGTTTCAAAACTAATATATCATTTTCACTCTCGGT
>JAAEMX010000147.1 GCA_024225035.1 Lentisphaerota bacterium
CCGTCCCAGTTTAACGAGTATCTGTTTGGGACTGATTTCACGCCAATGAAAACAAGAGCTTAGAGTCGGAAAAATCCTGTAGGTTCAATTGGTACAGAAAACCTGCGTTTCCTTGTGATACTATTCTGCCCCTACCGGAATCTACCCCGTTATCCATCTGCAGGATATAAAGACCCGCATTATGTCTTCATATAATATTCATCTGAGTTTTATGTGCTGTTAATATTTTTGACAATCTTCGATCAGCTAGCTGTATTATAAAGATCACATGCAAACGACCAATTACCCATCAAAAATTGGGGGAACAAGAGATAGTTTGCAAAGAAAGAAAGCTAAATAAGTAGAAAAGGAAATAGTTATGCAAAAACAAATCGAAAATGCGCTTTATGATCTTGATAGCACCATAAGTTTCGGTGGCAAAGGACAAAAAACAGAAGGTTGGGGCAGCCACATGGACCGGCAGCCGACATCTTTAACTGCTCCAAGTAGCGTATCAAAGGAACAAAAACTCGGAGAAGACATTGCATTGGCTGCTGTTCAAGGCGGCATCCCTGGCGGCTTTGACGATATAGTCACGGGTGCGATTGAGATTGGTTCTCAGGTTGGCGGCTATTATAGTAGTCGGTAGTGCCCTATAAACCATGTAAATGACCGGTTTGGTCTTTTCATTTTTGGCGGCATGGACAAGTGGTAACT
The DNA here is from genome assembly GCA_024225035.1 of Lentisphaerota bacterium. GTDB lineage: Bacteria > Verrucomicrobiota > Lentisphaeria > Victivallales > Victivallaceae > Zth2. The sequence goes on from JAAEMX010000147.1 coordinate 697, forward strand.
TAGCATTACCTGTCCATGCCGCATACTTGTTCCGAATCGGCGTTAAAAAAACTAATCCGCATATCCCAGATGACTTGACAAATAGGCGCTGATGGATTCTGGTTTGTTTATTGAAATCAATAGATTAGGCGACGGAAATGGCGGTTTATTTGGGTGATGCTACGGGTGAAAGGGTTTCTGCGCCTTTGACGGTCGGATTTGACCAG
>JAAEMX010000148.1 GCA_024225035.1 Lentisphaerota bacterium
TCACGATACGCTGCCACTTCCAGCACCTTATACGCCGGGTCGGATTCGACTAACGCTGAAAACTCAGGAGTCTTGCTTCGCAGGGTCGTCAGCATCGCTGAAAAAATGACCTCATAATCCAATGGTTCGATTACATCAGGGGCGGGTAATAAACTTAAATCAATTGCGTTAAAAGTACTCATAATATAATCCCCTCCAAGGTGATAGTTTTGCCGTTAGGTAAGTATTCGCCAGTAAGGATAAGTTCCACTTGGCCGGAAGCGCTGGCTGTATTGGTAGTTACTTCGGTCAGTTTGAAGCGCGGTTCCCAGCGTTGTAACGCCTCTGCGGTCGCTGAGTAGAGGTCGACCAGAGTTGAGGAGTTTAAAGGGGCATCCACCAATCGTGGTAAGCGACTGCCGTATTCTCGCCGCATTACTCGTGTGCCAATCGGCGTAGTCAGAATGTCTGTAATGGATTGCTTCAGGTGGTTTAACCCGCTTAAAGCCTTGCCTGTAGTTTTGTCAATTCCAGTCATAACGCCTTCCTTTTATATATAGAAAGGGCGTTAACCTGTTATTTTTTTATTGCGGCTTTGCCGTAGTACTACCGCCAGCTTTCACCCCGCCGTGGACGTGATTGATTTGAGATATACCACCTGCAACTTGATCGCCAGTACTGACAATCTTTCCAGTTACGGTAATATCACCAGTTATGGTAATACCGCCATCTGAAATTAGTGTAGTCTTGCCACCGCCGGGCAAAATTGCTTGCAGTTGATGACTGGCTGAATCATATTCCAGTTTAGCGCCATCGGCAAAAGTCATTTTAGTTATAGCTGGAGTCGCGGCGCTGGCAGGGAAAGTGTGCTGATATAAAGCTGGAATTACCACACCTTGCGCTAAATCACCGCCGGGGCTAATAATTAGTACCTGTTCGCCAACTTCCGGCGGACACCAGACTGTCACCAGTGCAGCCCGAAAACTGATAAAGTCCAACCAGTTAGTCAACAATTCACCCATCTGCACTCGAACCTTCGTTTTGACATAATCCGCCTCGGCAATCGTGCCAACGCGAATAATATTAGCTATATTGCGCTGTAATTCAGTGGTTTCATAGTGATTCATAATTCGCCTCGTTATCAACGCCAACTTCAGGCGTGTAGCCGAATTTTACTTCACTTGGCGTAACTCCACCACTCCAAATATTCTCTCCAACATAAACCGTCTGCTGCCACGTCACCGCCCAACAAATATATCCAGCTTTACCCGGAGTAAAGTCCACGCCTTCTGCGGAAAGATTGACCGGAATAGAAACGGTTTCCATGCCAAAAGAGTTATACCGTAACAGCGCCATAACCTTAGCGGCGAAGCCTTTTATTGCCAGCTCGTAAGTTGAAGTGCAAATACTTAAGATACAGAAAGCGGCAAAAGAACACTCCAAAGGCAGCCGCCCGTCGCCCTCATCTTCACCGATGTCGAGCTGTTCGATATCCAAAAGTATTCCCGGACTGGGCAGGACTTTAACTTCACGCTTTAGCCAGTCGACAGTAGCGTGTTCATCGGCAAAATCCACTTCGAGAGCGGCCTTTAACTTGGTACAAAATTCTTGAAAATTACTCATGTCCCACCGCAAAGTTTAGTTCTTGTTTAAATATATCTTGAAATTTACGCTGTATCTGGGATTGATTGTAAAGGCCCGCTTGTTCAAGAGCTCGATCTGCCATAGTATCAATCTTTAAATCTACTCGTTTAATGGGAAATCTGGCTTGGCTTTTACGCTTGAAAACCAACCCGTTATAAACGAATGTTCCCTTAGCGAAATGTTTGCCAGCTCTGACCCCACCTTTACTTTTTAACTGATGTAAAGCGCCTAAATGATGAAACGGAATCGGGTTTGCGCCAAACCAGAGCCGGGCTTTAACCGAACCATCTTTATTGAAATGCAGGTCAGAAAGCAAACGCTTCTTTAGTTCCTTTTGCGGCACCTTTAGGTTACGCCCTAAGTTACGCTTAGCCTTGTAGTTCAAATGCCGCAACAGCTTGCGCACTGTCCTTTTTAGTGCTTTCTGGGCAGCCACTCCGTAATGCTCGAGAGCGTATTTAACTTCTTCATTACCTTCGATTTTTAAATCAACTATAGGCTGCATTTTAAATATCCGTCCAATCAGTATTTTCTGGAGCACTGCCGGAGACAGGGTCAGTTAAAGGAATTCGCACCATACCGCCACCATCATCAAGCTTATCAGCAACTCGATAAGTTTTACCACGCACCGTGACTTGGCTGCCGATCGTAAGACTGGCAACGGCATCGTCTGCCGCCACCAGTTCCAGTTTAGTATAATCTTTTTTAAAGCCGCCCAGCTTGCCGGAAACTTCTTCAAAGTCAACAATGGCAGTGAACAGGCCGGAATTGCTTCCGACCTGCTCGCCAAATGACAACAAGACAGCTTTGTTTAATTTTTCGAACATCAGGCAGTTACCTTCGCATCCTTAATCGCAGCAAAAGATTCCTTACGAGTTACCGCGA
>JAAEMX010000149.1 GCA_024225035.1 Lentisphaerota bacterium
AGTGCCCGGCTAGGTAGAGGCCTAACCGGGCTAGTCTGGAATAATAAGAGTTACAACACTTAAACATGCCTATTTCTGATGTAAAAAACAATGATTTTTCAAAAAAAGTCGAAAATAATTAGAGTCCAAGGTTGATGTCAACCCACTTTGCTTGAGCTTAAATCTTCAAAAATAGGCCGATTTGGGTTGACGGCACTAAAAAAAGTCGAAAAAAATCCAAATTTTATGCAAATTCTATAATGGGCTACTCACAGCTAACTGCACATAGGCTAATTTGGCTTCTTACAAAGTTCTTAAAAGCTATCTGTATACCAGCTCCTTTTGTCAGAATATGTACTTTTCTGGGGATCAGTTTTTGCTGATACAAGAAGTCAATATCTTTTATTAAACTTTTAATGTCATCTATGTCTAAGGTATTTATTAACTTAGTGTTATCATATAGCCACTCAGCGTCTTGATAGGAAATGCTAAGGTCTTTAGCCGCTAGCTCTAAGGCTTCACGTTTATGATTTTTAATAAATGCCATTGCCTCGTCCTGGACTTTGATATATCTTTTAACCCAGTCTGGATGATTTTTGGCAAAAGATTCACTAACTGCAACAACTAACTTAGCTCGCATTAACCCTTTGGCTGTCGTCAAGACTCTTGCTCCTTCGTTTTTAGCTTGCAGAATTTCAGTTGTAGTTAGTAATCCAACGTCAACCTTCTTGGCAAACATAGCTTTATACGTTTGTGGTGTTGACATGGGAATATAATTGACATCTTTTATTGTCATTTTATTTTTGAATAATGCTTCGAGTAGCAATTGGTGCAAGGTAGCTCCGCTGGGGCCGGCAATAGTTTTGCCTTTTAAATCTTTTATTGATTTAATATTTGGGTTAGTAGTCATCAAAGCCAGAACACCAGTAGAGTTGCAAACTGCTCTTATCATTTGTAGTTTTATATTTTGACCTGCTGCTATAATTATGCTGGTAGTATTTATACCTGCACATATATCAATTTTACCTGCAGCTACCGCCTTGGCTTGTTTTAAACCATTCGTTATATCATGAAATTTTATTTTTATCCCATCTTTGGCAAACTCTTTTTTCAGTAATCCCTTCTTTCTCATGACGATCAATTGCAGATTAAACGGATCTCTAGGATAAGTTACATTGATTTCTTTGCCACAAAGGTTGAAAGCTACGAATAAAGATAGGATACAAAACAAAACTCTCATATAAGCCTTTTATTCTTAATACGTTTCCTCTTAAAACGACTAATTATTATAAGCTTGCAAAAATTAATTTTCAATTATGATAAATAATATTTTTCTATTTTTTAAGAATAAAAGGTTACAGGTTAGGAGTTATTGGGTTAGCGCGGGAAGAAAGTTAACGCCCTGCAAATAGTAACAGCACCCGCTACGCCTCTGATATAAGCGGACCAGAGCGGGTCATTATACAAGGAGGTATGAAATGGCACGTGGATGTAGGAAAGAGGAGATTGATATTTAGCAGCATCGCCTGGTTGGTTCAAAGGCAGAGTAGC
>JAAEMX010000150.1 GCA_024225035.1 Lentisphaerota bacterium
AGTTCGGCTATTTTGCGCCCTTTAAGACCTGCCATCACGATTTGAAATTTTTCCTGTGCTGTCCATTTCTTGCGACCCATAAAAAACTCCCATTTTTTCTCTTAATTTATAACTTCTCTTAAATGGGAGCAATATAAAAACTTAATCATATTCAGTTAAAACACTCATTTAAATTATTTAGTTTTTTTTGTGCTGTATATACTGCTTTGCTAATTTTGTCTAACACTTTAGCTTTAAGAATGATATCCTTTTGTGGCTTTGATTTGCTTGCAGGATTTTGGGTTTATCCATTCACTTATATTTTAAATTTTATAATCAGCGATATTTATGGCTATAAGTATGCCAGGCGATGCATGCAAGCTGTCATTATATCATCATTATTTTTTATATTAGGAATACTTTTATTACTGTATTTACCTGTATCTCAAACCTGGCCTTCTCAACAGGATTTTCATTCAGTATTTTCACGACAGTTGAGGGTTTTTGTAGCATCTTTAACAGGCTTTTCTACATCAATTTTAGCCTCTAGCTATATGCTGCAAAAAATAAAAAAAGCAACTCAAGGCCGCTACTTGTTTGTCAGGCTATTTCTTTCATTATTAATTGCTGAATTAATTGATATAATAATATTTTCCTTCATTGGATTTTGGGGTATCTGGTCTTATTCACAGATGATAGAATTTATTATTATTGCATATTTAACAAGGTTATTATACGAAGTTATATTATATCCTATTGTCACCAAGCCTTTAATAAGAAAAATAAAGAACATAGAAAAAGTGGATATAGTTGATTCAAACTTTGATTTTAATCCGTTGTCTCTTGATGTTGAATATCAAGCCGATAACAATCTATATAAGTAGTCATGTTTCAAGTCTAAATATCTGATTTGCGAGATAAAAGCTTCTAGAATTGACTTATCGGCATATGTTTGCTTAGGTATTTCTATGACTTGTTGTTCTAAAAAGCCTAAGATATCTATCTTTGAAGACGAATGGTATTTTGCAGTTGCCACATTAAGAATCTGATCTTCTTGTATTAAACCTAAGTGCAGTCTTTTTTGATATAAGAAAACAACAGGCTTATTTTCTATCTTATGTTTTTTTAACGCCATATTGATTATTAATATAACAGATTTGGGGATCAGACTGGTGGCTTGGGATTCATTCACATAAACTCCAAGTATAACATTTTTATTACTAGACTCATATGTAATCTGATATATTTGTCTTTCTTGTTTATCTTTAGTTATATCAACAACAGGTATAATATTTGAAGGAAGATCGTCTTCGGTTGCAAAAAAGTAGTTCATATCCACTTTGAAAAAGCTAGCGATATTATGCAGTTCAGGAATTGTAAACATCCCCTTTTTATTAACTACCCGGCTAATTTTAGCCTTATCAATATTCGTCTTTTGCGACAGCTCAACCGCTGTAAGAGAATATTTCTTCAAAAGCTTATTAAACTTATGAGAAATCAGGTTTTGGTAATAATCTTTCACTTTTCTTCTCTCTAAAATGAATTTCATATTTGAATTTATTAATAAATAGTATATACTTAATATAACCAGAAGTAACATACTAAAAAGGTGAATCATTTATAAAATTCCACATATTTAGCAAAAAAACAAATCTTGAGTTTATTTTTTTCTAAAAGTTTAAAATGGTTACCTTGAAATGTTTTTGAAATTACTTCTCTCCTCTAAAATTGACATGAGTCAGTGGTAACGGTTGATTTCATTGGAGTTCAGGCACATAGGATAAATGTTTCTTTTACGCTAATTATTCTCATTCTCAAGACTATGTGCCTGAACTCCTTTTAGTTGGCAAGGACATCAATAAAAGAAAAAGGAGGAGATCGACCTAAACTAAAAGGATTTTATACGTTAGAGAATATTATAAACTTTACATCTACTTTTTAATAATTTTAAGAGGTTTGGAAACAGAATATGAGAGATACTAAAATACTAACCATTGGTATTTTGTTGATTATCGGATTGGCCCTGATTTTGGGCATTAAAAAACTTGATGCATCAAAGTTGTATTTTTATAAAAAACGCTTCATAACTTTTGATAAAGAAAAAGCTGTCGCTATTTATGTTCCTCCTAAGTTATTAAACGATAATGCAATTGTATTTACAGGTGACAGCAAAATATTAGATAGAATCAGTTTAAAAAATAAATAACATGAAAATATATGTAACTCAGATGTTTCGCAATGGGCAAAAAAATAAACATTCTTACGTTATATTTGCTGGTGATGATAAGGTATTGGCTATTTTGGCAGGAATTTCTGAAAGCGATAAACGCAGCGGAAAATATAGCGCTGAGGTATTTGAACTTAACAGCAATATTGCAGGCAGTAAACAGCTTCTTTTTCGCTGCAATAGAGATAGAGTAGTCTTGTTATGAAAGACATAAATTGCCTCTAGGTATCAGGTGCCCGGAAATTCACCACAAAGAATGAGATGAGCGGCATACGGAAAGCAAAACGAGAAGGAAAATAAATTCACGAGCCTTGGAGGCTAGGTAAGCTGGCAGTTGCACTGCAAAAATATAAAACTCAAACCCAAGAGAGATAAACTAACTAATTCAAGGCTGAAAGTTTCTCGTCTTGTTTAGCATGAACTTTCTCAATTTTTTTGGCTGTCCAGCTCACCCATTTGCTTTTTAATTCATCTTAAATGCTGTTTAAAATCTAAGTAAGCAAATGCTCTGGAGTTGTTTCCAAAACTTTTGCAAGCTTCAACGCCGCTTTCAAGGTGAGAGGGCGCTTGCCATTTTCGTATTCACTAATTACTGACTGACGAAACCCGCTCTGGGCTGCCAGTTCATTTTGAGTCATATTGATTTTGTGACGGGCTCCAGTAATAACTCTATGTTTATTATTCTGCCACCATTCGGTTTCTTTGATATCAACAAACTGTTCATTATCAGCAGGAGCGTCATCTTCAAGAATACTTACTTCGTACTTTTGACTAATCCAGCCAATAATTTCATTTGCACCTTCGCCTTTTAAAGTAATCTCAATATGGGGCTTCTTCACGACTGCCAACATAATATACCTCGATAGTTTGTGATGTTTTTTCAGGCCTCCAACATGCTACATGCCTGGGTGTCAGGTGACGATGGTAATGAATATTTTCAAAATTAGTGTAGTTTTGCCAACCGGGTTGCTGCGGGCCTTCTAATGATAGATTATGCACTAATGCAATAAAATTGTCTTGTACTTTTTGGGGCAGATTAACAAGATTTTTTTCTACTTGGCCAATTTTGACAGTAAACCTTTCCTTTTGCATAATTGTTCCTTTTTTTACGCTCTCCTAAAATCATTATTCAAAATTAACATATATCAAATGATTTAATATTTGTCAAATAGAATTTGTGATATTTTGTGATGTTTTATGATTTTTTTTTAAAACTCTGCGATTTTACCTCAAAAAAGATTTCTGATACCTTAATCAAATATCCCCATAACGCGAGTTTAATTTTGATATTCAACGAGTCAAAGCAATGCAATCAGCTATTTTGGCAATATCGGCTAGACAGCCTGGAATGCGTTACTAATATGGCTGTTAAGGAGAACGTTTCAATTTGTGATGAAGGATTCAAAAATAAGAATACACAATAAAATACCGTCCTGATATCCAAGAGAACCAAACGGCATTTTATTGTATTAACAGCTAATAAAAAGCTAGTTCTGATAATGTGTAGGGTCTTTTACATTGGCTTCTTCAAATCCTTTGTGACGCAGATAGCAGCTGTCACATTTGCCGCATGCAAGACCGTTTTCATTTGGATTATAGCAACTGTGAGTCATTCCATAGTCTACTCCAAGACCATGTCCGACTTTGATTATTTCAGCTTTGTTTAGATTTTGCAAAGGTGCATGGATGTTAAAATTCCAGCCTTCATCTGAAGCTTTTGTTCCCAGATTGGCACATTCTCGGAAAGCATTAATGAATTCCGGTCGGCAATCCGGATAGCCAGAGTAATCCATGGAGTTAACCCCAATAAAGATATCACGGGCTTCAAGTACCTCCGCCCAACCTACCGCGAAAGAAAGGAAGATCGTATTTCTAGCAGGGACGTATGTAATTGGAATATGATCAAAATTTGTATCCACATCAGGCACATCAAGATTATCAGTAAGCGCAGAACCACCCCAAAGTCTAAGGTCAATATTAATCACAACGTGTTCTTTTACACCAATTGAAGCAGCAATATCTTTTGCAGCCTGCAGCTCATTGGTGTGGCGTTGGCCATAGTCAAAACTTAAAGCGTAGCAGTCGAAACCTTTATCGCGGGCAATAGCAAGACAAGTAGCAGAGTCAAGTCCTCCACTGAGTAATATAACTGCTTTTGACATAAAAACCTCTCCTTTATATTGTAATGCTTCCAAAAACATGTACACCATGTAAAGCAAATACAATATATACATCTATATATTATTGGCAAATATAAAAGATAATATTATAAACAGTTTTTTTTATTAGGTGATAGTGCTGCTGCTTATCGACGCCTAATTGGCGAACTACACTCTTACGTATGGCAGCTGTTGCCACCTCAAAGCATTCCTGTAAGTTTTCTTTAGGTTCTTATGTGCAGTTTTTAAGCTATGAAAACGATCTTCACTGATTTCCTTTCCCATAGGACACCTCACTGTTGCTACACTTGAAGATTGTCATGATAGCAGAGCTGTACATGTTGCAAATGAAGGTGACTGGATTGTGAAAGGAGTAAGAAATGAATTTTATCCCTGCAAACCAGATATATTTTTAGAAACGCATGATATAGTATAACCATTCATTTGTCGCTGTACGTTGCTGTAGGTAGCTCTCTGTTGCCCTGCGATGTAAGATATGGGTAAGATTAGGTAATATTCTTCAGGAGCGCTGTGTGTTTGTAAGCGCTTTATAATCAATTTATTGTAAAGTTTTATTTGCGTGTTTTTAAGATTAAGATGTCTGACCATTCACTATAATTGATTTTTCTAAAATTCATGCGATAGCTCCAATTTTAGATTATACGAATTAGCAATGTGCCAAATATAAACGGCACTGTGGCATGCAGTGCCGTTTATGCTTAGATTAAATTTAAAGCCTGATCGAAATCGGCAATTATATCATCTATATTTTCTATTCCAACGGAAACGCGGATCAAGTCAGGAGAAACTCCTGCTGCTTTCAGAGCTTCTTCGCTAAGTTGGCGATGGGTCATGCTGGCGGGGTGCAGAACGCAGGTGCGGACATCCGCGACATGAACTACAATTGCGGCCAGTTTCAGACTGTTCATAACAGCTTCGCCTTCTTTGGCACCGCCTTTTACTCCAAAACAAAGCACGCCGCTGCATCCTTTGGGCAGATATTTTTTAGCGAGCTCATGCTCTGAATCATTTTTCAGGCCGGGATATTTCACCCATGAAACTTTATCATGCTGTTCAAGGAATTCTGCCAGGCGCAGAGCATTCTGTGAATGTCTTTCCATTCTGAGATGAAGCGTTTCCAGACCAGTGTGGGACAGGAACGCATTCATCGGAGACATGTAGGAGCCTAAATCGCGAATCCATTGCACGCGAAGCTTTGTGGCAAATGGTGCATCCTTAAAATCTTTAGTGTAGATCAAACCATGATAAGTAACATCAGGCTCTGTAAATTCAGGGAATTTTCCGTTTGTCCAATCAAAATTGCCGCCGTCAATTATTACGCCGCCAACGCTGGTTGCATGACCGTCAATATATTTAGTTGACGAGTGAGTGACGATATTTGCACCGAGTTCAAACGGGCGGCAGAGGAAAGGTGAGGGGAACGTGTTATCCACAATCAATGGTAACCCAAGTTCCTTTGCCAGTCTGCCGAACTTTTCAAAATCCAGTACTTTTAGTGCGGGGTTTGCCAGAGTTTCGGCAAAAATCACGCGGGTATTGGGACGGACATTGGCTTTGATTTCATCATCCGTAGCAGTTGGTTCAACAAATGTGACGTCAACACCCATCTTTTTCAACGTAAACTTGAACAGATTCACAGTTCCGCCATATAGTCCGGATGCGGCAATAACGTGTCCGCCAGCCGGGCAGCAGTTCATTATGGCAATAGTGTTAGCGGTCTGTCCTGAAGATGCCGCTACAGCAGCGACACCGCCTTCAAGGGCTGCCATCTTATTTTCAAACGCCTCGACTGTGGGGTTGCTGATGCGTGAATACATATGCCCGGGGGCTTTTAAGTCAAAAAGGTCAGCAACGCTTTGAGCATCGTCATATTTATATGTAGTACTCTGGCAGATTGGAACTACACGCGGCGCACCGTTAGCCGGTTCGTACCCGGCCTGCACTGCATTGGTTTCGATTTTCCAGGAATTACTCACTGAAGGTCCTCACTTTTTATTAGTTAAGCAACCAAAAATGATTTCTAATAAAATACCGTTAAACATGTTGATAAATATATTCTTACCGCAGTTTCGGATTTTATGTGATTAGAATGTTTTTTGGCAAATTTGATAATGCTTTGCCATAAGTCATTAAGTTAGTGCTGGAGAGATGCAAATCAAGGGGGGAATGTGTAATTGTTGGCATTCTAGTGTTTTAGGTTGTGTTGAGGTGCATAATTTTGCGGGTGCAAGTTCAAAAAAAGCTGATTTATAGTTGTATTATTGCTTGAATTTTAAGCGATGATATAATAATGTAACTTGGGTTGATTGTTTAGTCTGAAAGCAACAACGTATCTTGAAATTTCGAAACTAAGGAAAGAATGAAAGAAACCAATGATGTCAGAAGGCCGGGAAATTTCAACTGAAATAGAGATCATAAACTCTTTAGGGCTGCATGCCCGTCCTGCGTCTATGTTTGTAAAACTGGCGTCTTCATTCGAATCAGACATTATCGTTGAAAAGGATGGTGAAGCGGTTAACGGCAAAAGTTTGATGGGGCTGCTTATGCTCTCGGCTGGTGCCGGAACCAGAATAAGAGTCTCAGCCAAGGGAGATGACTGTGAACCTGCGCTACAGGCAATAGTCGATTTGGTTGAGCAAAAATTTGAAGAGGAATAATTTTCGGTGACCGATACCTCAACACAGGAAAAGGTTTATCACGGAATCGCAGCTTCTCCAGGTATAGCAATCGGACGAGTGCTCCTGATAAAGGAACACAACACATCTTTCACTGAGTCGTCAGATGCGCCGATTAAACCTGAGCAGGTAGATGCCGAGGTTCAACGTTTTAACATTGCCCTCGACAAAACCCGGGAGGAACTGCTCGATCTTCAGCGCCGTATTCAAAAAGACCTTGACACCCGCGATGCCAGTATCTTCGATGCTCATTTGCTTATTGTTGATGATCAAATGCTGCTCAATGAAGTTGAAGATATGGTCAAAAGTCAGCTCAAAAGTGCTGATTACGCTTTTTACAAAGTGATCGGACGCTATATCGCGGCTATTTCGGTCATGCCTGATAAGTATATCAAGGAACGAGCCGCTGACATAAAAGACGTGGCTTCAAGAGTCCTTTCAAACCTCAGAAATACAAATCGTCCGGCTTTGGACCATCTCCGCCAGCAGCAGGTTGTAATTGCTCGTGATCTTACTCCGTCAGACACCGCCTTGCTTGATCGCGACAAAGTACAAGCTTTTGCTATCGAGTCAGGCAGCAATACATCTCATACTGCGATTCTGGCCCGTTCCATGCAAATTCCGGCGGTAGTCGGTATTTCTGCTGATGTTTTTACTGAGTTGCATAACAATGATGAAGTTATTGTTGACGGCTTTATCGGGACTATTATTGCGAACCCAACCGAAAAGACCCGGGAAGTTTACCAGCTCAAGGCCGAAGAGGAAGGGCGTTTTTATATCGATCTCATTCGCGAAAGTCGTTTGCGTCCTGAAACCGTTGACGGTTTTACGGTGCAGCTGGCATCAAATATTGAAAGTATTTCAGATATTCAGGCTGCCAAAAAATTTGGTACCAGTGGCGTCGGGCTTTTCCGTACTGAATACATGTATATGAACAGTCAGCACCTTCCTACGGAAGAAGAACAGTTTGCTGCCTATAAAAAGCTGGCTCTTGAGATGAATGGAGAGCCGGTTGTTGTGAGAACCCTTGATGTAGGCGGCGACAAGCTTGACCGGAAGGTTGGAGCTTATGCTGAACAGAACCCTTTCCTGGGATTGCGTGCAATTAGATTGTGCCTGCATGAAAGGCGTGATATTTTCAGAACTCAGTTAAGAGCCCTGCTTCGTGCCGGCAAGTTTGGCAATTTGAAGATTATGTTCCCAATGATTTCCTGTGTGGAAGAAGTGATGGAAGCTCATGAATTTATTCATGATGTCAAAGAAGAACTGCTTAGCGAAAAAATTGATTTCGCTGATAATATAGACACTGGTATTATGATAGAGACTCCAGCTGCCGCTCTGATGGCTGACCAACTGGCGCAATTGGTGGATTTCTTCAGTATCGGTACTAATGACCTGATTCAGTACACAATGGCGATTGACCGCAGCAATGAGCGGGTTGCCTACCTGTATCATCCTTCACATCCGGTTATATTGAAGCAGATCAAACATGTAGTTGAGGCTGCTAAGCGTAATCGTATCTGGGTTAGTCTTTGTGGACAGATGGCCAGCAATCCTAAATACACACCGTTGCTTGTAGGTCTGGGGCTGCATGAATTGAGCATGAGTCCGATCTCACTTGGAGCTGTGCGGCGTATTATCCGTAAGCTGCGTATGCATGATGCCGAGGTAGCTGTTGAAGAAGCAATCAAGTGTTCAACAGCCGAAGAGGCTTTGGAAATTTCTCTGAACCTGCTTCGTAAAATATCTCCGGAAGTGACTAATCTTGCTTTGCGTGGGCTCTGATTTAAGCTTTCTACCAGTTCATTATACTTATTCTATTACTTCGTGAGTCCTGGCACATCGTTTTCTCCGTAATGATCTTGTTTAGCTGCGTTAACTTCCTTGCAGAATTCTGTAAGCAACAGACCATCAATAAAATCTTCATGGATGATATTACCTGTATTTACAAACAGATGCCGGTGTTCTTTCATCCAGTTGTGAAACCATGCACGGTTCATCATGGTTATTTGTTTGCTTGTCTTAGGGTTTTTCCCGAGACGGTTTAAATAGCCTTTTGCTATGTCCCATGGCTGTTCAGTCAGGTTAGTACCCAGGCATTCAATTTTATTAGGATTGCGTCTGCTGAAAAACTTGAGCATATGCTTTTCCGCTTCTTCAACTTTTATGGATGGAACACTGTAGTTATGGAAATACTGATTTCTCGGGCTGAAAATGAGAGGGTGGGAGAAACCTTCAGTATCAACGGCATGCTTCAATCGGAAGATAATCATTACCTTGTATTTATTGCTCCAAATATCACGCATATGTTGATTGACGCCAAATTCTTTAGGCATTACGTATTGTCCACCTACGGCTTTGCCTATCATGTAGGCAATTTTTACCGGATTGACATTAAACATTTCCTGAAAGTCAAGAACGATAAACTCTTGTTCTGTGCCTGAAAGGTCATAGAATTGTTCAAACTGCTCTACAATATGGAGAATGCAGGATGCTAGATAGCTATTATCTGGCAACTACTGATATCGATTTTGCCGCGATAAAGCACAATTGCAGTTCCAGTAAATAGGTGTGAGCTTTTTTGTTTTTCTTCGCAACTCAGATTAAGCCAGTAATTTCTTTGAGTTTTATTAAAGTGTTGCCAGTTTGAAATTTCAGTAATGAACTTCTCATCAAATTGAACGTAACTGTAATTTGTCATGTGGTCATACGGGACATAAACGACCAGTTTTTCTCTATCAAGGGAATTTAGCGGTATTTCAAACATTCTGTAACCATGCAAGTTGCTGCTTGTGCGTAATTGATATTCCCGGTTTGGTTCAAAAGGATGAATAGGAGTCAGAAAAAGGACATCTTTTTTCTGGCAATGCAAAAATTCTACATCCTGATTAGTGAGGATAGCTTGCTTGGGGTACTTATTGAGGTTGTCGTTATATAATGTTTCAGAAATAAGTTGCAGCTCGCTTAGAGGAACTAAAAACTTTCCGTGCATCTTTGACGGTACAGCATGATAAAGTTTGATCTTTGATGAGTCCACGGCTTCTCCTCTGATGATATAGGATAGTTTAATTCAGAGAGTACAGCTTTCAAGACGGTATATTGCTTTACTCGTAAAAATAAAAGCAAAATACTTCTGAAAACCTGATGATACCAGGTTTGAAGCCGTGGTGCTTAGAATGCAGATCAGTGCTTTTACTGGATTATCTCTCAGCTGGCTGAGGTTCCATATTTGAAGCACAGTTAATGCTGGCAGTATGATGATTCTTCTCAAAGAAATCAGAAATCGCAATGGTCAGCAGTTGAATGAGTGCTTCATCTTCTTCACAGATATAAGTCTCTGTTTCAAGAAGTTGTTCCAGTTTTTCCTGAGCAGCTTCAAGCTCCTCATAATTGTGGATTGGATAAATATCCATTTTCCTTCCCTCCTACTATAACTCTTTATAGTATAAATATTAGTGTATTTTTTGAAAAGTCAATAGTTGTTATCAAAAAATATAACTTTTCTATATTAGTTCCTGCTTAAATCGTTTGTTGGCAAAAAGGTGATTTGATTAAATAAGCACTTAAAAAGGAAACCCTTTCAAAAAAAGTTGAAAGAGCTTCTAAAGGTTTAGACTGGAACTGACTCTTGCTTCAAATTTGAGTCTTATAGGCAGTTGCTAATATTGGATAAGTAGCAAAAATAAAATGTGCGACATTGACTGTGTAGTGACAGATTATGCTTGATTCAAGGCGTCTGAGGTGAAGGTAGGCATACCCGTAGATCAATCCGGCAAGTGTTGCCAGGATCGCGAAGTTGATGCCTCCAAAAGGTATGTGGATCACACCAAAGATGACTGCTGTAATCACTACCGCTACGAAGTTCACTTTCACCAGGTCAGCTATGGTGTTTTGAACAAACCCGCGCCAGAAAGTTTCTTCAAAGAAACAGGTAAAGAGCAGATTGCAGAATAAAAATAAAATTGTCAATCGTGAAATTTTAAAGTCAAAGTTAAAAAACTGCATTCCAAGCGCGGTTCCACCCATGATTACTATTCCAACCAAACCGTATATGAATCCGATTTTTATTGCCCTCAGTGTGTTTTTATCGATTTTCAGGCGTATTTTATCGTAGAAAAACATTATAATTATCGCAACGGACATGCTGTCATAGTTTAAGAAAAGAGAGTATGGAACTGCGCCTTTTGAAATCTGAACATTTTTTAGCAATTGCAGGTTATGGAAGCCTGGGCACAAATGAAAAATCATTATAAATCCTATTATAGCAATAAATACCTTGATCAGCATTCCCCAGTAGAAGTCATTCCTATCAGTAAATTTTCTAAATCCCAGGTAGCATAGCCCTGAAAGTATCGCAATTGCAATAAGTCCAGTAAAACCGATAACTCCACCCAGTAGCGCAAAAAGTAGAGAGCCTGCGTATATTGTTACAGTTAAAGTGTCGCGTTTTGTCCAAAGTAAGGCGCATGTTCCTAAAAGCAATGCATAAGAAATTATTGTTAAAAATAGTGTGTATTGTGGCAATGCTGGTGAAGGATTAACTATCATGGATTTTCTCCCTAAAACTTCAATTATTCTGCTGATTAAAATATTGCTCTGGCTATTATAAAGTCGCTAATTACGGAAAAAGTCTGCAGCTAATAAGTCACGCAATCATCTTATGGCTGTTTTGACCAACTTAAGTTTGGTTAGTTCTGCTTCGATAAGGAAAAGTAATTGTTGTTTATATATCACGTATTTCATGAAATTTAAAACATGATATCTCATGATCGTTAACCATTCCTACAGCTTGCATGAATGAGTAAATTATTGTTGGGCCTACGAAGTTCATGCCACGTTTTTTAAGATCTTTAGATATTCCTTTTGAAAGTTCGGTTTGTGCTGGTATATCTTCGGTCTTTTTGAAATTGTTTTGAATTGGTTTAAAATCTACAAATTTCCAGATGTAATTATCAAAAGACTCAAATTCATGTTGGATATTCAAAAATGCCTGAGCGTTTTTAATCACAGTATTTATTTTCAGGCGATTTCTGATAATACCTGTGTTTTGCAGTAATTCCGTTATTTTTTCTGTATCATACAAGGCAATTTTTCTATAGTCAAAGTCGTCAAATGCTGCACGGAAATTTTCTCTTTTCCGTAAAATTGTCAACCATGATAAGCCGGCCTGCATGCCTTCAAGAATTAGCATTTCAAACAGTTTTATATCCTCGTGAACAGGTATGCCCCATTCGTGATCATGGTATTCTGTATACAGCTTTGAATTTTCATCACACCACTTACATCTTTTCATTGTTGATACTCATTATTATTTTTAATTATAAATAATATTCTGTTTGTTTTTTATTAGTTATTTTGATATACTAATATAATCAGTATATGCTTTCTTTCAGTTTCGGATTTCGTGTTCACGAGTTGTACAAGGATAGGATATGCTCAAGTATTTAACTTTTCAAAAAAAAAGTTAAATATTGCAAGAATTCATCATCAATAAATACTTTATCATTTTATACTTGGGGAACAATATTTTATGGGGCGGAATTCTAAGTACTACAAACATTCGGGTAGCGTGGGGCTTTGGGGGCCGGCCTGCATTGTGCTGGTTGGTTTAATTGGAACATCTGTGCTGGGAGTTGCTTACGGATTTGCAATACATTGGATCCCCAGCATATACTTATCGTTTTTCATTGTACTGGGTTATGCAATTGGAGTCGGTGCCGTGGTTGCTTTTGCTGGTTATCTGGGGAAAGTGCGAAATATGCCGCTGCTATTCACGTCCGGCATATTGATTGGTTTGTTCGCTATTTATATTGGTTGGGTCAGTTGGATTTTTGCCAATCCTATAGCTGATTTTATTATTTACAGACCGGATCAAGTCTGGAGTGTTATTAAAAGTATTTCAATACATGGGGCTTGGTCTATTTGGGGCTGGACACCTAAAGGATTTGTTCTCTACGCAATATGGGGCCTGGAGGCGCTGCTTATATTAAGCGGAACTTTATTAATTCCATGGACAATAATTGGTTTTATGCCGTTTTGCGAATTTTGTAAAAAATGGATAAGAAACACTGTTTCGTTGAAATCATTACAGTACATTGATGATCCTGAAAAACTCAAATCCAATCTTGAGGACGGAGATTTTTCTAAGTTGAACGAACTGAAGCAGGCTGATGAGTCAGTTTCCCATACTAGAGCGGAACTTGTTTTTTGTCCAACATGTAAAAAAGAGTTTTTTCTGACAATTATTTCGGTTGAGATTAAAGAAGAGGATAACGGTAAGACTGATGAGCAGGAAGAAGATATTGTGAGAAACCTGATTGTCAGTAAAGAAACTTTTGAAAAGATGAAAGCTCTTTGTTAAAAAAAGACGGCGGAATTTTCCGCCGTCATATATTTATATTAAACTAGTGAGCTGGGGTATAATTCTGGTTGATGTAGTCTATTATAATCTTACCTAAAGCCTCGTGGATTACTCGTGTGGGATGGACATAATCCCAAAACAGATAATTGTCAGCATCCATTGGGGGACGATAGCCCATTTCATAGATTTTAGCTACTTCATAGGCTGTACGCAATGTGGCTGATTGAGAAACCAGACGACCTAGAAGTGAGGAGTCAGTAACGTTTCTGGTGTTGGCTTTGTCGACTTCGTTACTTACTTCTTCGGCCAGAGCTTCTTTGTTTTTCTTTTTCCCGAAAATAGTGTAGCCTCCATCCCAGAAACCACGATCAGTGACGGTTATTTTTGTGCCGTATTTTGCGTTGTAAGCTTCAATATTGGCCAGAGCTTCGTTCATCATGCTGAATACATCAAAAATATGAATACTGATTGAAGGATTTTTGCTCTTGAGCTCATTTGCCATTGCCTGTAGTTTTCTATTATGTTCTATCGCCAGCGCATGCAGGACTTTCAAGTCGGCATGATCTTTAGCTGAAGGAGTGATTGACATATCAGGCAGGTTTAGAAGAAGAAAACTTTTGGCATTTTTGCTGATAAGAGAATTTATACACTCTTTGATTTTATCAACTGTTTTAGTAGTTTGCTGGTCAACTGTCATATATTCGCATACAATAATGAGGATCGTAAAAGGAAATAAACATGTTTATCAGAAACTGCTTACAACTTTCACTAATTATCCAAAAATCTTACCGAAAAATTTTAATCTTACCTATATCTTCCCTCGTAGGGCAACTTATAGCGACTTACAGCAACGTATTACGACAAGAGGGTAAAGATAAAGCCTCCCGATTGGAGAATCGGAAGACTTTAGCAAAAGGAGGAGAGAGAGGAAACATTCTTTGATTTTAGACATGGTTAAATACATAATGTTCAATCCCTGTTATACTCGACTTTCTTTTCAGTAACTTCCACTTTACCGTTGGTGGTATCGATCTCCATCTCTTCCTCAAAGAGCGGTTTACCCGAAAAGAGTTCATAAGACTTAGCTTTGTATTTAGCTTTAGTACCCGGTGGTATGGTGGTAATGCTTGAGTAATAAGAGCCGATAATGATTGACGGTGTGGGAGTACCACTGCCTGTGGGGTCGGTAGTGGTCATCTTGCCGCCAGTACCACTGGTAACGACTCTGAAAGATTTATGCCGAATAGCATTGCAGCCGGAGCTGATAACCAGCGCCAGTGCAAACGGAACGATCATAATAGCTTTATTGATATTCATTTTTATCTCTCCTATAGTATTTAGTGCTGTTCTGTTCGAGAATAACGGCGATTCTGGCGAGCTGTTCCCGCACTGCCGCCACATCTCGACGGACGGATTTAATTTCCTCAGTAGTCTTTTCCAAGTGTTGAATCCTCACGCCATGAGCGGACATGGTAACTTCAGTATCCGCCATGCGATAATTCTGGTGCAGCTCAAAGCCGATAATGGCAATGATTACTGTACTCAAGAATGAAAATACTCCGATAATAATTTTA
>JAAEMX010000151.1 GCA_024225035.1 Lentisphaerota bacterium
GGGCGAAATGCCGATAGCGGAAAAAAAACTTTATGTTTCCAAATTGAAAAAGAACAAAATGTTCTATTTATACCAAAGTCAACTAGATGCGTTACTGGAACTGGTTCGTCAGCGCCCTGATATCATGGACAAAATGGCGGAAGTTTTTGATTTTTTGGAACGTGATCCAGAAGGCTGTCGAGAAACAATGTTACAGGAGGGATTGCCTTATGAACCCGATTTACATGATTTGTGGAAGAAGAACAATATTGGAGATACCTATACGAGTTTCTGCGGATTTTATACCGATTACATATGGAAAAACATAAGGGGTGACTATGTCTGATTCTGATCATGCGCTTTATGTTGATGCCAATATTCTTATCAATCTGGCAAAACTGGTCTGAGTTCAGGAAAAGACAATTTTTATCTCGATAGTCTGTTCAGCCTTGGACGGCTAATATATGTAACAGCAGTTGTAAAAGAAGAAGCTGTTTCTGTCCCTGCATTTCCTGAAATTCCTATAATAAGAGATTGGCTGCTGAATAATCAAAACAGAAGGTCTGGAGCAGGGGCAGATAGTGGGCCTGGTCTATTGGGCGAAGGTGTCTGGCGAAGTTAATGGTTCAAGGGAGCAGTAGCGTTGAAAATTCCAAAACGGTGAATTGATTGCAAGATCAGGGGGAGAACAATATGCGGGCAAATGCAGCTATTTCATGTATATGTGGTTTTCCTCGCTACAATTAACAGTTGTGGATTGATAAGGATTATTGATTAGGATCAGGTGAGTTCAGGGCTATCGGGATTAAGGATTGAATAGGAGTGAAGAAATTGTCCAAATGGTTTCGTATTGCTTTAGCAGCATTTTTGGTAATTCTGTGCAATTATACTGCATTGGCTTCCGGTGAAAGAGCAACCCCAGTGGCTGAATCGACTGTTTATGATCCTTATGCCAGGTTGAAAAACCCTGAACAGAACTATCTCAAAATAATCGAAGAAATTTTATTGCGTCTAGGGCCAGCTGACGAGGTTCTCGAAAAAATGAGTAGAAACCGCGCAATTCAAATACTTACCGGAAATATTTTTGATATTACCTATTTTTCTTTCCTAATTGAACATAAACATCGGGGTTTTTGCTTTAGGCAAAACGAGCTTGATTACGAAGATTTCAGCGAAGCAATGGCAGTGTTGAGAATTGAACGCTTTGCATATTATCAGTTTATCAGCGAATTCTGCAATACAAAAATATATCTCAGATATAATGCTTCAGAAAAAAGTCTTCGAATTGTTTTTTTGATTAACTCCTACAAGCCTTTGACATATAAGAATAATTTTCTGCTCAGGAGCATAAATGGTTATAACTCAGTAGAGGCAATTATTGAAATTGTCGGTTCTAAGCTTAGCCAACAAGAATTTAAATCTGAAAGTAAAAATCGAGCCTTGGCTCTACTAAAATAGAAGGTACATCATGGCAATCGCAGTTTCTTCGATTACACCCTCATCCAGTTATCTTTACCCAATTCAAGGGAATTTGAAATGGGATGATACCATAACAATAAATTTTGTAGAAGATGGAGAACCCGATGAATTGGATGAATTTATATACAGGATTACCGTGACA
>JAAEMX010000152.1 GCA_024225035.1 Lentisphaerota bacterium
AGTAGTTCCGGTCGGGTCACTGGTTGAACCTGGACGAATAAAACAAACAAAGCCAGCTGCAATAAATTACAGCGGAATGGTCATTACCAGCGTTGAAGATGGAGTTGTTAGGGTCCTCGATTTAGATAATGACATTATTCATCTACTAAGTGGGGATTCAACGCCGATAGGATCTACTACGGTAAGCGCTTCTGATTATTTCCCAGAAGATGGCATAGGTGTTTTAAGTGGGTATGATGTATACATAGATGGGCTCTTTAATAGTTTAGATACTGGCTTCGAAATGTGGGCAAGTAATCCAAGTCTCGGCGGAGGCTCATCCGGCGGGATAGATTTAACAGAAGCGATAACACAAGATAAAGACAAGGTATTTCCTATAGGCATTTCTCTATGCGTTGATAACTCATGCGTTTTGTTGATAACAAATCAAACGAGCGTGACCCAGACTAACGCAGATGAATGGTGGCTAATTGAGATAAACTCAGAAAATACGGCTTCTGTTTTAATAGAAAGCGGTACATGCTCTAGCATGCCAGGTGATATAAACAGTTATGGGTTCGGGAACCGTGGCTACTTCCATTTTAATTCTTTTAGTTTAGAGTCTAATCGTGAGTATGCCTGGGCAGTCAATGGCTGGGGGTATGGTAATGTGCGGTGCTATCAAAAAAGCGGTACTTCATTAACGCTTTTATTTGATCTGATCAGCGGTATACCCGTTCCTTACGCACACAAGCCTACTATATACGCTGATGATGGTATTGCCTGGGTTGCTGCCAGCAACTATACAGCAGCGTTTACAAGAAACGAGAGGATCACAACTGACTTAGTAAGTGTAGGCAGCGTTGTTTCTGATATTTGCATTGATTCTGGGCTTTCTGAGAGTGACATAGATGTTACAGATTTAACTGATGCGGTAGGCGGATATGTAAGAACAAGACCGATGACAGCAAGGGCAGCCATTGAGCCATTAATGATGGCTTATTATTTCGACGCTGTTGAATCAGATGGTAAAATTAAATTTGTGAAGCGTGGCGGATCTA
>JAAEMX010000153.1 GCA_024225035.1 Lentisphaerota bacterium
GATTATTTACGACTGTTTTTGCAGGAAGAAAAAATGTTATTGAAAGGCAAAAAAATCACATTTAATCCAAGTGTATATCACTATTCTAATAATACCCCTTCAAAAAACGTCGATAAAAACGATGACTACTATAAACTCATAGATTCTGCTCTTGACAAAATAAATAAGCAAAAATACAAGGTTGATATTGATGGCATATCAGAAGAATTGCTCAATTTTATCATCAACAGATATGATATTATCGATACACGATTCTTATGCATAGTTTCCAGAACAGGCTCAGTTGATCTCTTGAAAAGAGTATTGAATGCATTAGACAACAATATTAAAAAATATAAGCATCATCATCTATTATTGCATTATGCAATATTTTCAGGTAACTTCAAAGCCATAGAATTTCTAATAAATGCTGGAGCTGAAGTAAACTTGCCTGAGAAAAGAAAACAAAGTACTCCACTTCATACAGCAGCTAAATACAGCTCTCCAGTCACAATTACTTTTCTGTTAAAACAAGGTGCCCGCATTGATAATATAGATATAGATGGCAATACTCCACTTCATATAGCTTGCAAATATGGCAATTTCAGGGTTATTGAGCAGCTTGCCTTTAATCAGATTGTAAGTCACAGCATGAATTATTCATACTATGCCAACATGATTAAGATAAAAAATAAAAACAATAAAACCCCGGTTGACATAGCAACAGAGAGAGGAGAATCAGAGATATTAAAAATTTTTCAAAAGTTTCAAGACCATTAAAAATATTGCCAGTATAAAGAATACCGCCAGAAAGCAATTTACTGGCGGTTAATTATATCAATGTAAAATATATCTAGCGTAACTTCAGAGTGGTCAAAGCCATTAATGCAAAAATGCCGGCAAGAATCCAGAACCTAACAACAATCTGCGTCTCAGTCCAATCTTTTCTCTCAAAATGATGATGAATCGGAGTACATAAAAATACACGCTTACCCGTAAGCTTAAATGAAGTAACCTGAATTATAACAGAAAGCGCTTCCAGTACAAAAACCCCACCTACCAGCGCCAATAGTATTTCCTGCCTGACCAATACCGCAATGAGCCCAATTGAACCGCCCAGCGCCAAACTTCCGGTATCTCCCATGAACATGGAAGCAGGATGACAGTTGTGCCAGAGAAATCCAATACAGGCACCTACAATAGCCGCAGCAAATACCACAGCTTCGCTGACACCGGGAATAAACGGTAAATGCAGGTATTTCGCAAACACAACATGACCATACAAGTATGCCATAAGAGCATAGGTCAAAGCACAGAAGATTGAACATCCGGTCGCCAAGCCATCTTTACCATCAGTGAGATTAACTGCATTTGAAGCACCAACTACCACAATAGTACTGAACAACATAACCCATGGTGTTTTCAAAACCGGGTCTTTTAAAAATGGAAGCATTAACTCCTCCATAAGGTTACGTGTTTCAGGAATGTAATTCAGGCAGAGCACGGCAACACCCGCAATAGCTGTCTGGGCTATTAATTTCATTTTCCCAGGAATGCCGTCTCGACGGTTATATGCGACTTTTGCAAAATCATCAATAAAACCGAGCAATCCAAAGAGGAGCAGCGCAGCCAGTAAAATAAGGGGGATGGGGTTGCTAAGCTTATTCCAAAGAAGAACTGATATCGTAATGGCGGCAAGCAATAGAATCCCTCCCATGCTGGGAGTTTTATCTTTTGCCCGGTCAATATATTCCTCATCCATGATTCCCTGATACCGACATGGCGCATTAGCATTGAAAGCCTTAAGTTTTCTAACCGTATATGGGCCAAGGAATAAAGTTATAATAAAAGCTGTAAATGCCGCACCGCCGGCACGAAATGTCACGTATTCAAATAAGCGGAGCGGACCAAAAATATTATCAAAATCTGATAGCCAATAAAGCATTAATACCCTCTTTGAGTGCAGTTTCAAGACGAAAGATTCTGTTCTCAAAATAGATATTTTTAACGCTTAATTCAAACCATATGACAAAAAAAATGCCTATTTGTCACAACCTTAACAAAGTTTATAAGTTACAAAAGGCTTATTAAATCAGAAGTTACCCAATTGTCCTGCTGGAGCAACAGAAGATCGGATTTTTAATTCGGTTGGAACCGGCCATACTCCGGCTTTTAATGTGCCAGTCTGTTCATATTCTTCCAACAGGCTGAAAAGATGCTTGACAATGAGGTCAGCACGCTGACATACTGATGTCAATCCAAGGTAATCGCTTATCTCAAAGTTACCATATCCAGTAAGCGCAAAACCCTTACCGGGTTCAATGCCCATCGCATCAAGATGCTTAAATACTCCATACGCCGAATAGTCATTCGCACAACAACAAGCGGTCAGCTCAGGGCATTTGTCTATTATGCGTTTAAATACACTGCAACTGATACCGGCGTCATAACTGCCGTTTCCAATATATTCCGGCTTAGCCTTGACTCCGGCTTCTTCCAAAGCTTTCAAATAGCCTTGATGCCGCAAATATCCAGAGGTACGAGAAGAAGCACCAATGTAGGCAATATTACGATGTCCAAGAGCTAAAAGGTATTTGACCAATTCATAGAATCCGGTCTCATCCTGAGAAATTATTTGAGGGACAGCAAGCCCAGGTATAAGTTCATCCACAATAACTGTTCTTGATAAAGCATCATGAAAATTCAGCCAGGCGCATTGTGGTCCAGGTGGAAGTAAAACGAGCAGAGTATTTTTATCTTCTGCCGCTCTTTCATATTGATTTTTAAAAACAGAATAGTCACGATGATGGCAGAAAATTTTAAGGAAAAGATTATTACGCATGCAGTCAATCTCTATCATATTGAGCAACTCGGACAAAAAGTTATCACCCTTTTCCATGATGATAGATATCGACTCAAGAGGTTTAACTTTGTGCGGAGCGCCACCACCACTCCAAGTCACGACAGTACCAATACCCGGTTCGCGTCGAATAAAGTTCTCGTGTACCAACATGGATAGAGCATTTCTAACCGTTATATGTGACACGCCGTACTTCTTTTTGAGCTCACGTTCAGCAGGTATAAGCTTTCCTGGCGGATAATCTCCGCTCACTATATTACTCTTGAGATCCAGATATATTTGTTTATATATTGGGATTTTTTTATTATCCATAAGAGCGCTACTGCCTAATAAGTGTTTTGCTTATTAAGACAAGCAAATACTAAAAAAGTTCAGCCAAAAACTAATCAGGGCAGCATTTTCCCAGATTTCAGATAGTTCAAATGCAGCTCAAATGGGTTGTCCAGATGCTGTCCGATATGCCCTTTATGAGAACTTGTCAGATACCGCATCAGGTAATCACGGTACTCAGGAGCAGCGCAGTTTTTAATGATTGTTTCTGCCTTGCTGCGTGGAGATTTTCCGCGCAAATCAGCCACACCATACTCTGTAACAATGACTTTAACAGTATGTTCATTGTGATCAACATGAGTACACATTGGGACAATAGACGAGATAGAGCCGCCTTTAGCTGTCGCCGGACTCATGAAAACAGAAAGGTAGGAATTACGCTCAAAGTCGCCGCTTCCTCCAATACCGTTCATGATCGAACTTCCAAACAAATGAGTTGAATTAACATTTCCATAAATGTCCATTTCCAAAGCGACATTCAGGGCAATCACGCCAAGACGACGTACAAGTTCGGGATTATTGGATAATTCCTGCGGCCTCAAGACAATCTTATGACTGAAAAAATCAAAGTTATTGTATACATGCTGCAACGTCTCCGGGACAATAGTCAAACTGGAAGCACTAACGCCAGTAATCCTGCCTCTTTCCATAAGCTCAACAGCACTATCCTGCAGCACCTCACTAAACATACAAAAAGCAGGAAAATCCTCATTTTCACCTAACGCTTTAAGTACAGCATTATTTATATTTCCAACGCCACTTTGCAATGGAAGGAAGTTACCCGGCACTCTACCGACAGCTATTTCATTCAGCATAAACTCAACCAGATTTGCAGCAATTTTTCTGGATATATCGTCACATTCGCCAAAAGGGGTTACTTCGTCAGGGCAATGTGTTTCGACAACTGCTGCAATTTTTTCAGGCGGAATTTCAATGTGTCCGAGCCCTATCTTGTCCAATGGATGATAAATAGGAATCGGGTAACGGTTTGGCGGAGGTTTAATGAATGTAATATCAGTAATTTCCGACAACCGTGGGGAATGATAACTGTTAAGCTCAATTATAACTTTTTTAGCTTTCTTCGCAAAAGTTGGAGCACAGCCAATACCAGTAGTAAGGCAAACTCTGCCGCGATTATCCAATGCTGAAGCTTCTATAATTGCCACATCTATCTCTCCAAGAAAACCGTAATCGACCATCTGGGATATTTCCGATAAATGCATGTCAACAAACTCAACCTTGTCCGCGTTGATGCTTTGCCGCATCAGTCTGCTGCTCTGATACGGTGCACGCCAGCGAACAGCTTCAGCTTCAGCAAGCTTATCATCAATAGAAGAGCTGACTGAAGCTCCTGTCAAAACATCAAGTTTGTACTCTTTACCCTGATTATGCAATTCCTTAGCGCGCTCGGCAATAGCCTTCGGAACAACTTTCGGAGCCCCAGCAGGAGTAAATCCTCCAAGGGCAATCTTAGCACCATGAGGCACTAACTCAGCTGCTTCTTCAGCTGTCATAATCGGGAATTTATATATAGGATTCATTTTTATTCACCTGTAAATACCGGTTTGCGTTTTTCAAAAAACGCATCAATTCCTTCCTTAGCGTCATGACTGTCATATACTGTCCGCCTGATTCCCTGCAGGCGTTGAAATTCTCCGGGAGTAAGAGGACTAGCCTCACTCAATACTCGCAGTTCTTCTTTGATAAGCGCTACAGATAGAGGAGCTTTCGTACAAATAACTTCGGCTACATCCATAACTGCCGCCTCAAGATCCTCTATATCATACACCCTATTAACAATACCGGCGCGCTCAGCACGCTCGGCTGAAATCGGCCTGGCTGTGAAAAACAACTCTTTGATAATATGTGCACTGCAGTCTCCTCTGACCAGGTTATGCACACCAACAATATCATATGCCACCCCAAGGTTTACCGGCGTCATGGCAAAGGTGCTGCGTTTATCAGCGAAAACCATATCACAACTCATTATGGTCTCAAACGCACCACCCCAAACTGTCCCTTCAATCATAGCAATAACAGGAGCAGGGCATTTCTGTATAGCACGAATCACACGTCGTAATGGATCCTTGTAACTTAGCGGATCACGTTTACCGCGGGGCAACTCTTTTATATCATGACCGGCAGAAAAAACTTTTATTCCCGGTTCTGCTCTAAGGATAACACAACGCATTTTGAGGCGCTCCATATCCTTAATTGCTCCAATTATATCATCAATCAATTCACTACTCAACGCATTCAGCTTTTTACCATAGTTAAGAGTGATAGTTCCGACAAAGCCTTTAGTTTCCGTCTTTACATAGCTCATTTTTCTTTCCTCAAGTTAGACATAACTTTTTCAGTCAGTTTTGCAGAAGCTGCCAGAGGAGTTATCCCGCCGTCAGCTACTTCCTGCTCAAGTAAGTCCATATATTTTTTTATATTATTGATCTTAAAAATTTCTTTTATCAGGCGTTCCCGTGAAAGTTGTGCTGTCCATCGAGCATACTGTTCTCCGCGAAGCCGTTTCATTTTCCCAGATTCCAGGAGCCAGTTATTATGTTTCAGCACAACCTCCCACAAGTCACCAAGTCCAGTACGCTGCAGCGCACTGCAAGTCATAACTTCTGGCGACCAGCCTTGGATGCGGGGACGTTTGAAGCTGATTACTCCGCCATAAACAGTTTGCGCTCTAAGTGCAGCCTGTATGTTATCACCATCAGCCTTATTTATAACTATTGCATCGGCATCCTCCAGAATGCCTTTTTTGATTCCCTGTAAGTCATCTCCTGCCCCAGCAATAAGCACCAGCAGGAAAAAGTCAACCATGTCCACAACAGCGGTTTCTGACTGCCCTACCCCCACGGTTTCAACCAGAATGACATCATAGCCGGCAGCTTCACAAATCATAATGAGTTCACGAGTGCCGGGACTTACTCCCCCAAGAATTCCACTTGAGGGAGATGGTCTGATGAAAGCCTCTTCACGAGAGCAAAGGTCAGGCATGCGGGTTTTGTCGCCGAGAATGCTGCCGCCGGAATGAGTACTGGAAGGATCAACAGCCAGCACTGCCACACGGTGTCCCTGCTCGATCAAATACATGCCGAGAGAGTTAATCAACGTGCTCTTGCCAGCCCCGGGAGTCCCGGTAATGCCGACACGAATCGAGTTGCCAGCTAACGGCACAATTTTTTCAAAAACCTGTGCCGCAAGCTTCCTGTGAGACTCAAGAAGGCTCTCCAGCAACGTCATGGTACGGGCAATTACTGCCCGGTTTCCGCTGCGGATACCATCCACATAATATTCAACCGGATACAACATTTTAGTCTTCCGCTTCAATAACATCCAGTGTTTTAAGTGCACTTTCAAGCATTGGAGTTCCAGGACCAAATACAGCCTTTACTCCATGCTCAAACAGAAAATCATAGTCTTGAGGGGGAATAACCCCGCCGGCGACAACTTGTATATCATGGCGTCCCATTTCAGCAAGCCTTGTCACAAGCTCAGGGATCAATGTTTTATGACCGGCAGCCAGTGAAGAAGCGCCGACAACATGGACATCGTTTTCCACAGCCAGACGGGCAATCTCCTCAGGGGTTGAGAACATTGGACTTAAATCCACATCAAATCCAAGGTCAGCATATGCGCTTGCTATAACTTTTGCGCCACGATCATGTCCATCCTGTCCCATCTTCGCAATAAGGACACGCGGTCTGCGGCCATGAACTTTTTCAAATTCATCAACTTTAGCCAGAACATTTTCGAAGTCCTTATGAGCTGCTTCATTTTGATCAAACACGTGTGAAATAACTCCTGTTACACAACTGGTTTTCTGTATGTACCTGCCGAAGATATCCTCAAGAGCATCAGAAATTTCACCTAGAGAAGCTCTGACTCTTGCGGCCTTAATGGCGGATTCTAATAGATTTTCTCCTTTTCGGGCAGCATCACGCAGTTCTTCAAGAGCTGTTTCTACGGCTGCAGCATCACGTTCACCTTTAATCTTTTTGAGCATTGCAACCTGTTCACGGCAAACTTTTACATTGTCGATTTCAAGAACATTTACATGCTCTTCTTTTTCAGGACGGTATTTATTTACACCAACAATAACTCTTTCACCTTCATCTATAAGCGCCTGTTGAGCTGCCGCGGACTGATCGATCATACGATTCGGAATACCGGCTTCAATAGCTTTGGCCATACCGCCATGCTTTTCAATTTCGTCGATAAGTTCACGAGCTTTTTCAGTGATTTCCGAGGTGAGTGATTCTACATAATATGAACCAGCCAGCGGGTCGACTGTTCTACAGATTTCAGATTCTTCCTGTACCACAATCTGGGTATTACGAGCAATTCTTGCAGAAAAATCTGTTGGCAGTCCCAAGGCTTCATCAAAGGAATTTGTGTGCATTGACTGAGTACCGCCAAGGGCAGCAGCCATACACTCAATTGTTGTACGGATAATATTATTATAGGGATCCTGCTCTGTCAGGGACCAACCAGAGGTTTGGCAATGAGTACGCAACGCCATTGAACGTGGATTTTCAGCACCAAATTCTTTAACAGTTTCACTCCAAAGATAACGGGCAGCACGCAGCATGGCAATATTCATAAAGAAATCCATGCCGATACCGAAGAAGAAAGACAGGCGCGGCGCAAAGTCATCAATAGCCAGACCGGCATTCATAGCTGCACGAATGTACTCAATACCGTCAGCAATAGTAAATGCCACCTGCTGTACACAACTTGCTCCGGCCTCTCCCATGTGATAACCGCTGATACTTATTGTATTGAAACGAGGCATGTTTTTTGAACAATAAGCAATAATGTCAGAAATTATGCGCATGGATGGTTTCGGAGGATAAATGTAGGTATTACGGCAAAGGTATTCTTTAAGAATGTCATTTTGAATAGTTCCAGTCAAAGCTTCTGGAGCAATGCCCTGCTCTTCTGCAGCAACAATATAAAACGCCATAATCGGAATAACCGCACCGTTCATAGTCATTGAAACTGACATTTTATCCAGCGGAATCTGATCAAACAGAACCTTCATGTCTTCAACTGTATCAACTGCAACTCCGGCTTTACCAACATCGCCTTCAACACGAGGGTTATCAGAATCATATCCACGGTGAGTCGCCAGGTCAAAAGCAACAGAAAGGCCTTTCTGCCCGGCAGCAAGGTTGCGACGGTAAAAAGCGTTAGATTCCTGCGCAGTTGAAAATCCGGCATATTGTCGAATAGTCCAAGGGCGTCCAACATACATTGTGGCACGAGGGCCGCGAATATAAGGAGGTGATCCCGGCAAGGTATCCGTTAATTTGTTAGAGCTGATATCCTCAGCAGTGTACAGGGGTTTAATCGTAATTTTTTCGGGAGTGTCCTTGTACAGACCGTTAAAATCACGATGAAGCCTTGAGGCTTCCTTTTCAGCTAATAACTTCCATTTTGCATGGCCGTCCATGATTAGTCTCCTTTTCATGGAATCATAATATTTTTATGAAGCTGATCTTATTAATTATTTCACGCGCTTCCGCATGCCATCCACCTAAAAAAACCGGCTTCGGTAGAATCGTTAAAATCAAATAGCGACGAATTTTAAATTCGCCGCTATATGCTCAAGAGAGAAACTGCAAAGTCAAGTCTATCAATAAATCATTAATGTTAAGATAATAGACATCACTTAAATACAAAAGTTTCACAAAAACGTCACTAATTGATAAATTTTGCAAACAAAACAGGATTTTGCTAACTTATTTTGGAATAACGCGGTTAAATTAATCCAAACCTCCCTGTTATTAAATTACACTTTGCATACAAAAAATGCAAAAAAAAGCCGAAGTCATAAAGACTTCGGCAAAAAATAAAGCAACATCATACAGTTTTTCTTAAAGCCATGAGCATAAAAATATAATCAATAATCACTTTACTGTTTAACTTACTCTTACCGTGCTGACGTAAACCAAACGTAATTCCTTCTTCTTTAACAATAAAAGCACGATCCGAATGATTCAAACGAAAAACAAGTTCCAACATAATCTTAAATCCTTTAGGACTAAGTTTTGGAGCAACGTACTCGAAAGCTTCTTTGCGGACAGCAAAAAAACCTGACATTGGGTCTTTTACTTTTACGCCAAAAATTATTTTGGCCATTAAAGCTGCAGTTTTGCTGGCCAGAACCCGGAAGGGATTCCACTTTTCTTTAAAACCGCCGCCTTCAACATAACGTGAACCAATTACAAAGTCAGTATTTTCAAGTCTTTTTAACAGCTTGGGTAAATCATTAACATCATGCTGTAAATCTCCATCCATACAAGCCAGAAATTCACCTTGAGCCAGTCTAAACCCTTTGACTATACTAGGACTTAAACCACGGATTCCGTCATTGAGAACTCCTTTTACCAATGGATTGTCTCCGGCAAAGTCGTTCACAGCCTGACAGGTGCCGTCCGGAGAATTCTCGTCGACAACAATTATCTCAAGGTTTTCAAGTCCGCAACCCTGTATCTTTTTGACAAGGGGGACAATGTTGTTCACCTCATTCAATGTTGGTATAACAACACCGTATTTAACTGACTCGTTCATTAAATTATCTGACTATTTTTTTGATATTTTCTTCGAATGGAGCCCTGATTATTCCTTTTTCAGTAATTATCCCCGCAATCAGTCCATGTGGAGTAACATCAAATGCAGGATTGTAGACATTCACTTCCTCAGGGGCAGTTAACTTGCCACATCCCTTACGTACTTCATCCGCGTTACGCTGCTCGATAGGAATCTCATCACCTGATTTCAAGCTTAAATCAAAGGTTGAATAAGGAGCTGCGACATAAAAAGGAATGTTGTGATACTTCGCCATAATAGCAACGCCATATGTGCCGATTTTATTAGCAGCATCACCGTTAGCGGCTATACGGTCAGCACCAACAATAACCATGTCAATTTTGCCTTCTTTCATAACCTGTCCGGCCATATCATCACAAATTGTGGTCACGTCGACTCCTGCTTTATTGAGCTCCCAGGCAGTCAATCGTGATCCTTGCAACAAAGGTCTGGTTTCATCAGAAAAGACTTTGACATTAATTCCGTTTTCTTTAGCAACGTACATTGGAGATAGAGCAGTACCATAATCTCCGGTCGCTAAAGCCCCAGCATTACAGTGAGTGAGGATTCCCATACCTTCAGTCAGCAGTTCAGCACCATGGGCGCCGATTGCCCGACACATAGCAATATCTTCTTCAAGAATCCCTAGACCTTCCTGCAATAACACAGTACGGATTTCAGCAGAATCACTCATTCCGGCAACAGATTTTTTAATTCTCTTCAAGGCCCAGAACAAATTGACAGCAGTAGGCCTTGACTCAGCAAGGCTATCAGCTGTGTTATTTACCAACTCAAGCAGCTCTGAGGCATTTTCCAGTGTTGATTTTCTTACCACAGCCGCAACTCCCAATGCTGCAGCACAACCAATAGCAGGTGCTCCACGCACAACAAGACGCTTTATCGCGTCAAAGATGGCTTCAGTATCATCCAGTTCCACATAAACCAGTTTTTCAGGCAGCAGGGTTTGATCGATTAGTCTAAGTTTACCGTTCAGGGAATCGATTTCCGCATTGAATTCACGGAAAATCTGCCCGTTTTCAGTAATCCATGAAACAGGGTCAAGCATAGTTTTTCTCCAGGTGTTATTCTTTATGGTCTTGATAGTCAAGTTTTTTCAAAGCTTTTTCACCACCTGCCACGTAAACTTTTCCTGTCCTTGGATCCCTTATCAAAATCGGAATAGTTTTTGTTCTTTTATAAACTTGCTGCTTTTCAAGCTCACCATTAATATTGTAAATCAGATATGTAAATACTTTGGGAGAGATCGGCAACATAATGTGAAGCCTGCTGAAATTATCAACATCACACGCCATCCGCTCCTGTCCCAACTCAAAGCCAACTCGCTTAATACTATAGATTTTCTTTTTGTCTTCTACCAGTAAATAAAAAGTTTTCCGGTCACCCTCGATCAAGCATTTAATGGTGTAAGTTCTGGTTTTCACCTTACTAATCTCATTTTTTCCTAAAAAATCTGGGATCCCGACTGTCCGTTGCCAAGTAATCGAGCCGTGTGAAACCTCAAAACTACATTCATTTGACTGGTAAACATTGCTGAACATATTGTGTTGTACATAAGCTCTTATCCTATACCTGCCACATTTCAGCAAGTCGTAATATTCATTTACAGGCACAACTACAGTCTGAGTTGCCCCTGGACGCAACAAAATACCAACCATCGGGTATTCTTTGCCTTGGATCCTGGAAATCCTTCGCTGCTTAGTGTCTGTAATCTCAAACAGCAATTTACCCTGCAGGCGCTTGTTGTGACCAAAAGCGATAGCATGCCCGCTGTCATTGCGCATATGAACTTTTGCAAAAACAGGCTCGTACTGCAAGTAATAATGTCGACTAAGCTCCATTTTCATGGCAATCTGTCCAAAACTAACAATCGGCAGTAAAAATGCACCAAGTAAAATAAGTATTAAGACCTTATTTTTCATTGTTCGCTCCTTTATTAGAAAACTCAAGCAGTTGATTCAGGATTTCCTGTTTGTTCAAGTTGTGACATTCGTATGTATTCAGAGGACAAATGCGTTTTAAGCACTTTATGCAAGGCAAGTCCCGCTGAAAAATATGATGGAAATTTCCATATGGTCCAGTTTTTTCCGGTGAGGTAGGGCCGAACAAACCAAATACACTTTTTTTAAGGGCCGCAGCTATATGAACAGGGCCGCTGTCATTGCTTAAGATAAACTCACATCGCCTGATAGCTTCAATCATTTCCCCAACAGAGGTCTCACCTACAATAGAAATCAATTGTGGATTATTAACCTGTTTGAGTATTAATTCAGCTCCTTCGCAGTCTGTCGGAGAACCTATAAGCATTACTTTATAATCAGGCTGCTGCTGGATAAATTTTTCTGCAATTCCAGCAAAAAATTCAGGAGCCCAGCATTTACTTTCCCAGCGAGCACCAGTGACAATACCAAGGATTTTATCCTCTTTAGAAATACCGTACTTGTTGAGGATAACAGCCATACCTTTGCCATTAGCTTTTACTTCAGGCAAATCAGGCAAACGTCCATCAGACTGTACTCCTGTCAACATCTCGACCAATGCTATGTTACGGTCAACAGCATGTACCTTATCTGCTCCAACCTCAACTTTGACCTTGTATGAATATTTTGAGATTTTCTCTTTTGGTCTGGCAAAACCGGCAGTAAGAGAAGCCCTTGCCAGCGAAGTAAAAATAGCGCTGCGCAATAGCCCTTGAAAATCAACCACCAAATCGTACTTTTCTACTCTGAGCAAACGCATTGTGCGTTTCATGGCAGGCAAAAAAGACCTTAGTTTGCCAAGTTCTTTACGGGGAAAATTTATAACTTTATTCAAAGTGACAGGGCAATAAGCCAAAGCGTCCCGGAACTCGGGGCGCACAAACCAATCAATCTCAGCTTCCGGGTATGCCTGCCGAAGCAACCATACCGCCGGGAAACAATGGAATATGTCCCCAAGGCTGCTAGGCTTGATAACAAGTATTTTTTTAATTGATTCTTTTTTCAGTAAAGCCATATGCAAAGACTTCACCGGCATTAATTACCGGTTTCAAGGCGCAACGCAAGTCTTTCCGGAAGACCGGCAGCCAGAATCTTGCGCTGAGCTGTGGTAATGTCGTACGGCAAGCGATATCTAGTGACCTGACGCTCTACTGAATCATATACAGCAAATGACGCACGCGGATCACGATTACGCGGCTGACCTACACTACCAACATTAAATAGATATTTAAAACCGGTCTGCACAGAGACTCTCAGCTCATCAGCGACTTCAACGTCACGCGGGAATACACCTTCTTCAGGACTGTAAGCCCAGTTTTGGATCTCATCGATCGGTTTTTCGGCCGTGGAAGAAATCGGTTTTTTGCAAAATGCGATAGGGACATGAGAGTGTCCGCAAAAGCATAACTGAGTAAATTGATAGGTAAAGTTGTCCGCGGCATGATGCGCGTCAAAAATATATCTCCAATTTTCAGGAGAATCCAAAGTAGCATGGACAATAGTAATGTTAGTTCCTTGAACAGTAGCACGATAAGGGAGACCGGACAGCCATTCCCGTTGTTCTTCATTGAGCTGATCTTTAGTCCAGATTACTGCCTTTCTGGCATGAGGGTTAAACCCTTCCATCTCCTCACTGGCTATCGAAGCATGTTCGTCATGATTACCTTTGACTACAGCAACAGGCTCCAAATTCCGAACAATCTCTAAGCACTCGCTGGGGTTAGCATTATAGCCTACAATGTCACCCAGACAAATAAACTTATCAAGCTCGATCTCTCTGCACTTTTCCAATACAACGCTCAACGCTTCCAAGTTGGCATGAATGTCACTCAATATCGCGTATTTAGCCATTACATAAATCCGTTTTTTATTTTTCTAAAATTAATGACCTTATCGGATACTTGGCCAAAGCCTCTCTACCGGGAAGGAATCCCAGCTCTACGATAAAATCAACCCCCAGAATGTTCGCTCCAAGTTTCTCTAGCAGCTCAGCGGCAGCGGCGGCTGTTCCCCCTGTTGCCAGTAGATCATCTACCAGCAGAACAGAATCGCCCGGCTTAACTGCGTCTTCATGAACTTCTACTTCTGCCTCTCCATATTCCAATTCATATTTAACGGAGAGGGTCTTATAAGGCAATTTGCCTTTTTTACGTATAGGCACAAACCCACAGCCAAGTTTGTAAGCCATTGCACTGCCGATAATGAAACCGCGAGCTTCAATTCCTACTATGTACTTGGGTGGATTATCTATATATTTCTCAGCCATAATGTCTACGATACTGGCAAAAATATCTTTATCTTGAAGTAATGGAGTGATGTCAATGTATACGATACCCTGGTTCGGGAAATCAGGAACTTTCCTGAGAGCTGCTTCGATTTTTTCAAAACTCATAAAAGAGCTCCTATCATCATTTAATATATTAAAAGTGGTAACAGAATAAGCCGGATTCTGTATTCCGCCGAAACGGAATGGTAATCATCTATCTAAGCGACCAGAACCCGGAGCTCAAGTGTCACGAGCAACGACTCGCTCCCTATTTGGTCTTGCTACAGGAGGGGTTTACAATGCGACGCCGCTCTCGCTGCGCGCCCGGTGGGCTCTTACTCCACCTTTTCACCCTTACCTCGTAAAACGAGGCGGTATATTTTCTGCTGCACTTTCCTTCCCGCGGAATATGGTCCGCAGTATCCTTCTTTATCAAAAGGACTCCCTGCTCTATGTAGTCCGGACTTTCCTCTCAGTACCCAAAGATACCGAGCGATTACCTACTATTACCACGTAAAGGTATAATATAAGCTTCTCATGCGATTAATCAAGGTTATTCACCTGAACTTTTTATCAATAACATTCATGAGGTATATAAAATCGTAAAACCGTGCTCATTTTGCTGTATAAATCAACATTTTTCAGTAGCCATTTGAAAATATCTAAAAAAATTCCGTATCCAGATTGACGTGGATACGGAATTCAATAGCATGCACTAAAGGTTTAAGCTGAAAACATCACTTCATAACTGCGTCAAGCTCCATGGCAACCCCATTCAATTTTTTCAAGACATCTTCAGGATACTTATAAAGGTTATTCAAAACCATTATCACTTTCGCAGCTGAATCCAATGGTCTTTCTGCATGCAAAACTTCAACTCTTCCGTCAACAAATAACACTCTCACTTGCTGAGTCTCAACTCCTGGCCGTTCAAAAGCTAACGGAATATCTTTGTCAGAGGTTTCTTTAAATCCTCCAATATAACAAATCTGACGCCCATCTCTGTCAAGCAGTTTATCAGGGGATATATATTTTTTAGAGTTTGAGGTCAGCTCAGCCAGCCCCTTACTGCCGCTTTCAACGGGGAAGCTGTCCCCGTGCGCCATTGCATACATCTTCAGAGCCATACCAGTCTCACGCAGATTGGAAACCTGCTGAATTGAACGGCGGCGATCATGTTCTTTCAGCAACGTCGGCAACAACATACCAATGTTAAACCCTGCCGGCATTATCATAGTCTTGAATATCAACAAAGCAGCTGGGTCCATATTAGTATTCATTGTCATCAAAATACCGTGATCAGTCACTTGCCAGATGGCCAGGTAATCAAGAGAAAAGCTTTTTTCCAGATCCCCAATCAGGTTACCAGCCATTCTGTGAGTCAGAGCACGTCGGAAAATATCTCCAAAGATAGTAATGAACCGTCGACTAAAAAACTCAAAGCCATTCCCATCTTCCGGCATTGATTTAAGCAAGGATTTATAATCTTCCTTATCAACCAGACGCGGATTTTTACCTTTCATAGTATTTACTATTTTATCAACAGTATATTCATTCGTTGCTATAAAAAGATAATTATCCCTTTGCACCACCACCGGCTTCAAATGAGGCAGAAGAGGCGGTAAGCCAAGACTTATCACACCCTCATTTTTGGCCTTCACCGCAAATTGAGGTATCAACCTGCTCATTGCCCGAAAAGCGTAATGGTCTTTTACCTTCATATATAGCGCAAAATCCAATTGCTGAACATCTCCGCCGGCTAATAACGGTAGAGTCATGCGTTTTTTGAAATCCGCAGTTATTACAAACCCGAAATGCCCTTCAAAACACTGCAGAAAACGGTCGAGGTCAACTTGTCTAACTTTAAAAAATTCATCAATTTTTCTCAAACGCCCTGCCACAACTACAGATTTAGCATCTACATTCTGATCCTTTAACCATTTCCAGAAAAGATAAGGCTTGAACACCAGGCCGTCGCAATAAACCGTATCCGCAGGTATCGACTTAAGCAATTCCAACTTTTCTGATTTCATGCCCATCAGGCTCCAGATAATGCCATCACCGTCTGAAGTTTTTCTATGGATGTACATTCGAGTGCGGTATAAGTCCTTGGATATTTTAATAGCACTTACCCCTGCTCCATCCACGACTCCTAAGCCGCTGTTATGGCAGATATTCCTGACAAACTTCAAAATCTGAAAAGCATTCTGGCGTTCAGCGGGAGCAAGCTGCAAATCCTGTGAAATAAGCTTCTTGAGTAGTTCGTAATGATTTTCCATAGCCTGAATAAAGGATTTGGAAGAAATGTAAAAATACAGAGTTCCTCCGGCATCAAGCTGTGAAGTTACGGCGTGGAAAGATGTTTGCTCTACATATTCCTTTCGGGTGGCTGCAGAAACACTAAGGCACGTAAATAATACCGAACAAAGTACAAAACTCCTGAGACAATTCATTATACTCTCCTCGAGGTTAGGTTCTCCTTTCTATTATTATTACCTGTGAGCTGCAAAAAATCAATCAGAAATATCCTTAAGCCGTAAATATTAATGAAAAATCAACAGACATCTATATATAAAATAAATAACCCCGCCGTAGCGGGGCTCTTAAACGTAAGGTTTATAGCCTTAGACAAAATGAATTTAAGCAATCAGCTTATTTGTCGTCAGCTTTCTTTTCTTCTGTGCATTTGGCAGCTTTATCACAAGTTGCTGCTTTTGCTTTATCACAAGTTGCTTTAGCTTTGTCACATGCAGAATCTTTTTTGCAGCATTTGGCAGTTTTGTCAGCTTTACAGCATTTACCATCTTTGCAGCAGTCTGTGCCTTTGCAACATTCTTTACAGGTACCTTTGCAGCATTTACCGTCTTTGCAACAGTTGCAGTCTTCACATTTTTTGTCGCATTTAGAAGCTGTTTTTGTGCACTCTTTAGCTTTATCACAAGTTGCTGCTTTTGTGCACTCTTTAGCTTTGACCGTGCTTTCGCATTTAGTTGCACAGCCGTCTTTTACCTGTTTTTCGTCCTTAGCAGTTGCTGCCATTACACTCAAGCCCAGCATTGCTACAACCAAAGTCAAGATGACTCTCTTCATTGTTCTACCCTTTCTTTTTTCTGTTTATTGAATCGCCAACCATTAGGCGTTCTTCACTTTCCAGATGGGTGCGTATCACAACCGCACTTAATTTTGGACTTTCCTTTCGCAGCCTTCATTTCTTTCGCCATACATTCTTTAGTAAGTTTCTGTACTTTAGGAATAAGGGCCATAACTTTTTTCTGAACCAGCGGCATCATCTGCTGCTGAACCATTGGAGATTTGTCCAGAAATGCCTGACCAGTTTTGCTTTGAAAAAACTCAGTCATTTTCTGCATTTCATCAAGAGTATAAACGTTTGCATATATTTTCATGAAATCATCCTTGAAATTATCCCAGGAAAATTCCTTTCTTACCATATCTAGAACCTGACTGTTTACTTTATTAGCAATATCTTGGTCTTTAACGCCTTTGAGAGTATTACTAACAATCCCCATCTGCATCTTCTTAACCATTTCGAAAGAACGTTGCATCCTCTGCTCAACGCGCATAGTGGTCAGGAAGGTCAATGCTGCTTTCTCTTTCTCCGTCATTGCCATACGCTTTTTGTCTTTAGGGGCAGCAGCCGAAACACTCAGGGCAATTACCATTACTGCGACAGTCAAAATAGCTCTCTTCATTTTTCTTTCCTTTTCCTTTTTATATAATTGACCTTTTCAGATCCGTATTATTTAGCGTAACCATCAGGATGTTTCTGTATCCACTTCCATGCTGAATCAATAATTGTATGCGCACTTTCAAACTGCGGCTTCCAGCCAAGCATTGCTTTGGCACGATCAGAGCAAGCCACCAATGTATCAGGGTCACCAGCACGACGAGGTGCTACTTCAGCCGGAATCGGATGTCCCGTTACTTCACGGGCAGCATCAATTATTTCCTCAACGCTCAATCCGTTTCCGGTACCAAGGTTATAATGTCCGCTCTCAGGAGCAGTCATTGCCAGCATATGAGCCTGGGCTAAATCAAGGATATGAATATAATCACGCACACAAGTGCCGTCAGTGGTGTTATAATCATCCCCGAAAATCATGATCTTCTCACGTTTCCCTTGTGCAACCTGCAATATCAGTGGGATCAAGTGTGATTCCGGATTATGGTCCTCTCCAAAATTACCAGATGCGCCTGCAGCGTTAAAGTAACGCAATGCGGCGTATTTGATACGATGTATTACATTATACCACTTTAAGACTTTCTCAAAGCAAAGTTTTGATTCTCCGTAAGGATTTATTGGATTTTGTTCAGTTGTCTCTCTGATGGGGGACTCTTCAGGCTGTCCAAAAGTCGCGGCAGTACTGGAAAAAACAATTGATTTAACTCCGCCTTCAACAGCAGCATCCGCTAAGTTAATACCGTTAGCGAGGTTGTTCCTGAAATATTTCGAAGGGTTCTGCATAGACTCGCCAACCAATGAGAAAGCGGCAAAATGCATGATTGAATCAAAACCGCCTTTACGGCAGGTATCTATTATAAGATCACGATCCGCAAGATCACCATGAACAAATTCAGCACGAGGATCAACCGCATCGCGATGACCGGTAACCAGTGAATCAAAAACCGTAACCTGATGACCATTATCTATCAGATATTCTGCACATGCGCTGCCGATATAACCGGCGCCTCCACAAACTAATACTTTCATTTAGGCTCTCTCTTTTTGGATTCGGGACTTATTCATTTACAATTTCAACAGGAAGGCTGAATGGCGTTTCCAAGTTGATTTTATTAACCGAACGCAACAATGCATAAGTTGTTTCAAGATATGGGAGTTTTAATCCTTTCACTTGCGCAAGCCGCAAGGCATTGCCAACAATCGCTTCCACCTCCATAGGACGTTTATTTTCATAATCCAACAGCATGCTTGTCCTGTAAGGCGGGAAATTCCGGGTATATTCCAAGTTACGCTGAACAATATCTTCAGGCAGCTCTTTGCCACATGCCTTGGCCGCTTGACAAACTTCAACCATCAAATTTTCACAGATTTTCTCCAGCTCCGGAGTACTAGATATCACTCGAGTGTCAACTCCGCCCGCAATGACTGAAACCGGATTATACGGAAGATTCCAAACCAGCTTCACCCAGCGGAAGAACTCAATATCTTTAACAGCTTCGCAATCAACCCTGGCAGCCGCAAATTTATCAACAATATTCTGTACACGTGGAGAAATGAACCCTCCAGGGTAATTACCTATTTTTAATCTGCCTGCAGCCTGATGTTTAATCTTTCCTTCTCCAAGACGGAAAACACCAATATAAGCAATGCCGCTGGCAATTTCATTATCAGGAAATGCTCTGGTAATATCTTTTTCAATATCAATACCATTCTGCAGCAAAACAATAACCGTTTCCGGGCCAACTGCCGGAGCTATATGAGCTGCGACATCAAAGTCGGGCAGCACTTTACTTGTCACGATAAGGTAATCAGGATAGCCGGGATACTCAGCACTTTTCTGGTAAACCCCTGCAGGCTTAAAATGCATATCTCCAGCACCACTTTCTATCTGAAATCCGTTTTCACGAACGTATTCAAAATCTGAACGGCATATAACAGAAACTTCCATGCCTACCTGCGACAGTCTGCTGCCAAAATACGCGCCTACACCACCGGCGCCAAAAACAAGTACTCTATTCATCTTTGATAATCCCGTTTGCCAAATATTGCGGTTCCAATACGGACTAATGTAGCCCCCTGCCCGATTGCTGTTTCAAAGTCTCCGCTCATCCCCATTGATAGCTCCGGCAGCTTTAAGCCGGACTCCTTGCTTATTTGATCACGGAGCTCACGCAGGCCGCCAAAAACATTATTTAATTCGTCTTCAGGAACCCCGAAAGGAGCCATGGTCATAAGACCTGTCACCTTAACATTTTTGCATTTAGCTGCTGCTGTCGCAAGCTTTGAAGCTAATGATGCGTCAATGCCAAACTTAGATTCTTCTCCTGACATATTGAATTCCAGCAGAACATCGGGGGTTGTGCCACACTCTCCGGCAAGCCGGTCTATGCGCTGAAGCAGCTTGACCGAATCAGCAGAATGTATACAGGTTGCGCACTCAACAGTGGCCTTAACCTTATTACTCTGCAAATGTCCGATCATGTGCCATTTAATATCCTCAGGCAATACTTTTGCTTTGTCTACCATTTCCTGAACCCTATTTTCACCAAAAACGAGTTGACCACAATCATATGCAGCCAGAATTGCCTCCAACGGAAAGTATTTACTAACTGCAACAAGGCGGACAGAATCGGGCTCCCGACCAGTTTTTTTCGTAGCACTTTCGATACGTTCGTTAATTTCCTGCAGGTTTTCTTTAATGTATTCCATAACTA
Organism: Lentisphaerota bacterium; assembly: GCA_024225035.1. Taxonomy (GTDB): domain Bacteria; phylum Verrucomicrobiota; class Lentisphaeria; order Victivallales; family Victivallaceae; genus Zth2. The sequence goes on from JAAEMX010000153.1 coordinate 20,447, forward strand.
TCTGATCATTAAATTTTACTTTTTTCTTGCCGGACTGACTCTATTTTCAGGCGGCGCTACCGTAATCTTGAACTTTGGAGGCACATTTTCAGTAATCCACACGTTACCACCTATAGTAGCCCCTGCTCCTATTGTTATGTCTCCGAGGACAGTCGCGCCAGAATAAATAGTTACATTGTCTTCAAGCGTAGGGTGACGTTTGGATCCTTTAATAATCATGCCGCATGCATCTTTCGGAAAGCTCAAGGCCCCAAGAGTTACCCCTTGGTATATCTTCACATTATTGCCAATAACAGCGGTTTCACCGATAACAACCCCGGTTCCATGGTCAATAAAAACACCTTTTTCAAGATGTGCCCCAGGATGAATGTCTATACCGGTAACACTATGTACATATTCCGTCATCATTCTCGGAATCAGAGGTACTCTCTGGTGATAAAGAACGTGCGCGAAACGCTGTACTGTTATCGCCTTTATTCCAGGATAGCTTACAACAATTTCATCGGTGGACATTGCCGCTGGATCACCGTCATAAGCAGCTCCTATATCCAGTTTCATAGATTCACGGATTTCGGGAATAGCGTCCAGCAGAGAATGTACAGCCTGCTCTGATCTTTCCAATACATCACACTCATCACAGTCACCGCATTCGACATAACGGAATGACCTGATAGTCTGATCAAGGAGTTCTGAGTAAACCTGAGTAAGTATATCCCCAATGTTATACTTAATTGTTTTAATACTGTAAGTTTGAGTGCCATTAAATCCTGGAAACACTATTTCCAGAAGTTTATCAATAATATCAAGAATCTCGCGCTGTCGCGGCAGGTTATGCCCTTCGAGATGATTTATTCCTTGTGTATCCTGATATGTTGCGCAAATCTTACCAACCAGGCTCTCAATATAGTCCCCTGGCATTTTTGCAGTATCCTGTGAGCAGCATTTTGCTTTCATATCAAACTCCAATAATATTACTTGGAAATGTTTTCCTGCATAAAGTCTATAACTTTACTCTCTCAATAATCAATATCAAGAGCTATTCAATATTCTGTACCTGTTCTCTGATTTTTTCCAGCTCTGTCTTGAACTGTACTACCATTGGAGTGACTTCACAGCCTCCTCCTTTGTTGCCAAGAGTATTAATTTCTCTAAATATTTCCTGTACAAGAAAGTCCATACTGCGCCCAATTGGTTTGCCGTGACTTGCGAGGAAATTATCAAACTGTTTAAAATGACTGCGCAATCGAGTAACCTCTTCAGAAACATCAGAGCGATCAGAATATACAACAACTTCTTTGATAACACGTTCGTCATCCGGATCTACCGGCAAATCGGCATCGCGCATCTTATCAAGCAGTTTCTGCTTCATGAGTTCCGGTATTTCAGCGGTTAAAGGTTCTATGCAATCAACTATTTTCACTAGCCCAGACAAACGTTCACGAATGTCTTCCGCCATGCTATTCCCCTCAGCAGCGCGCATCTCAACTAATGCATCAACCGCCTTAGTCACAGCTTCAGTGAAAGTTGTCATTACTTCTTCACTTTCAACATCGGGAGCAACAGATTCAATTACTCCTGGCAACCCCAGCAACTCAGATATTGACCATGATCCACCGCCAGCTTCGGTATGTAAAGCCCGACACTGATCTACCAGTTTATGCAGCAAAGCATGATTTATATTTACAGCTTCAGTTGCAGCATTTTCAGCTAACTCAAAAAATACCCTGATCATAATAGACCCGCGGCTGATTTTTTCAGAAACCAAGCGGCGCAAAACAGGTTCCAGACCAGTGAATTCGCGTGGTAAATTTGGACGAATATCCAACTGTTTACGATTAACAGAGGCTATCTCAACGCTAAAGCTGATTCCGGTTTTGTTATCTGTGGCTTCAGCTTTGCCAAATCCGGTCATACTTTGCATATTATACTCCTAAAATTATTTAACAACCTTTTCGGTCTTGGAATCAGAGGAATTATCTTCAGTTGCAGTTTCGGTCTTCTTATCTCCTTGACCACCATTGTCAACAACTTTGTCAACAGACTTGACTGAAGTGGATTGTTTCTCAGTTTCAGCAATATTATTATTAACAGTTTCGGTCGTTGGTTCAGAAGCTTTAACTGCAGTAGTTTTCTTAGTGGCATCAGCCTTATTATCAGCGGTAACAGCTGCTTCAAGCTGCGTCGTTTTAACAGGCTTTATAGTTTCTTTAGCTATTATTTCTGGTTTTGCTTTAACAGCAGTTTTTTCTATATTCTTTTCAGTTGTTGTTTTAGTAACTGGTGTATTTTCTTTTTTATCGGCTTCTTTAACAGTTTGAACGGCTTCCTGTTTAGGTTCAGGCTTGCTTTCTACAGCTGCTTTCTCTGTAGCTTTGGAAGCTGGAACTGTTTTTGTCTCAGGTGCAGTTTTTACTGCTGTTTTAGCAGGCACTGATTTTACAACAGGCTGCACAGCACCTTTTGCGACCGGAGCGGCAGTGGATTCTTTGACCGCCGACATAGTATCAACTTCAGGCTCAGCTTTTGCCTTAGTTACGGGCTTTGCGGTAGTTTCAGTTTTTGCTTTAGTCTCTTCTTTTACCGCAGACATAGTGTCGACTGCAGGTTTTGTTTCAGCCTTGCTTTCAGTTACAGACGCTTTTACTGGAAAAGTTTTTGTTGTTTCTCCTTTTATAAAAGACGTTGTTTCAACTTCAGGCTCAGGTACTGTTTTTTCAGCTTTTGCCTCTGGTTTCACTTTAGCGCCCTTGGCGGCTTCTGCCTTTGCAGGTGCTTTTAGGGTCGGTTTGGCTTCAACTTTTGATTTTTCCTCATCAGAAAGCAGTGGACACCCTGGAGTTAACTTGAATTCTTTCGATTCATCGGTCTCTCCCGCTTTCTTTACGACATGAGCATTGAAATCTTCATATGTAGTTTCCTGTCCAAATAAAGGTTTCCAGCCATTTAAGTTGTGCCTGGCTGCTCCGCAGACAAACACAATCCAACCTTTGCGAGTCGAGTTCCAGACGAATGTTTTTTGAACAGGGTACGCAGCTATATTCTTTTCCTGTTTTTCTTCGTCGTCGCCAAAAAGTCTCTTATCAACATAGAAATTTGTTTCGTAGACTATTGGGACATTAAACCTGATTCGGTTCATCATTGCAGTAGAAAGATACAGGAAGTTATTAGCCGCAAATAAGACAGCGGACTTATTAGCCAGGATAAAATCACGGTCAGGGCGCTTATAGCTTTTAATTATGAGGCGGTTCGGTGACCAGCCACGGAGGTGGTTATCGCTTACCCCAAATACTATATATGCATCCTTGCATTTTGGAATTACCCAGGCGATACAAACCTGTGACTCCACTCCGGCGATAGCAGAGCTTCTTTCATCAGGCAGTGTACCAATGATATCAGCAGCCATTATAACCGGCTTATTGAACTTCACAAACTCACGCTGATGCAAGTCGAGTGTGCGATCTTCATCCAATAAAAATCGCCTGGCTTTCTGTACAGCTTTGTCTTTATAATAATCGTCAGACTGACAGCCAGTAAATAACAATCCTGCTGTCAAAATGCTTAATGCAGTAAGTAAGAATCTATATTTCATAAACCCAAAAATCTTTCTTTCGCGATGATTAACTCATAATTTTGAATTAAAAATATAGCTTAAATTCAAACTAATGCCAATTACATAGCCCCCTTCCTGCGTTTTTTACTTATGCCTTTAGATATTTCATTACATTAAGCAATATCACATCAAAAAAAGCTGCTCTCACCAAAAATGAAAACAGCTAAATCGAAATCAATGCTTCAAAACTTAATAGATAGATATAATTATTAACTCAGATATTTTAAATATTTACCCGAAACTTTGTTCCAAGTCGGCCATGATAACGTTGCAACAATATCATCGCCTCCAGTCAACTTAAAATCGTAACCGTTTTCTTCTGATACTTCAATTACCGCAATAGTTTTATCATATTTTCTCATATGTTTTCCGAGATAGTGTTGTAGTGGCCTGATGCTTCCATTCTGACCGGGGAAAGGCTTTATATGATTAACGCCAATAGTTAAAAATGACATAGCTGATTTATATATATCATCATACATCCTCCTTCCTATAACAACATTTCCCATGTGCCTTAAGTCATAGTTACGATACCCATTTTGGAGCGTAGTTTCAGGTAACTTCTTCAGTCCATGCATTTTTTTTATTTTCTGAATATCATTCTTATAATTCTGTTTTGTGTATTTCGGTTCATTTTTGAAAAGCTTAACATTGCCTGGTGTGGTTGCTGTCATTATGTCATCGAAAAACAAAGTCTTACCAACTCCAAAAAATTTGCAAGCTGATATAACATCGCCATCAATAGATCCTTTAAGCTCAGCTAAATATTTTGAAATGTCATTATCATTTTTATTTCCAGAGTCATATTTGTATGTATACTGACTCTCAGGACAATAAACTGAATTCCTCCTCTTGTAATGCGAAAAACCTGAAAGCTGCAACTCTGTAAATACTGTATGGTCATCAAGATCAATATTTTGGATTTCAGACAAATACTCCAGAAACTCAACAAGAAACGCATCTCCATTTCTCGTTAATCCGGAATGGTCATGCCCCAAAAGAATGAAATCATAACAGGAGTATATTTTGTGGTATATTTCCTCTAATATATACTTGCGCACATATTCTATTTTGCGATGGACCGATGAGAACCGATTGAATGGCGACTCTGCCAACAATTCCATATATATACGATCAAATGCATTACATATACGTTCTAAGACTGCACCTTTTATTGTAAGTGAATTTGGTATTTTTGTCATGAGTCGATTACATAAACCCATGATCGGTTTTTCAGAATACTTTTTCCCTCTTATCGTCAAAATCTCACTATCAAACTGTCTTTTAAAGAACTTTTTTCCCTCTTCCATTCCCTTTTGGCGCTTGATATTTCTACTTTTATTGCCCCCAAAAGTAATTTGACGGTGTTCCAGAATGAAAATATAAATAACGCCCATCTGATCTGACATGCCTGTTTCTAAACTCTGAATTATTCAGCAATAGCTTTGCAAGACTTGATTTTAAAACTGAATATGAACTTTCCAAGTCACAAATCATCTTCATAAAATACCTTTAATTTGAATATTTAAATCACACTCTCAATGTTTGTAGCATATAATTCTTCTCCAACTCACCCTACATGCAGTTCACATAATATTTACTGGAAATAAGCCGACATGCCGGCCAGGAGATATGCCCCACAATTGAGTCTTCAGGACATTTTGTGAATTGTGCATTATATTCGTTGACTGAGTTAAAATAAACAACGCCTACCCTCTTACGATTATTCAAGTATTTAGTTAAACAACTCTGCAAAGTAGGAATAGATTTGGCGCTTTCATCATCACATATATGACCATCTCCTATTGTCAAAAATGATTTTCTGACATGACATATATCATCACATATTCTTCTAGCAATAAGCTTATTAGCATGACTTCTTAAAGTATAATTTAAATCTCCATTTGACTGGCGAAAATTTGGTATATTGTCGAGGCCATACATTTTTTTAATATTTTTAATGGCTTGATTAAACTTTTTCTCTGTATAGTTTGGTTCTTTTTTATAAGATTGATCATTAGGATCAGGGCAAGTCATTATATCGTCAAAAAACAACATTTTGCCTATGCCAAGTTTCTCATAAATACATAGTAGCCGGTAAAGTTCTTTTCTTTTTAATGTCTCCATACTGTATTTAGTTATATCATTCTCATTTTTGCTAGTTGGATTATATGCATACCTATAGCTGCTATCCAATGAATAATCGGAATTATCTCTATTTTTGTAATGTGAAAAAGCAGAAAAAAAACATTCAAAGAAAATAGTGTGATCCTTAAAGTTTTTGATATTCTTCTTCTTTATTAAAAAATCAAAAAATTCAAGAAGAAAAGAATCACCATTACATGTTAGTTGATGGTGATCCTGACCTAACACAATGAAATCATACTTCTGATATACAACGTTGTAAAAAGTTTCAAATATTAGATTACGCGCTTTCTCTATCTCACTCCGATATTTGAATTCATTATAAGGGGAAAACCTAACATCTTATTAGAGTAATTTTTATCGTAATCATGGCATAGCCTTTCTAAAGCCGCCCCGTTAATACTGCCCGTACGAGGAATTTTTCTAAAAAAGCTTTTGCACAGACTTCTAATATTGACATTTTCAGAAAATTTCTCTCCAAAAATGCTAATACATTCATTATCAAATAACCTTCTAAAATAAGCTTTAACTTGTTCTACTCCCTCTTCACGTTCCAGCTTTTTTTTGGCACCGCCAAAACAACACTCAAAATAGAAGCCACTCTTTTCGAAGAACAAATAATCTCCATCGGAACATACATAACTATTTCTGAATTTCGGATTTTTCCACAGTATGGCATCAACACTGGATAACAACGAAGTAAAACTATCTGCTACGGAACAAATTTTCATTAAAAATACCTTTTATTATAAACCTTCTTGCTTTGCAACTATTCAAAATTGATGAATCTGAAAGAGTCGCTAATTATATGACTAACGAGCTCAACATATTGTTTTAATTTCCATATTGTTTGTAAGAATGGAGACATTCGCAATACAAATGATAATGATTTTGAAAGCTATAACTTTAAATTTCCGCAGCTTTAACAACCTCCGGCCTGCGCTCTTAAATTATCAAAAACTGGAAATTATTAGTGCCTTCTAAATTGAAAAATACACATTTCACATGTATCTTGGTATGTTGCTTTCTGGATTGCGAATGGAGAATATAATTATGGAAAAAAAGACTTTTATTACCGAAACTATTAAAGAAATCTTGATTGCTGACGCGACGACAGGCAATTCAATTTCCAAACATTTTGATGACGATAACCTTGTAAACAGGATCGACTTAATTGCGAAGACTCTTTCCGAGGTTTATGACAAATACGCTGATGAAAAACCCTCTGGCCCTAAACCAGGAAAAAAATAATTTGTTAAGACGCTTTCCATAAGGCAACTTTCATATTTATAAATAATTTTTAAGGATAAACCGTTTTATTATGAAGAAAAATGTCATTGTCGGTATTGGAGAAATTTTGTGGGATATATTCCCCGAAGGAAAAAAGCTGGGCGGCGCTCCTTGTAATTTTGCCTATCATTCTGCAGCCCAGGGGGCGGAAGGAATTACTGTCAGCGCTGTGGGGGAAGATCAAGACGGTAACGAAATAATTGCCGGCATAAAAGACCGCAAACTCACTACTGATTACATTTCACGAGCCCCTTACCCAACTGGCACCGTAACTGTAAAAGTCAATGACGGCATTCCTTCATATATCATTCACCAGGACACAGCATGGGACAATCTGAAATGGACAGAAAATCTCCATACCCTTGCCGCCCAAACTGATGCTGTATGTTTTGGTTCACTAGCTCAACGTAATTCAGTGACAGCAAATACTATTTATAAATTTCTCGATTCCGTGCGTGAATCATGCGTCAAAATTTTTGATGTAAATCTTAGACAAAATTTTTACAATGAAAAACTCCTTAGAAAATCTCTTGGATACGCCAATATTCTTAAGATAAGCGATGAGGAACTGCCGGCCTTTGCTGTTGCCCTTGACTTTGGCACGCCATCGGAAGAAGACTTATTCAAACACCTTTTTGAAGAGTTTGCCCTTGATATGCTGGTATACACTCGTGGCGAAAAGGGCTGTCGCTGTATCTGCCCGAAAACCAAAACTGACGATTTAATTCCAGCCAATTCTCCAGGAAAACTTGCTGATACTGTTGGCTGTGGCGATTCTTTTACTGCCGCATTCACTGTTGGAATTTTGCGTGGACTCTCACCACACGATGCAGCGAGCCATGCGGTAAAAGTAGCTGGTTTTGTCAGCACCTGTTCAGGCGGAACACCTGAAATTCCCGTTGAATTAATCTTGAAATAAGTATCTAAAACAACGCGGCGTAAATCAATTTACGCCGCGTAAATAGCACAATTACTGAAACATGTAATCAACCTAACTTCAGTAACTCATTCTTAAAGTTAGTTATATTTCTATTCCAAGAAGAATACTCAAAATTCTTAGACCATACTCGCAATACAGCTTTGCACATTTTAATTATCATGTCACCGCGCTTGGAATGGCCTGGCTTATAACTGCTTAATGACTTTATACTTTTAGCATAGCCATGGATACCGCCTGCCAGGTAAGTCATTAATGATTTTTCTTTACAGCTGACTGACATGTTTTGTCCATTATAAAAATAATTACCTTTTCTTTTCAGCAACAGCAACAGCTCTGTCATGGGATCTACATGAGGTTTTCTCATTCTATAAGCAAAAATTTTTCCTCTAACCAGTTCGGCATTTTTCTTTGAATTGTCATCATTATCTAGCACGAATGATTTTGCTGCTTTGTGACGATGCAGTCGCAAGTCAAAATTAATGTCAAACTCTATACTATCATGAAAGTTTGAGCTGTTAAGGAAAAAGTGGCGATATTCTTCAACTATAACTTTCTTGCTGTTGTCCATACAGAAAAAAACATTTTTATTAGACTTAGCCGCGTTTATTCCATGCATAACAACCTCATTTTTATTACGCCCTTGAGGATAAAAATCATTTAAATCATATTGAGGAGCAGGAAACTCTGTTCTTCTGATATAATCCTTTTCAAAAGGAGTTGAGGTTATCGCTGTAATATCATAAGCAATTACATAGTAATATAAATTTAAAGCTGTCATCTCTCTTACAAATTTAGCTGCAAAAGATTCAGAATCAGTTGACTCTTTTCCAGCGGAGCATGAAATAAAATGAATAGTTGGACGTCTGGAATACTTTTGCCGTGATTTTAGACCTCGCAGTGTACCTGGAGTCGCTTCTGCAATCCACCTAGCCAGTTCTTTATAGTGTATCTTCCAATCCTTGGCATAACTTGAATAATAGCCGACAGGACGCGGAGAAACATAATCAGAACCGGCACTGCAGTGGGCATGAATGTATATTTTACTCGTGTTATTTAGTTTTTCAAAAGCAGCGGACATAACTTTTTTTCTTGCAAATTCATGTTTCTTTACATCAAATGAAAGCATATAAGCAGGAACATGATTTGTGTTTTCGTTACCTGGAAGTTTCTTCCGCTTACGTTTAAAAATTATTTTTGTTTGAAGCTGTTCCAAGTTCTTCCCTTGTGCCCACCCTCTTTCCTCGAAAATATGCTCCAAGTCTGACTCAAGTCTAACCTGAGACCTTTCGGCTTTCAGTGAAATACAATACTCCCTCTCAAACTCCAGAAATACTGCTTTACTGTAGTATGCCATTGAATCCCTCATCAACTGATTTTTATAATCACAATAACTATACGAATTACTAACTAAGGCGAGCAGGAATTTCTAATAGTTACTTGGGGGCTGAATTTTTTAAATAAATTTTTTTATAAAAAAGCACAATTTTTTTGAGGAGGAAAGTACAGTTAAGCACCCAATTAACACTAACAAAAAATTCACGCTTCACTCAAGCAAGCTTGACAAAAGCACTTATAAAATATAGCTTAAAAAGCTTTTATGGAAGGTAAGCATTTAAATAGTTAGAGTACAAGCGAGAAGAGAGAGAAATATTATGAGGGTAATTGCTAGTATAAACTCATCTATTGATGAGTTATCGCTCAATATAAACAAAATTCTATATAATGATATAAAATTCTACCAAAGACATGTCAGATACAATAGCCAAAAGAACATCTTATACTTTCACACTGGAATCTCACGCATATTTCATGGCTGCGAAGACAGGCAGTTAAAACGTCAGGCCGGTACTGACCATATTAAGTTTTTTTTCTATAACCTTTTTCCCCCGCAATATTCATATTTACGGGATCAATTCATGAAGCGGATTCCTCTTCTCGTCAAAGGGGGAAATTTGAAATACTTATGCGATATATTTAAGAGAACCTACAGACCATATATAAAAAAGTTCAGACGTAATTACGGTTTTGTTCTGAACGAAATGTACCAAGTATATCTTGCTAATGATGTAATAGTGCTTGGAGGCAATCATAGTGAAAAAAACAGCCGAGCCCATGCCTGCCTTAGAGACTTTTTGAAATTTCTGCATATAAAAAAAGGTGTAATGAATTTCAGAAACCATGCTATTTTTTATGAAGCTGAGTTATCAATGTACTCCCATTACCGCAGAAGAGCATTTTCTGACTACAGCTCGGAAGATAATTTTAGATTTAAATATAACCCGGACTACAAAAATCCTAACACGTTGAACCAGTATGTGGATGTAATTTCGAAAAAAAAACTCGAATACGAGAAAGTGAACTGGTTCAATAACTATGGAATAAGAATGTTCTTTTATGACGATAGAATAACAGATTCAAAGATAACGCCCCCTAACCTGATCATAGGAGACCCACTGTTCACTCGAGAACAATTTGAAAAAGATTTGGTTACTATAAAAAAAATGTGCAACATTAACGAAATACCGGGAAATATCCAAAAAAGGAAAAACGGCTTCACGACGTGTCTTGAGTTAAGGCAAAGGCTACATTATTTTATGGCAGGAAGAATTGCTCATGAGATTTGCCGTACTCCAAAGTCCTTTGTTCCTATTGGCAGTGCCCATGTCAGAACCAGTATAAGTAGTGACGGCAAGACTATTCCTCCGATACAGTACTACTTGAAAGAGTACCTCAGAAGTTATGGCAAAAAAGTATTTACATTGAAGTTCATAGAAAAAGACATGCCCAGTTTCGACCGCGTCCGAGACAAATATGTTGACGCCACAATATCCTGGCCGGCATGGATCAGTTAGGTGTCGATTCAGGCGAATAACTCATACGACTCTGCTATTAATATTTCCTGCAGGAATAGCATATATTTTTATAAAAAATTTACTTTAAAAGTAGTAGAGTTGAAAAAGGAACTAAGAACATGCACGTTTTCCTCCCCCTGTCAGGGAATATCGATTGTTATTGAATTAATTAGAGAAAATATTGTTATGAAAGAGATTGCGAAACTAAATTCATCCGTGCATGAGGTGGCAGCCAGCCTTTATGTAATCTTCAAACAAAACTCAAAATATCTGGATAAGCATGTCAGATTTCAGGATGATACCTTATTCTTCAATTCAGGATTTCCTAAAATCATAAATAATTCCAGCGATAGAATTCAGAAACGAAAAGCCGCGACATATAATATTCATCTGTTTTTCAAAAAACAATTCCCGCCGCAATACTCGTCATTATATAATAAATTCAAGACATTAATTCCTGCTTATATAAAAGGAAGAGACTTGAAATTTCTATGCGCAAGATTCACAGATTATTACAAACCACTTATCAAGACTTTCAAATATCAATATGAGCATGTGCTAAACCAGATGTACATGGATTACCTTAGGTATGACGTAATAGTGCTAGGCAGCAGGCATGGCCCCAAGGACAACAGAGCACATTCATTCCTCAGAGATTTTCTCAAATTTATACACAAGGAAAAAAGTATTAAAATTTCAAAAAGACACACAATCTTTTATGAACATGAAATATCGATGTATTCACATTACAAAAGAAGAAGAAAGCTTTCAGATTACAGCCCGGAATCAGAATATGAATTTAAATATCATTCGGGGTATGAAAATCCTAATGTATTAAATGATAATGTATATGCTATTCCTTGCGAATTATTGGACTACGAAAAAACTTCCTGGTTTAAAAACCATCGTGTAAAAATGATGTTCTATGACGATAACTTAACTGGGCCACGCATTACAAAGCCTGAAAAAATATGGATATATGATGAGAAGTATAAGGATAAAAAATTCAACAAGGACTTGGAAAGAGTAAAAGAAATGTATAGGCTCAAAGAATTTCCTAAGCCGGATGAGAAGTGCATTGACGGCAGCCAACTGAGTTATGAAATACGCCTAAAGGCAAATTGTTTGATAGCTAGAAGGATTTGCAATGATATCTGCAAAACTAAAAAGTCTTTTATACCGATCGGCGTCAGCCATATAGAACATAAAAAAGAGAGTAATGGGAACATGATTCCAACCTTACAGCATTTCCTGCATAAATATTTAGACAAATATGGTAAAAAAGTATTTATATTGAAGTTCATAGAAAAAGACATGCCCAGTTTCGACCGCGTCCGAGACAAATATGTTGACGCCACAATATCCTGGCCGGCATGGATCAGTTGATTAGCTAAGATGGTAACAAATCATAGCATCGGCTTGACTAACATAGAAATATTTGTAATGTTTAAAACAAAGTGATTAAAGAGTTTTTGAAATTTTGAATAACTAAACCAAGAGAGATTTTTTATGAGTAGTAAATTCTGGGTAAAAACGTTTATTGTATTAGCCATTTCTTTTTCCTCGGCATTGATATGGGCTGACGCGACTGAAAATGTATTAGCTGAATTATCTAATGCTCATGGTGTAAGCGGCTTCGAAAAACCTGTCCGCAAGATTCTGGAAAAACAGTGGAAAGAACAGGGTATTAATTTTGAAATAGACGGAATGGGAAATTTAGTTGGAAAATTCTCTTCTTACTCTGCTAAAAAACCAACAATTCTTGTCATGGCCCATATGGATGAAGTGGGATTTCTAGTAACTCAAATTAATGAAAACGGTTTTCTCCGAGTCCAGCCGCTAGGGGCTTGGGTTACTCATGTAGTCTGGTCGCAAAAATGGGTTATCGGAACAGGCTCTCAGTACATCACCGCGATAAGTGGAATGGATCCTCCTCATGTGCTTGCTGACGAATTCAGTATTCCACCTGTAGACTTTAGTAAAATGTTTTTGGATACTGGATTGAATAAGAAAGACCTACAGGCAATGGGTATTCGTCCAGGTTTGCCAGTGACGCCAGCTACAAAGTTTCAGGTTTTAAAAGCCAACAAACGCTATGCAGGAAAAGCTTTTGATGATAGAGCCATGCTGGCGGTAATACTTGATCTGATGAAATATATTAACTCAAATAAGGAATTGCTTGAGAAAGTTAACGTAGTATTTGCCGCAACAGTACAGGAAGAAGTGGGAATGAGAGGGGCTCAAACCGTTTACGCATCTTTAAAGCCAGACTTAGTCTTGAATCTGGAAGCCGGTATTGCTAAAGACTATCCCACACAATTTACAGAACAACAACCGCCTAAACTTGGTGGAGGCCCTACTGTTTTTATCTATGACTGGAGCATGTTGCCAAACCCTAACCTTGTGGCAATGATCGCCAAGACCGCAAAAAACAATAAAATCCCAATGCAATGGGAATCCGAATATAACTATGGTCAAGACGCATCACGCTTACAGAGCTCAGGCCAAGGTATGCCAGCGGTTAATATCGGAATTCCTATCAGATACGCCCATAGCCATATTGGTATCATTGACCGAGACGATTACAATAATACTGTGAAGCTGCTAGCCAAAGTAATATCAAGCCTGGACACAAAGACCATTAAAGCAATGCGTTAGCCGTAAAAGAATAAGAAAACCAGCAGGGTGACATAAACTTTAAGCGTTTTTTAAGCCCTGCTGTTTTTCAGTAAATATGTGAAGTTCATAATAATTTCTTTTGGTCAACTCGTTTGCTGGTGTAATGTTTAAAGTATGTGGACATGCGCCAACTAAAAGCAGCATCCCAGTCATGAGGGAAGTAATAATCATTGATAAAACTTATTAACTGGTTATATACCGTTAACAAAGCAGGGTATTTTCTTTTTTTGCTCTTGTCATACGAATAAAATAACCTGTAATAGTCAAAGATTCCACGAACAATATGCCCTGACCCGGACGTTTCCTCAAAATTAATATTCCCTTTGAAATGAGAGTAGCCGTTCCGCTGAGAAATAAAGTCGCGTAGTTCTTCAAATATAGAATCTGCTGTATTTTTTTCATTGACGTTTAATTTGAACAATTCTATTCTCAAATAGCCATTTTTACCGTGGTGTTTAAAGATTCCTCGATCTTTCTTGATCTTGTATTTTAATATGTATTTATTAACTGAATCAAATATTGAGGCTTTCAGGGCTTCAACCTCATTATCTGAGGGTACCTGATCATCTGCAACTCTAATGTACGCGTTATTTTCTACATAAAGGATATTTTGCTCTTTCAAGTCACTATTCAGTCGCACTATCAGCTTATCAAAATTTGTTTTCCCAACACTATCTATAAGAGCAGCTCCCTCATCCATAAAAACTTTCAATCTGGATCGCATTTTATCAATACAATTGTTATATAAAGAGTCAATTTGGCTGGAATACTCAAAAGTAAGTAATTGGATAAGCTTGCCAAAATATCCAAATTTAGTAGTCTCAAAGCCAAAACCCTTCTCTTTTTGCCATTCAGAAAGGGAAACAGCCCTTGCCAGTGCTGTGAACGAGTGATTCTTATAGGACTCATTAACAATTGCCTGCAATAATTTGATAGTCTCAACATCATTGATCTTCAGCCAGGTTAACTCTTGAATGGACCTGTCAAAATATCTGAATTTTTTTGAATCTCCATTTTGCAAATATATAACCAAGTCACTAAAAAGCTGCCTCAAATATTCATCATTCGCGAAAATGAAATGGTTATCACGAGAACCTGCCCCCACATCTGTCTTAAAATTGCCCGAAGCTTCAGAATCAAAGTGAAGGTCAAACTTTTTATTTGGAACAAATAGCTTGAATTTTTGTAGTTTTACAACTTTAAATTTTGAATCGACAACTTCGTCAATTTTTATTCCCATAAATCGTTTCAGATTTTTGATACAGTAATTACTTGGGAAACACCCGTGTTCTTTGCCGTTGTAATTTACAAATATGTCAGTCTTTGTAACAGAGCTGAATTTTGGAACAATTTGCGTTAAAAATGATTTATTATAACTCCCCAATGCTATTACTGCATGTTTGATATTTGTGCATTTTTTTAAATCATAAGCTTCTACAGCATTAGCCCTTACAGGAGTATTATTATAAACTTTCTTTTTCAGCTTTGATGATAATATTGAATTGCCAGGCACAGGTTCCATTCCAATTATATCAATGGGAATATTCCGCAACTTTATATCTTCATACAGGCATTTCGCAAAGATAAAACTCATCGCTCCGCCTCTGCTGAAACCATATAACACAATGTTATTTATTTCTTCTGGCTTGCAGTCGCCAAAATGACTGCAAAAATATGATAAATGATCAATATCTATTATTCTCTTTATTTCATTAGAATAATTCTCACTGATAACTCGATATTTCAAGTGTTTTAAACTTTCAGCATAAGAGTTGAGATTTTTTCTCATGCTGTTTCCTTCCAAAAGCATAGATTTAAAAAGAATTGCATCATGCTTTAAATCAGCAAATGCTGTCTTAGAAAAACTTCCATATTTTTTAAAGATATTGTCTTTGTAAGTTTCAGACCTGGAAATCACTGTACTAGCATTATTTCTCTTGCCATATTCAGTCTCTCTAAATCTTCCCCAGGCAGTATGTAAAAAGGCACACCCAGGAAAAGTAACGATCATATTTTTTTTGTTGCGTTTATATATATTATAGAAATTTTCTTTCAATTCCCCAGGAAGAACAGACTCGTTTGTCCCACAAAAATAAATTATTAAATTCATATTAATCCTCAAATTTTATGATAAAGAATTTGCGTACCTTAAATTGAATATTCAGAAATATTGCTCCTTCTTCATCACTGAATTTTAATTATAATGAAATCCAGTATATAAAATTAGACTCAGGAATATATTGACTAAGTTCTGTAAAAATAAATAATAATGATTCCTATTAGTTA
>JAAEMX010000154.1 GCA_024225035.1 Lentisphaerota bacterium
ATCCCTTGGTTAGATACTCAGAAAGCTTCACTGCCCGATCTCCAAACAGCTTGCAGCGAATCCATGAGGTTTTTTCATGTTCGCCATAGCCCGACATACACGCTACTGATACTTCACCGATACTCTTTCCGTTCGGCGTGTGTCGAACCTCCATGTCTCTTCCGAGGTTGCCGCTAAATGTGAAAACATTAATACCCATTGTTTCCTTCCTTATGCTTCAGTTAATTTTCCAAGTATTTTGGATTTTTCCGGGCCAAGATGCGTGGCTAGTAATTTTTTACCACCCGGAGTAATGTCAGACAAATTTTCTTTTGCTCTCAGATCATCTTCCTCAAGTATAGCCTGATTGATGTTGACCAAAATCCCATGGCCTTGTTTTTCCATTTCACCCAGTTGTTTTTTGAATGGTCCCTTTTTTCCATGCGGCGCAGAATTGAATATATCTGTGTACATTTCCTGCCCGATTGCTTTTGAAAATAGCATAACTGCTAGTGAGTCACCGCACTCGACATACTCCATAAGCTCATCTTTTAGATGCTCTGCCGCTGCTTTACCCTTGCGCTCGCCTTCCATTCTGCTCTCTTCATTCTCACCCGTTTCTAGGCTAAAAAGCTTCAACATTGCATACTTGACCGCATAGCTCGTTGCTTTTCCTGGTGCTTTGTCGCTCATGTCGTTAGCGTGAGCACCAACTGAAATAACAAGTTTGTCTGCGGGCTCGTCCATGTTGATAAATGAGATTTCAAAAATTGATTCAAACCTTATAATCGGGGTTCCTGATTGAGTCGATCCAGCTTCAACGACTTCAGCAGCTATAAGATTCGGGGCTATTATTATCCCATGATTGATCAACGAATCTCGCAAAACTGCTGTGACCATGTCATGAGTAACAGCTTTGTAGCCTTGG
>JAAEMX010000155.1 GCA_024225035.1 Lentisphaerota bacterium
ACATTCTTCACGATTTGTTCATAAACCCTTATATATCTGTAGTTAGAATTAAATGTTATATTCCATACGTCGCTCAGAATTGCCGGAATTTCAAGAAACTTGCGACGGATCGTACTCATCGTACTGTTTCTGTACGTCATGGGAAGGGCATCCCGTCTGAAATAATAAGCTGAGTTGTAGGCCAGACAGTTCAGCAGAAACCAGGCATAATTGGCATGCATTTTATTCGACGGCAGTTTTCCGACGGAAAAAGAATTTTTCAGTTCCCGGAACATCAGTTCAATGGTCTGGCGCTGATGATATGCTTTGAAAATCTGTCGCGGTCCGTACCCCCTGGTCAGATTGGTCGCAATGGCGTATATTCCGGTCTTCGTATGCCACCGGACTTTGTTCTTCTTACATTTCTTCACCTTCTGATTCATTTTTACCAGTACCAGGCGGACACGCCCTTCGGGATATTTGTCGAAAAGCTGAACATTGTTGAAATTCATGACAAATATCTGTTTATCCTTACTGCCTTTTTTATAAGGAATCCACCGACCGGGGTGTCTGCGGGCATACTCTTTCGCATCCTCAACACCTTTTGCCTGGCCGTTGCAC
>JAAEMX010000156.1 GCA_024225035.1 Lentisphaerota bacterium
GGGAGAGATAGTTTTAGTTAAGTCAAGTTTTTTATCCGTATTTTCTCCTTTTTTTTAAGGAGGAATTGGCGGGTAACTTGATTTCCCCCTCCTTTCCAACAACACTTAAAATAGTGGTTGTGGTGGTTTTTGAATTGCTGCTTTTTGTGGAGCTTTTTGCTCCATTTGCCAATTCATGGATCGCCACTTCTTTTTCTTTAAAAGAAAGCTCTTTAAGGATTCTGTAAAAGTATCGAACCAGAGCTCTAGCTACTCTTTTCCGAGCTTCAGTTATGGCCATCTGCCTTTTTGTTATCAGATTGCGAAAATATCCAGCCAGGTGAGAAGTAGGATTGAATCTTACATAGTTCTTAGCCGCAGTCATAAAGGCATTCTTTAATCGTCTATTATAATGGATTTCCTTTCTTTCCTTGTGATTGGTTCCAGTCGAATGTTGTTTTCTCCCTAAACCACAGTAAGAAGCGAGGTGATTATTGGTAGGAAATCTGTTTATATCAATAATCTCCGCGATAATTGTTGCGGCAGTAATAATACCAATTCCTTTCTCTTTTAAGAGCAATTTGACTGCCGAATTTTCCTCAGAAGCTATTTCCATTTCCTTTGTAAATAGGTACTTTTGAGACTTCGTCAATAAGGCCTGACTTGCTGTTCCGGAAATGATTACCTGAAGAGAATGAGGAACAGGGCTAGTGTACTTCGAGGCGGTTTGTAGACTCTTAATAAGGGAATCTCGGTTCTCGGAACCGTGATTCCCGATTATTTTAAGTATTTCATCGGTGGAACAATTGCACCAGGTTGATAGATCAGGTTTCTCTTTTAACAGCAGGAGAGTGCCTTTTTGGCCTAAAAGACCCGGTTCAAGGGCTCTTTTCGCTCCTCCGCCCAAAGCTCCATATACTTCTACCGATGCTTTTCTCAAAGACTTCCATAATCTATTGTAGACAACTGTTAATTGCTTTGATTCGACTCCATACATCCTCGTTAGATCACGAAGTTCGTTATCAGGGAACCATTTCCTCTCGTACTTGCAGAGTTTTCCTTGACCTTGCAGAGATAAGGCAAATCTTGCGGTAGCTTCGGCATCAATTGCATTGGTTTTTTGTTCTCCGAAATAAGCTTTTCTAAAAGATTCGACTTGATTTGGACTAAAGGAATAAAAGGGTATATTCGCATTGTGCAATGTTCCTTCTAATTGCCGGTTCTGTCCATTTCTTCCTTCGATCGCGATTACCACATTCTTGGATGTGGTTGCCCAGGCTATAAAATCGGAAATTCCTTTGTTGGTGGACTCAAAATACGATCTTTCATTCTTACCAGTAGAAGAGTAAACCCGATTACATTCGAATCCCCTTACATCAGGATCAATTCCAATTGCGGTGTATTCATTCATAAATACCTCCTATTATAATTGGGCCATCCATACTAGCATCCTTGTAATGAGCTCGGAAATCTCCGGCAATAGTTTTAATTGCAAGTATGACCCGTTGAGGATCGGCAATCTCTCCCTGAGCTAATACAGCAGGCTGGGTGTAGCATCGATTCCTCAACGGTAAATTTTAATATTCAATAAATAAAAAATACACCATCCACAGGTTTATATTTATCATATCATCTCCTTTCAGA
>JAAEMX010000157.1 GCA_024225035.1 Lentisphaerota bacterium
CCATGACACAATCTTGGGCACCCACAGGGCTTTGGAGATATGTGCCAACAGCAAGGGTGTCGACATTCATTTCATGGCAATACCACGGGTGATCTGGTGCAGTGGATACTAGCGGTTCGCCACAAGACAGGCAACGCTCCCGCTGGGTGCTGGCCAGGGACAACACGCCCAGCAATGCGTAAGATGTCTGCACGCGAACCCCAATGGAAAGGATGCTAATCATGAAGCTGGCCATCAAGCTGCTCCTCTATATGGTTGCAGTCGCCATGGGCATCATCGGCGTGCGAGGGCTCCTGACAGGCAGCGGGCCTGGCTGGCTAGTACCTTGTCTGTTGCTGGCTCTTTCCGCCCTGCTCGAGGTTCAACGTCGAATCCTCAGAAAGGAAGCGGACCAAGCCTGAACCCAACCCGGAGTGGTCACAACAGATTCTGGTTTGGGTTCGCGAGAGATCCCCTGACCTGGGACAATGGGTGCGAGGTGCCTGACGAGCGGTCAACTTGGATGTCGACGAGCGGAAACCGCGTCACCGATGCGGTCAGGTGGTCATCCACAGAAGGAGGGTTGTCACTCG
>JAAEMX010000158.1 GCA_024225035.1 Lentisphaerota bacterium
ATAATACCCTTAATGTATTTGCTAAATTAACTCTACCTGGAATAGCATCAATTTTAATACCTCAAGAATAAAATCCTAATGTATGAATTACATCAAATGGATAAATAAATAAACGAATAAATGAGTAAATAGGTAATAAAAGATATTGAGAAATATCAAATAAATATCTAGTAATTAGTTGATTATTATACGAGAATTAATAGATATAAAGATAATAGCATAAAAAGTAAATAAATTAAATAATAAATAATAAAAAAACTATAAATCATATAAAATCTACGAGATGTCAATGATGACTAGATAAGAATAGAGGAAAATAGAATTCCATAAAATAAGAAGGATAAATTGAAGAAAACATAATATAAAATATAATAATATAAAATAAAAATGGACCTAATAATACATGAAAACCATGTAATCCAGTAGTAAAATAAGTTGTGCTAAGATAATGTTAAATATACTTCTATCTCAGTGGATAATGTTTAGGAATAATTGATTATAAATTAAAAGATTACCATTAATTAAGCCTAAATAATATAAATCTCAATAAAATGAAGGAAAAGATATTAAATATTATAATTCTATAATTGAAATATCAATTGTCGATCGATTATTGATTAGTTAATTTTTAATATTGAAAAGATAATTTGTTTAATTATGTGTAAAGCTAAAATTATCCATAAACACATGCTAATTAAAAATCCTTTACTACATAGAATAATTTTAATTATAGGTTAATTTAATATAAAATAAGAATCAGCGAAATAAAGCTCATAATATATTATCTACTATTTATTAGTCAACTTTCTAAGTACAGACCGTTAATCATCTTCCTTGATATTTCTGCATGAATAAATACTAACTAATAATCATCAATTTATAAAGGGAGTAAGTTGTAGCAAGGTAAGGTTAAAATAATCTAATCTTGATTAAAATAATAAATACTAAATAATAATCCTTAATAATCTACTAAAAGCTAATAATTAAGGTAAATAAAGGAAATAAGATTAGAGAAATATTAATCAATAATATGACTTTTATTATATAATACTGCCTTAATACCACAATTTATTTTACTATTTACTCCATTTATTTATTATCTAGTAATTAGTTGTTATTTCTGAGACTACTTTAATAATAATAATCATGCGATAATCTTTTACATGTCTTCTACCCAAATATAAATAAATAATTATTGATTTCATTCAAATTAATTCAGCTATTATTATACCACAACAAGGTAAAACTGCAACAATATTAATCATTACAGTAATACCTCAATAAGACATCTGACCTCGACATAGTAAATAACCTAAAAATCCTTCAATTAAAGATAGTATGAATAATATGTATCCAGTAATAA
>JAAEMX010000159.1 GCA_024225035.1 Lentisphaerota bacterium
GGCGCTGAAGCGGAGTCATATCAGGCTTTTGAGAAGCTTGCATAGCCTTTGCTTCAGGGCTTTGGGTTAGTGCGTTCAATATGTCGCCTGCTCCCGCTGCCTTTGTTTGACTAGTTGGCTGAACATCATAAGATACAGGCTTTTGAGCAGGAGCATTTAGGCTATCCAATACATCTTTCATTGCAGTTGCATTTCTTTGCCCCTCTGCTCTTTCATATGCAAGCGCTTCTTGCTGAGCAGCTAGTGATGGGTTTAAAGCTCTTAATAAGCTCATGATTAACCTCCTAATAGTGACTTAATATATGCATCAAGCTGAGCAGGGCTAGCTGCTTGCTGCCTTGCAGGAGCTTGCTTTGGCATAGAGTTAGACATGTTAAGCAAACTCATAATGTTAGAGCTTTGGCTCATATCAGGAGCTTGCCCATATTGCCCTTGCGCCTTAGAGGAATTAGGCGAACCGCCTTTTGCCATAATATTGCCTAGCAAAGAATCAAATTCTAATTCTTGCTCAGCGTTCATATCTTTAGTAGCAGAGTTGTAAAAATCATCAACTCCACCTTTTAGAAATCCAGCTGTATTACCCATTGAACTTGCCATAATCTACCCCTTTACCGAAGCTGAAGCTCCGCCGCCTTTGCTAGAGCCGTTTTGCCCACCGCTAGTTAATACAGTTGGTCCACCTAATGCATTAGCATAATTATTAAGATTGCCCCATTGCTGGTTATTGACTTGCATATGAGGAGCCATGCTGCCCATACCTAAGTTCTGCATATTAGAGCCGTAGCCCATTCCTGCCCTTTGATTAGCATCAGAGCCTGACATCATAGACATCATTCTGTCTTGCTCAGATTGTCGGTTGCTATCAGCCATGCTTGCGATGTCCATCTTCATAGCCAAGTCTTTATCATAAGCGCCACCACGAATAGCAGTCTCTTTATTCAACATGTCTTGGTTAGTCATTCGGTTAGTCATTGCATTTTGCATAGCATGTCTAGATGAACCGCCTTGTCCCATAGCAGCAGCATCCATAGCAGTTCCGCTTTGGAGCATCGCGTTGTTCTCCATAGCCCCTTGCTTCATAGCATTAACCATAGGATCAGCATAAGTATTGCCCTCTCCTCCAACTATGGAATTGTACATCTGGCCCATTTGACTAGGCTGCCCCATAGATGACATAAGCTTCTCTCTTACATCAGAGGTGTCTCCAAAAGAGCCACCACCCATCTGGTTTTGGAATCCAGTGTTAGCTGTATCCATAATACCTTGGTTGAACCCTGTAAGATTATTAGCGGAATTCTCAAGAGCCTGAAGACCATTGCTATCAAATAAATTTTCAGCATGCTTATATAGATCTCTTAAAGCACCTGATTGTCCGCCCCATATATTTTGACTCATGTCGCTGCTAGAATCAGATTTATTCTTACCTACTGAACCGCCCATTTATATCTCTCCTACTTTTTTGGAAACAACTGTATGTATTTTAGAATAGCCAGAGTCTTTAAGGGCTTTTATCCACCCTGCTCTGCCTACTATGTATATCTCAGAACACCCATGTTCAACTGCTAGTTGATCAATTAAAGGACTTACAGTATCAAGCCAATCTGCTAAATCAGAGCCGCCAGCAGTAGTGACATTTAGTATGTTCTTTCCGCTTGCGAATGATCTTTTCTCAATAGTCAACGCGGCTGATATTTTAAAGCCGACTGACACAGTAAGCATTATCATTTCTTTTTTGACAAGCCTTTCATATATCTCAGAAAGGTCTAGCTCGCCATTAGAATGGTCTATTGCCATCTGTACCATATGAGATACATTATCCCATATCAGAGGAATCATCTTAGGTGTTATGGCTGATACTATAAGTTCTTCATTTTTCATCATGGATTCTCTAAGTGCTTGATTCTATCTTCTAAATTTTTAATTATTGCATTTGTTAATATTGCTTGCCTAGTAAGGAACTCAGCAAGCGCCCTGTCATTGCCAACAGGAGGCTGCTCGCTAGGAATCCTACCAACAAAATTAGGTTGGTTAGTTTCTTTTGTCATCTTGTACCTGCCTTGACATATTCAATATCAACCCCTGATACTTCCCAATAAGCATCATTGTTCTCAGATGTAAATCTAAAGCAGTGAAGCTCGCCAGTAGTTCTTATGTCTACTTTCCTATCTATGCCTGGTCTAAACCTAACAGGTCGTTTCCAGCGGATAGGTGAGCCAGCAGTATCCTGAGACCCAATTTGTATAAGCACAGAGCCTGGCCCATTCATATGAGGGTACAGCCTAGTTATTGTAGTAACTTGATTAAGCCCTTCAAGAGCGAATCCTGTGCGCTCTATAATCGTATTAAAGCTATTATCGCTCGAAAGTACGTCTAAGTCTAGTATTAATAATTCTCCGCTAGATTCAGGCGTTAGTGGCTTTGTAACGGCTATAATAGTATCATCTAAAGGCGTTAGTTGCCTTTGCCCCCAACCCCCTTGTGCCTCTTCCCAAAATGAAGTAATGTTATCCCAAGTTACAGGTGGAGTTCCTTGTTTGCCAGAAGAAGCAAAAGGAGCTCCAGGCAAGTCTCTAATTGAAAAAGAGTTATCTCTCCAGTTATACATGTAAGCTACATTAGGGTATTCATTACCAGCTTCAGGAACACAGAACCATATTTCATTAGAAGCTACATTTAAAATTGCATAAGAGTTTTTGAAATTATCTGAATCATAATTAGATACAAATCTATTTTTCAATCTATCATGCAAAATAGATTCAATTGTATTTCCATCATTTACATAAATATCGCCATCGCCTATAAAGTAGTGACGACCTCTTACCTCTACAATTGAATCAGGAGATATAAGACCTACATCATTAGACATGTGTCTGATTTGCCAAACAAACTGTCCACCTACGTAATCAAATACAGTTATGCCTCTTTCTCTGTATACACAGAAAGCATCACGAAGAGATTTGCCATCTACTATGTTGCCACCTGCTCCACCTAGATTGGTAATGCCTGCAACATTAGTGGTATCAGTTGGATCCCATGTAACAGGTATGCTATTGATATCCGCTGGTGAGCTCCATCTGACTCCATCTGGAATCCTAGTGCCATCTGAGTAAAGATCTAAAGCAAATAAGAATTGCTTGTGAGATCTTATAATAGCGCATGCTTCATTGACATCATCCCAAGTCTTTCCATCTGCCCAAGGTAGAGGAAGAAGCTTTAAATTAGTATCAGGAATTGGCCAATATTCAGGAGTAGAGTTTTGATTGTTTAGAATCAAAACATTAGACATTAAATCTCCTTGCCAAATATCTGCTGTTATTATAGAACCATACCCTTTATCACTAGATATGTCATAAAAAGTGCTTCCATCATAAGCATAAACTTTATCAAGTCCTGCAATTACCCATACAGTGCCTAAGTCTGAATTTAAGCTTATGTTGTACCCTGGCTCGAATCCTTCAGGCAATTCTGCCCATGCCTTGCTACCGCCAAAAGGAGAAAGCTTGCCTCGATTTATTCTTACATTACTGACTTCAGTTACAAAGCTCCCAGGCAAATCCCAAGGCATCAAATCACTATTAATACCAGCTTTTGCAAAATCATTAAGTCTTATAATTTGAGTGCTCATTAATCGCTCCATAAAGTTCGTAAAGTAGTTTCTTTATAAGCGGAAACAGACAAATCTTTTTTCCGAACAGTTATTCCTATTTTCAAAGTGCTAGTTGAATTCTTACCGCTAGCAGAAAGAGAAACAAGTCGGTTGTTTATAGATAGACTTTGCCACTCATCAAATGTTCCAGATATTGCTGCTGGGCCAGTGTTTGAGACTTTAGTGAACATAACTTCATAATCAGAAGAATCATCTTCTTCAGGAAGCCACTTAGGGGATATGTTTATAGTAGCAACGCCATTTGCAATTGCAAAATGCGTACCATCTGGCTTTATATCATATACAGCATAAGATGGCTGATTGAAGACAGTTGTAAGGCTTGCTATCAAGCTAGGTATTCCGCTTAGATTAGCCCCACCTTTATCTAGCTCCCAAACAGTATTCCCATTTATTTGAACTTCTGAAACTTGCTCTCCATTATAGAGAACATTTTCAACTTCATAGTTATTGACTTTCAAAGACATAATTACACCGTTATGATGTTAAGAGTACCATTAGAGAAAGTATGCTTTATACCGCCAAATACAGAACTTGTAGACTTAGTAGCAGCTTTCTCATCAAGCCCATCACTAAGAGCTATTGTAGAAGCCTTAGTGCCTATATCATTTATGTTCTTAGCAATGTCAGAAACTGCTTGGTCTAATATTAAATTAATAGCATCTATCTGCGCCTGAGCGGAAGAAGTTGTGCCTGCTAGATTTTCAAAATCCTGCTCTGTAAGCGTAACAGGAGAAGCAAGCCCCTCTCCCAATTCGCCAGGGAATTGGCTTTTCAATATTTGCTTTATTAAACGTATATGATCATCACCCTCTAAAATTGGGTCACTATTCAATGGCCAGTTAGAGCTTAAATCCGCTATAGTTGTTCCTGATTCTACTGACATGACTTACACCTCTTTATAGTTGTCTTTCTTGATTTTAACTTATCCCAATTAGAAGCAGGCTTACAAATTTCAGTCCACACTTCTCTTTCATAATTCTTATTAGGAGTTGCAAATTTATTATTTCCAAAATCATCCATTCCAAATAGCATAATTAATACCTGTCTATATACATTAATCAGCCCAAGCAGTTGCGCTTAAGTCATTATGTTGAAATTCTTCATTACCTATGTTCATTAATACTGCAACTCCACCCAATTACTATCATCAGTATTCATATTTACACCTACTGCATTATTTCCAGACACAGTATCAATAAGCACTGGCTGCCCAGAGCCTGTTTTTGCATTACCAGAAACACTAAAGTCATATGACCTTGCTACATAAAGAACAGAGTCAACACCACCAGTATCTAACATAAACTCAAGTTTCCCTTTTAACATACCTGAGTAAAGAAGAGGTTGTATTGATGAATTTCCCCATGAACCTATTGTATTAAAATTTGAAGCTTTAGTATTAGTTATAGAATCCCCTGTTACACCATTTACTATTATAGTTAAAATCCTATTAACCCTTCTTAGCTCTACTTCTATTTCCTGACCTTCTTGTAAACCTGATACAGAGTAAACTTGTACTGGAGTGCCTTCACCATCCTCTATCTTTGCAGTAACCCTCCCACCTCCACTACTAGTACAATAAATATATGATAAAGTATCACTGTCGTTTCCTAGAAGCATTGTAGATGCTTTGAATTCCGCTGTAAACTTAATCACAAACTCCCTTGTAGTACTAAGACTAATCGTAGGGTAAGTCATATAATCATTGTTTCCATCAAATTGTAAGCCCCACTCTGTTTGAGGTTCAGGAGTACTCCCCCAAACAATAACACTACCAAGATTCATTTGAACATTTTGTAGAATGCTATTAGCATCTGAGTATTTTACATCTAATATTCCTTGGCCATTATATTGCAAGTTATTAATATCATCTGTAGGGTCTACAGGATAAGGTGGTGGCTCAATGTTCTGACCAAAGTAAGGTAAGACTTCAAC
>JAAEMX010000160.1 GCA_024225035.1 Lentisphaerota bacterium
ACTACCAACAGTAACTTCTCAATAAGTCCGGGCAGTCTGTAAAATCAATAGGTTACAGGCACGAAAATTGCTACGCAAACAAAAAGTATGCCACATATGCCATTTAATAATTTCAACTGGTTATCCATTTTTAGATTTGGCATGATTCTTGCCTGCAAAGCATTTTTTGCATCATAACTTATTGAAATAATTACTACTTGGACTTATTGAGAAGTTAAAAGCAATCCCAATCCCACCAGCATCCACTCTTCTTGGGCTTTTTTACTTCTATCTTCGCCTTATACTTTAAATATAGCTTCCCGGTGCCAGTGGTTTCCATCCATTTCGTCCATGATGATTCTTTCCAGACCGATTCCAGTCGGTTGCCTCCTATGAAGTAGGCAGCGGTGATCTGTTTGTTCGGCTGTATGTACACCAGCGGCTCGTTGCCGTTGGGATAATGCGCCATCATGATGATGTTCTTGATTCTGACGCGAGAAGGTTCCTCAGGTCTCCAATACCAGATGCCGCCGTGCTGGGCTTGGAAGTTAAATGCCTGCTGCAAAGCCCTCTGGATATTCGCTATTGAAGACATATTCAGGGAAGCGAGTAGGCCATAATCGGACATATATGTGAAGCCAAAGAGGTCGTGATCACCAAACATGTTGTCGCTCTGCCGTACCTTCAGGCGGATGAAAGGCCCGCTGAACGTTGTATAAGGAGCGTAGTCACCTTGCCGGTAGTTGTAGTCCTCCGTTAGGTACTCTTCCGACCGCTTGAAGAACTTAGCGCGTAACCGATCTTTCTTCGGAAACTGATCGATTCCGGCAAGCATCTTGAGCTGTGGCTTCCTCACCTTTTCAATATGCTCCAGTTTCTGCAACCAGTCGTTTTCATTCGCCTTCCTTGGGATTAAGGATGAGGTGTTAGTCATTGTGTGCCTCGCCGCCTTATCCGAGCTCCACCCGACGCGAGGGTCGTAATGAACCACGCTCCCGAGATCCCGATATGTCAGCTCGTCGCATAACCACAGATCGATCTCTTTGGAAGTCTTGCTTTTGTACTCCTCGGCCTTCGTAGGGTTGCCGGACTCAATACCCATATGGGCCATCGTACTTGTGCCCCGCACGGCGATTCCCATTCCAAACTTAGTTGCGATATCCGCAGCATCAGATATAGCCCCTTATACGGGCTTCTGACATGGTTTCCTGGAAATAAAGCTAACTGCCTGAATTAAAATGTAATAAAAACGGACATTGCA
>JAAEMX010000161.1 GCA_024225035.1 Lentisphaerota bacterium
AAGGCGTGGGAGTTCAAGTCTCTCTACCCGCACCACAGGCTTTTCGCGCAGCGAAATGCCAACATCATTAATGCATGTCAATTAGTGGCAGTCGTTTCGCAGAAACGATGAGAGCCTTCAGAGCTCGAGGTTTCACTTTCTGCCCGGACCACAAAATTCATGATAAAATCAATAACAGCCAGCTATTTGGAATTACAAATATGTCTAAAACTCACGCTGGATGCTTGTCACAAATTTTGATTTTTCCTCTACGTTACCGTAGTTAAAAACGTTGAAACCATTTGATTATTTCCGGTTTTGATTGTGTTAAAGACGCGACACGCTTTAGGTGAAGCATTTTTAGGGACACCGCTTCCAGGTTTGTAAATATTGTAACTGTCCAGTGTACTGAGCGATTTTCCCTTCATCAAGTTGCATGATTAAATAACGGGATTTCCAATCATTCCCTTCGCCCCTGCAATCCAGGTCAAGAAGCACTGCATTCATTTCTCTAATTTTTGTGATTTGCGATGTTTTGCACATGTACTCATGAAACTCGAGTTTTGACTTGGAAAACTCAGTAGCGACGGGATCACCATCAGAACATTCTCGCTCATCTGTGACATATTTCCCATACCACCATTCATCAGCGTGGACCGGCCCGGATGAACCGGCGAGCAGCATGGCAAACACCATTACTTTTTTAATTTGGCTGGTCACTTTCAACTGACTACCCCCAGATGAGTTTCTTCATTGCGATATACTGGCATGGGTTGATCCTTTTTCCAAGTCTGTTTTAGATTGGTGGAGCATGTGACCTGTTCATCGTCCTTTGCCAGTTCTCGACGAAGCTTTTTCTTTTTCGTTTCAATCCACAATCCCAGCAAATTATCTCAAGCGGGATTTGGTTCTATTCCCTAAAGTACAATGAGATTGATAATCGGTACTATCAACGCACTTGATACTATTAGCCCATCTACAATCAACCCTATTGGACGCGA
>JAAEMX010000162.1 GCA_024225035.1 Lentisphaerota bacterium
CTGCCTGACGAAAAGCAGTGGTTTTCAGCTGATTTTTAACATCTGCGGTGAAAGAAATCACGAAAAACGGCAATGGGAAATGTTGTCGCGTTGCGTCACACCCTATCGATTAAACTGAAAAACTCGGTACTCTCAAGTAAATGAATCTATAAAAAAGTATCAAGAAAGACAAAATGGCTGGCCATATATTAATTTCCCAGTATATGCCAGAACTTTGGCACTAGATGATATTCAGGATGCCATTTTAGAAAATATAGATATCTTTAAAAAGCGTCATACTTTACAAAACCACTCTTTCTGGAACCTGTGCTTAATCTTCTACGGCGGGCTGCCGGACAATATTTTTCATATACCAAGCTTTGAACTAAAAAATTACTATATAAAACAAGCATCAAGAAATAGATTAAATAAGCTGAAGGCAAGCCTTTTTGCAATTGCAAAAACCTCTTCTATAAAGTGGAAAAATGGCTTTAAAGGTGGTATAAGGTTGAGTCATTCTGATGAAAATAACGAATCATTTCCTCACATAATACCTTTTACTATCTCATCTGACAAAGAAAGGAATTGTTACGAACCTGCAAAGGACTTGATAACAGCTTCAATGAAACTTGAAAGCTGGGAAATGTTGACTTACTTTGATCCATCTTCTAACCAATTTGAATATCTGCCATTTAAGGAAGCTCATGCAGTAAGTTTCATTGAATATTTGAATGTAAACCTGCCGCAAAATGATTCAAATGATAATGGAGTACTCGAATATTCTTATAGAGCAATGATTAGTACAATAATTTTTTTAATTGGAATATACGGGTTTGATGGACACCCCACCAATAACGCAGGCAGAATCTTAAAATGGATGCGATTTGAAAAGAAAAAGAAACATACCAAACAGCTTTTTTCCAGAGGCTGCAATACTCAATTCTGGTATCCAAAACCTCCTACTCCCAGTATTCCTTATAAGTACGTTTTTGATCGATTGGTTAGATAGAACCTCTTTTTTTAAATAAAATGAATTAATCAGTTAGAATATTTTTAATCCTCCATTTCAGGCGTTGTAACTCTACACAGCGTTATTTTTTAACATATGCACTATTTTATTTATTCTGAAAGCTTGACTAAGACACTCAAAGCATTATAATAAAAGCTATGTAAATAAATATACATGAATAATTATTCATTTTGGATTGTTAAATGCGACAAGTAAAATACAGTGACGATTTTCTAACGTTAGCAGCTAGATTGTGCTACATCGATCACATTCCTCAGCAAAAAGTTGCGCAAATGCTGCAGGTTTCTCAAGCAAAGGTTTCACGACTGCTTTCAATGGCTCGGGAAAGAGGTATTGTCAGAATAGAGGTAAATGCTTATGAACCGCGCAACTATCAGTTGGAAGAATCGATTAAGAAAAAGCTTGGTTTAAAAGAAGTTTATGTTATCAAGTCAATCGGCTGCAGCAATACCGGCACTGAATATTTCGGCAGTGATATCATTACTCAAACCCTTCAGCCTGATTTTAAAGTAGGCATCGCCGGCGGCAGAACCATAATGCAGCTTGCGGAAGGAATGCTAAAATCAGATTTACCCCAAAGGCTTTCATTCGTTCAGTTAATGGGCAATGTTGGATCGATTCCTCAAGCTACTGATGCCTCTGAAATAGGACGAAAACTCGCTGCTGCCACAGGATCGTTCATGTCATTAAACACTCCTGTATTTGTTTATGACCGTGAACTTCGCGACAAACTTCGGCGTGATCCGCAGATAAAACAGGTAGTTGAGTATTATCATCAAATGGACGTTGCTTTCGTTGGCATAGGCATTCCCGAAAACTCAATCCTTTCTATCAGCAATGCCGTAGTTAAAGAAGATGCTTTAAGGCTCAGAGAGCAAGGAGTTGTCGGTGAAATTTGCGGACGTTTTTTTGATGCGTCCGGCAAGGAATGTGCGACTGATTTCAAAGACAGAGTACTTGCAGTGAACCTGGAAACTTTGCGCAAAACTCCGCGATCTATTGCCATTGTTTCCGATACTGATCGCAGCGACGCTATCAAAGCTGCTGCTGCAGGCGGCATAATTAATGGTCTTCTGATAAATGAAACCGCTGCCAAAGCATTAATTACTGAATCTTAAAATTCCTTAACTTCGCAAGGGAGATAAAATGATAGAATTTGTAAAAATCCTGGCACTTGAAGCCGGAAAACTAGCAATGAGTCTGCGCGAAAACTTAAAAGCTGAAGACATATCCTCTAAATCTACGGTCAGAGATATGGTGACGGTTGCTGACCGCAAAGTAGAAGAATTCATAATCAGCAAGATCAATAAAAAACACCCTGAACATGGCGTGTTCGGAGAGGAAACCGGAAAAAGCCAAACCGATGCTGAATATGTCTGGATTATTGACCCGATTGACGGTACTACTTCATATATCCATGACCTGCAGTATTATTCTGTTTCAATAGCACTTCAGCATAACGGTCAAACCATAGCAGCGGTGGTATGCGCTCCACGGCTTGACGAACTTTTCTGGGCTGATTCTACAGGCGCCTGGCTCAATGACAAAAGAATCCATGCCTCAGGCAGCTCACAACTACAGGATTGCCTGCTGGCAACCGGATTTGCATGCGTCCGTTCAAACTTAAAGGCAAATAATCTTGAATATTTTGCAAGGGTGCTCCCCGCAATTCGTGGCATTCGACGCTGTGGCTCTGCCGCCATTGATTTATGTTACGTTGCCTGCGGACGCTTTGACGGTTTCTGGGAGCTCAATCTCGCTCCTTATGACATTGCCGCCGGAGCCTATATTCTGCAGCAGGCTGGCGGACAAGTTACCGATATGCACGGAGGGGAAAGCTTTCCCCAAGGTGGTACTCTAGCAACTAATAAAATTATACATAAAATCCTGTTAAAACAAATTCATGGGAACTAGTATGCGAATAGCAGTATGTATCAAACAAGTACCGGATACCAAGTCGGTCAAAATGGATCCGGAAACCGGTACCGTAGTCAGGAAAGGTGTTCAGTCGATTGTCAACCCTCTCGACCTCTACGCGCTCGAAACTGCATTACAAATGAAAGAAACTTACGGAGCTGAAACAATTGCTGTCAGCATGGGGCCACCTCAAGCTATTGAAGCTGTGAAAGAAGCCATCGCTATGGGGATAGACGGCGGAGCCTTAATCAGTGATAGAGCTTTTGCCGGATCTGACACTTGGGCAACAGCTTATATCCTCGCAGCAGCTATAAAACAACTGGGTCCGTTTGACTTGATAATTTGCGGCGAGCGTGCCACTGATGGTGATACCGGACAGATTGGGCCGGAAATAGCCGCAGAGCTAGGTTTACCGACTGTTACTTATGTCAACAAACTTATTGACTCCGGTAAGGATGAAGTCACAGTCTCACGTCTGGTTGAAAACGGTGCTGAAGAAGTAGCTATGGACCTGCCAGGCGTTCTTACAGTAGTAAAAGAGGTCGGTGAACCACGCCTGCCTACACTGCGCGGAAAGCTTAAAGCTAAAGCAACCGACATTACAAAAATGGCTTTGAAAGACCTTGAACTAAATACCAGTTATATAGGCTTAAAAGGCTCTCCAACCCGGGTGGTTAAAATATTCCAGCCCAAAGTTGTTCGTGAATGCCGCAAGGTCTACGCTGAAAACGACGGGATGGTTGAAGAAGCAGTCGATCAACTTATCAATTTTCTAAAATCCAAAAAGGTGCTGGCATCATGAATGATATCTGGATAGTTGCAGAACAGCATCAGGGAAAAGTAGCCAGTATTTCTTTCGAACTTCTGACTCGAGGTTTAGCTCTCGCCGCTAAAAGCGGACAGAAACTTTGCGCCATGCTTTTCGGTCATAATATTGAAGATGCCGGCCTGCAGGAACTCATTGACCGCGGTGCCGATATGGTGACGGTTATAGACTCACCGGAACTCAAAGACTTTTTGGTAGAACCGTACTCTCAGTGCATACTGGAGATACTTCAAAAATACAAACCGCAAATCGTTCTGGCCGGAGCTACAACAAGCGGGAGAACCCTGCTGCCTTATGTGGCAATGACCGCTCACACCGGACTCACCGCTGATTGTACTGAGCTAGACATTGAACCTGAAACAGGACTCCTGCTGCAGACCCGCCCCGCAATCGGCGGTAACCTCATGGCAACAATCAAGTGCCCTGACTTCCGTCCACAAATGGCAACAATCAGGCCGCGCTCGACTCCACAAGCGCCTCATAAGAAAGGACGCACCGGAACAATTGACCACCTGACCCTACCTGAAAAAGCAAAGTTCAGCCGGATAAGATTTAAACGTTTTGTTCCCGAAGAAGAAGAATTTAACCTGCAGGATGCCGAACGCATAGTTGTTGTCGGTCGAGGAATTAAAAAAGCTGAAAACCTGCCGCTTATTCGTGAACTAGCGGATGCCTTAGGGGCAGCTGTCGGCGCGACTCGAGAGGTCATTGACCGCGGCTGGCTGAGCTATCCTCACCAGATTGGACTAAGTGGTAAAACTGTTACACCTAAGTTCTACTTTGCGGTTGGCATTTCAGGAGCTATCCAGCATCTTGCCGGAATGCAGACATCTGAAACTATCGTGGCAGTTAACAGCGACCCTGAAGCTCAGATTTTTCAAGTTGCTGACTTCGGCATTGTTGGCAATCTTTTTGAAGTTTTGCCGCCGCTGATCGAAAAGATTAAACGGGGAGAAAAAGCATGGTAAAGCATTACGAATATAATCAGGTAACGCCGCTGGTCGCAAATGAACTGCGCAAGATTGTCGGCGAAAAATACGTTATATATAAAGACGAAGAAAAACTGGAACCGTTTTCACGTGATGAAATTCCGGGCACCAAATACCGGCACATGCCGGAAGCTGTAGTCAGACCAGCCACCGCTCAGGAAATCTCGGCCATTATGAAAGTTGCCAACCGTGAAAAAATACCTGTTACTCCGCGCGGTGCCGGGTCAGGGCTTTCCGGCGGAGCTGTGCCAGCTCACGGTGGCATAGTTGTCAGTGTTGACCGCATGAATCGGATTCTGGAGCTCGATGCCCAGAATATGATGATAACAGTTGAACCGGGTGTGGTTTCAAATGAAATTAATGAATATCTGAAGGAATACGATCTCTTCTATGCCGGATACCCAATGAGCCTGGAGACCTGCTTTATCGGCGGTAATGTGGCAGAAAATGCCGGAGGCGGAAAAGCTGTTAAATACGGTGTAACTTCACGTTATGTTCTCGGGCTGGAAGTAGTAACTCCAACTGGTGAAATCGTCGAAATCGGCGGCAAACTACTCAAAGATGTTACCGGATACAACCTTGTCCAGCTCATGGTTGGCTCAGAGGGTACGCTCGGCTTTTTCTCTAAAATTATCTTGAAGCTGACACCTCTGCCTAAAGCACGGGCTGACCTGCTCTGCCTTTTCGACACAATCGATGATGCTGTGGAACTTGTTCCAAAAATCATGACTGACACCGGAATTACTCCGACCTCAATGGAATTCATGGATCGCAGTTCAGTTAAGGCAGCTTGTGATTATCTGAACGAATCCCTGCCCTATGAAAATTGCGGAGCAATGCTGCTGCTGACTTTTGACGGCCCGACAAAAGAACAAGTCGAACATGACTACGAACTGGTCGGTAAGTTTATTGAAAAACACGGAGCTCAAGAAATCTATGTGGCGGACAACCCCGCAACAACAGAACGTGTCTGGAAAATCCGACGCAACATTGGAGAAGCTTACAATATTTTCTCAACACGCCAAAGCGGCGAAGATTTAGTTGTACCGCCAGCAGAAATCCCTGCAATGATTGAAAACCTGCAGAAGACAGCGGCTAAGTTCGGCGTCATGGCTCCATGCTTTGGTCATGCCGGTGACGGCAACATCCATGCTCGCATTGTCTGCCCTCCAGAATGGAGCGACGAAAAATGGAAAGAAACCCTGCCGCAAATATTGGAAAAAATTTATGCAGACGTTTCGTCACGCGGCGGCAGACTCTCAGGCGAACATGGCATCGGTCACAAACGTAAAAAATACATGGATCATTTCGTATCAAATGAATACCTCAACCTGTTAAGAGGTATAAAGCTGTCTTTTGATCCAAATAACATTATGAATCCGGGAAAAATTTTCGACCTGTGATTTATACAGAGCGTGGCTGGTGAAAATCCAGTCACGCAAAAAATAAGGGTGTAAATTATGGAAATGATGCGTGCAATGCGGCTTACCGGTATCAGGCAGATAGAAATGCAGGAAGTATCAAAACCGCAAATCATTGAAGATGACGACGTGTTGATCAAAATGAAAGTTGTCGGTCTCTGTGGTTCAGATGTCCATTACTACTCAAATGGCAATATCGGCTGTCAGGTCGTTGAATACCCATTCACTGTCGGACACGAAGGAGCCGGTATTGTTGAAGCAATCGGCGCTGCCGTTACAAGAGTAAAGCCGGGCGACAGAATCGCAATTGAACCCGGCACTCCCTGTCATGAATGCGATCAATGCAAACAGGGACGTGAACATACCTGTCGCCATTTGACTTATTTGGGCTGCCCCGGACAACAAGAAGGCTGTTTATCCGAATATCTGGTTATGAAAGAAGGCTCCTGCTTCCCTATTCCAGACACCATGACACTGGATGAGGCCGCTATCTCCGAACCCTTGTCCATAGGCTTATACGGTGTGAAACTTTCTATTCCAATGCGTGGGGCACGCATCGCCATTCTCGGTTGCGGTCCGATCGGACTTAGTGTCCTTTTACCGGCATTGGCAATGGGAGTTGAAAAAGTATATGTTTCCGACAAAATAGATAACAGGCTGGAGCTGGCAAAACAGGCCGGAGCTCACTGGATAGGCAATCCATTAAAACAGGATATTGTTGCCGATATTTGTAATGAAGAACCTTTGCTGCTGGACGCAGTTTTTGAATGCTGTGGTCAACAGGACGCCGCGAATCAGGCTCTGAAATTGCTTAAGCCGGGCGGTAAACTGATGTATATCGGGATTCCCGAAGATCCGCATATTACCTTTAGCATGGATGATATGCGCCGCCGCGAAATCTGCATTCAAAATGTACGCCGTCAAAACCATTGTGTACAGCCGGCCCTTGATATGATTGCTAACAAGGAGTTTGACGTAAACATTATGGCAACCCATCGTTTCCCGCTGGAAAAATGCGCAGAGGCCTTTGATCTGGTGGATAACTATCGTGACGGAGTGGTCAAGGCAATGATTGATATTTAGGCTGACTATTCTGCAAACTGGCTTCGGCTTCTGTGATCTTCACACCATGAAGCCGGATCCAGTTGATAGAAGTTTCTAAACTGATTATACAGTTCAGGCCGATGATGCTGTAAATCAATTGATTTGCAGAAAAAAGCCTCGGTTGTCACAGCAAAGAATTCAGCAGGATTAGTCGCCCCATAGCGATCAATAACATCAGGAATACCAAACTCAATTCTTCGCTGCAAATCAGCAAATTCTTTTGGAACAACTTCTTCCCAATCATCAAAGTCGTCCCTTTTGACCAAGGGCGGCACGCAATCGGCCGCGCCATTCATTTGATCAACCTGATGGGCGAATTCATGAAGAATAACGTTGCTGCGGGAATACTCATTATACGCTTCACTTTCAATTTTATTCCATGAAACAATCAGGTCTCCATGCAGCCATGATTCGCCGAGCCGGGCACTTTCAGTATCAACTATTATCTGGTTGCCGCCGACTTTGGACACTCCTTTCGGACTAATATAAGCGTCGGGATAAACCAGAACAGAGTTCAATTCTGGGTAATAATCAAGTTTTTTATTCAACAGCAGCATACAGGCAAGCGCGGCGATTGTAACTTTCATTTCGTCGTTGATTTCCATACCGCCGCAGCCTTCAAATTCTTTTTCATCGAGGAAAATCATAACTCTGGCACGTAATTCTTCCTGCAGTTCTTCCGGCAGCATATTATACAAAGGGAGTTTTTCCAGACAAGGCAGCCACGAATCAGGAAAATGGCGATGCATAACCCGCTGGCGATGCTTTGTCTTTATCATAAAAGACGTGATAATAAAAGCTACAACCAGCACGCCTAATGCAACTACCGTCAGAATATCGTAAGCCACTAAACTTCTCCTGTTTTGCTTTAATTAAAATTATCGTTTTTTCGTGAGGATTCAATTCGAAAAGTACTGATAAATGATAAAATTATCTGGTTTTTATTGATTTAGCTGAATAAGCTACTAGATTAGCCTTCGCAATATTTAATTAGGTCTACTTAATTTTGATGGGGATTGTGCTTAATTGCAAGGCCTTACAACATAATTGCTTAACTGCATAAATTAAAGGGCTCTTTCAGCATGTGCGGTATAGCCGGAATAGTAAATCAGGGGAATTTACCTGATTCAGAAAAACTTATTCACTTAATGACAGATGCAATTGCACATCGCGGGCCGGACGACGACGGCTTCCTTTGCGATGAAAAAGTTGCACTTGGACATAGACGCTTATCTATTATCGACCTTGAAAACGGCCATCAGCCGATGAGCAATGAAGACGGCAACGTTTCTATCGTTTTCAACGGCGAAATTTACAATCATACCTGCTTCCGTGAAGAACTTATTTCTAAAGGACATACCTTAAAAACAAACTGCGACACCGAGATATTACTTCACTTATACGAAGAATACGGCCCGAACTTTTTAAACCGCATTAACGGTATGTTCGCACTTTGTATTTATGATAAACGGCATAATAGAATTTTTCTCGCTCGTGACAGGATGGGCCAGAAGCCCCTCTTTTATTTCTGCGACCACAGCCGTAAGAGGCTGATTTTCTGCAGTGAGCTGGGCGGTTTAAAGCAACACCCCGACCTGCCGCGTGAATTTAATTTACAAAGCATTCATGACTTTTTGTCTTTACAGTATATTCCGTGTCCGTTTACTATATATAAGGGAGTATATAAACTGCCTCCCGCAAACTATCTTGAATTCAATATTGACACCGGGCAGTTTAAAACAGAGCGCTACTGGCAGCTTGACTTTGCCAGGAAAAGTGATCTTGAATTTGAAGACGCCTGTGATCATTTGCGGGAACTGCTTACTACTTCTGTAAAACGCAGACTCATGTCAGACGTTCCTTACGGTGCATTTCTTTCCGGCGGCATGGATTCAAGTATTATCGCTGGAATCATGAGTAAACTTTGTGATCATCCAGTCAAAACTTTTACCATCGGGTTTGAGGAAAAGCGTTATGATGAACGGCGTTTCGCGCATCAGGTTGCAGCCTCGCTTGAAGGCAAAGGCTTGTTTCCGATCGAGTATCACGAAAAAGTTGTTAACCCGCAGGATTTTGATATTCTTAAAAAGCTGGTCAGGCATTACGGCGAACCTTACAGTGACGCTTCAATGCTGCCGACATACCTGCTGAGTGAATTTACCCGGGAAAATGTCACAGTAGCGCTGAGTGGAGACGGAGCCGATGAATTGTTTGCCGGTTATGAACGTTACCTGATAATGCGATACACTGCTTATTCAGACCTGCTGCCGCCATTCATGCGTCAGATTTTGCTTGGTCTGCCGGCTCAGCTGATACCTGACTCAGGAGAACGAACTTTTACAGGAAGACTAAAACGTGCTCTTAAAACAGCGGCCGCACACTCAGACAGGCGTTATGTTGATATAATCAACCGCTTTAATGAAAAGCTGAAAAAGCAGGTTTACGGAGATAAATTTAGCGATTTCATTCCACAGTCAACCTATGAAACCATAAGCTCAGTTTATGATACTTCAAACGCGCTCAACCGCACTGAAAAAGTCATGGACACAGACATACAGACATACCTGCCTGGCGACATCCTTACAAAGGTAGACATTGCGTCCATGGCGTGTTCACTGGAAATAAGAAGCCCGTTTATGGATCATGAAGTCGCTGAATTCGCCGCATCTCTACCGCTTGAATACAAAATGTGCGGCGTTTCAAGAAAACATATCCTTAAAACTGCTTTTGAAGATCTTATACCAATGGACATCCTGAATCGCCGCAAAAAAGGCTTTGGAGTACCACTTGCCGACTGGTTCCGCGGTCCATGGCAGAAAAAACTTCATGAGCATCTGCTCGAGGGCAAACTGGTTTCAGAAGGTTTTTTCAAGGAAGCTCCTTTGAAATCACTTCTGCAGCAGCACTCGCTCGGAAGAACTGACGCAAGCTATCCGCTTTGGAGTCTTCTTGTTCTAGAGCTTTTCCTGGAACAGGAAGAACAGGATCTGGCATAAAAAAAAGCCGCTTCATTATTTTGAAGCGGCTGAATCATTTCAATGTGCTTGCCAATACTAGTTTTGGCTGCCGTATACTGCAACCGGTACTTTCTTCGGCTTATGGAATTGTTTTGGAACAGTAGGACGGCTGATTTTCTGCAGACGTTCTTCTTTCTTCTCAAGTTTCTTCTCAAATGCCTCTCTATTGAAATCTTTAGGTAGATTCTTGTCATACTTAATGAAAGATGCCCTGACAACCCTGGTGTATGATAACGGAACAGTACTTTTCTTATCTTTACCGATATTTCCATAATACTGATCAAAATCACGATACAACTGGTTCCAGCCTGAATTAGTATAACTGCCTTCAGACCATACATTGATAGAATCCTGATGAATAAGTCCGGACTCAGCAATAGATGTAGGAACAACTTGATAAGCGTCAATCAGAATAGCGTCAGCACCACGGCCTTCACCTTCGCTGAGCAAGCGCTTGTATATTTCTTCACGAGTAAACTCATTGTATCTGCCATAAGCTACGCATCTGCCCATAACCAGATATCTTTTTTCAGGAATCTTCTTCCTGCTTTCATAAATATTGGGCTTGGTACATTCCTCGAACTTGGTGCCCTCATATTCAAAATGCATACAGCCGGTCAATAGTGACAATACAGTCAAGGCTGTAATCGAAATAAGGTTGCGCATGGTTAACCCTTTACTGTTTCTCATATTATAAATGCTTACCACGCAAGATAACCCGGCGTAAAGGTATTTTCAAGGAGAAAACTATGTCAGATTAAAAAATTATGAAGACACGACAAAACATACTACGAGGCAAAACTGCACCGGGTTATGACTGAAGGTCACTTGATTTTGGTTTAGAATTATGATATTATTTTAATGCGTATCGCAAATCAGCTTTGTTTATTCAACAAAAGGACGGGAAATACAGCATGAAAAAATTAATCATGTCTCTAATCGCATTCACTGCTTTTTCTGTATCGTTGTCAGCTCTTGACATCACTACTCTTGACGGCAAAACCTACAAGAATGCAAAGGTAACTAATGTGCTGCCAAACAGTATCGATATTTTTTACATCAAAAAAGACGGCACTCAGGTCATAAGGGGTATTAAATTTACGAATCTACCGGAAGATATCCGAAAAAAATATAACTACAACCCCAAAAAATCTGAAGCTTTTGAAAAATCTTCACAGGAATACGTAGCCAAATTACATAAAGTTTTTGAAGAAGCCCATAAGAAAAACCTAGAAGTTTACAAAGCCCAACAAAAGTTTGCAAAACGCCTTGACCGCATGAAAGCCCTCATTTACGCCCACCGTATTGACGGAATGGTGCATATTATTCGTGCCGTTGGGACTAACGACTGCGTTGCTTATGTCAGCATCCGCTTCCCGACAATGCGCTACGGTAGACTTGGCAAGTTTTTTATTCGCGGCCTGACTGGTCCATCTGAAATGCGCTTTGCCGCAGTAATCTACCCAACAGGTGAAACAATTTCCCTGCAGGACGGTTACTTCCCAGTATATGACGCAAATATTAACCGTGCCGCTTTAGGCGCTATCGAAAAACTGAAAGGAACCAAAATTCCTGAAACCGTACCAACCCCAAGCGTGATTGATTACAAAAACCCGAAAATAGTTACGCCTCCAGGTAACCCTAAAAAAACTGCAAAACCTGCAAAATAGTCAGGTTAAGCATTATGGACTATAATGGACGAAATCCGTATTTTTAAAAAAAGGGCAGTTGCCGTTTTAATATTATTGGTGCTCTGGGCCGCAGCCGCGGCCGGAGCATTTTTGCATTATGCTCTTTTGAACCGTGAAAAATATATAAAACTTGGTAATAAAATAGCTTTCCGAAGAGGGACATTTTATCTTAGCCGAAGCAAAATACTGGACCGTAACGGTATCGTCCTCGCATGGACTGAGAAATACTACGATCTTTCATATCTGGACTTAAGCGGCAGCAATAAAAGACGTACTATAATAATTGATTACCTGAAAGAGATACTTCCTGAGCTTCTGCCAGAAAAAATTTCTGAAAATATATGGCTCCTTTATGCCGGACTGCCGCCACACACGATACCTAAGCTAGTGCCACTACTGTCAATATACCATGAACTGAAAATAACCCCGCGCCATGAACGCTGCATAGTTGCATATCCTGAAGTAAAGAAGTTTATCGGCACGGTCGAGCACGCAGGCGGACATCTTGAAGGAATTTCTGGCATAGAAAAAAAATATAATGATATTTTAAACGGTGAACCCGGTGAATATACTGTTATGCTTGACCGCCATAAGAATTGGATTAAGGGTTCATGGAAATTAACAAAGAAAGCCCAACCCGGTAAAAATGTTAAACTTAAACTTTCACTTGAAGATATCCGAGGCATGAAAAATGAAAAATGACGACAAAGCAAGCCTCAAAAGCATGATATCCAACAGCCCTGCCATGCAGAAGGTAATGATTGTCCAGGCACTTATATTTGTTCTTGGTCTCTGGGGCTGTATGGCTATTTACTGTTCTGACGTACTGGGTAAATCACCGTTGCATTATGCTGGACGCCAATTATTATGGCTTACTATAGGCATGGCACTTATGTTTGTGGCACAGCGCATACCATTTGGGTTCTACCGTGATAACGCTTTATGGCTCGGCGGAATAGCCTACCTGACACTTATCGCAGTGCTGCTCTTCGGAACTAGAATAAATGGTATGCGAGGCTGGTTTTCAATAAGCGGAGTTTACATCCAGCCGTCAGAGTTTGCCAAGCCTTTATTTATACTTGTAATGTGCAAAATTGGCTGCATGCGCAAAAAAAGTTTTAAAACTTTTCTTTTGCTGGGCCTGATTGCCGCGGCCTGGCTTGCTCCTATTATGCTGCAGCCGGATATCGGAACCGCAATTGTATTTCTCAGCGGTTTCATAGTTGTTTACTGGCTGCTTGGAGGCAAAGCCTGGCATCTGCTGCTGGTTTTTCTTGCTGCTATTCCTACCGGCGCAATAATTTTGTGGCGCTGTCATTATATAATGGATCGCTTCACCGGGTTTCTCAACCCTGAGCTTGACCCCATGGGAAATGGCTGGCATGTTCGACAGTTTCAGTTTGCGCTGGCACGAGGCGGCATGTTTGGCGTAAAAATGGATAAGGCTGCCTGGGCAAACTCTTATTTACCCTTGGCACACAGTGACTCCGTATTTGCCACAATTGCTGAGGTTTTAGGCTTTGCCGGTACGATTCCTGTCATTCTGCTAATTATAGGGATTACCTTTATAGTGTTTAAAATCAGTATCAAGGCTGGAAATCGTTTTCGTCAAGTTTATATTATGGGAATGTTGTCAGTATTTGCAATTCAGGCACTTATTCATATTAGTGTCAACGTGGCATTACTGCCGCCAACAGGCCTTACACTGCCGCTGTTAAGCTACGGCGGAAGCTCCATGCTTTCAACATTTATAGGGTTCGGCATCATTTTCAGTGCCGCATCTTTCAAATTCAGAGAAAACGAGGAAACATATGTCAACCAAAGGCTTTGAGGTTATTGATGCCCACATTCACCCATTCATTAAATCAGAAAATAACCTAAGCACATCGTGGTATAAAGGTATTTCAGAAACAGAAAATTTCTTTTCAAAACTTAAAGAAGCGGGCGTAGATAAATGCTGCGGCAGCGTTATCAGGCCAATAAAGAATCCAACCTGGGCAGAATTACACGCCTTAAACACAGAAGCTGTTAAACTACAGAAAAAATACAATGATTTCTTTCTTCCCGGAATTATTGTACACGAAAGCTATCCTGATGAATCCTGTCGTGAACTTGAAACCATGACCAAAGAAAGCGGCATTGGCTGGGTTGGTGAACTCGTACCATATATGATGGGAAGCCGCACCTACCTATCAAAAGAAATGCTGCAAATTTTTGATATGGCTGCTCAGCTCAATCTCCCGGTAAATACCCACCCGACAACTCTTGAAGAACTTGATGAACTCTGTTCTAAACTGCCTGACCTGAAGCTTGTAATAGCCCACCCCGGAAACAGCAAAGTCGATTACCAGGCAAGGCTTGACATCTTAAAGAAACATCCTAACGCCCACCTCGATATTTCAGCAACTGGTGTTTCCCGTTACGGCATGCTGCGTCACGGTATTAACGAATCAGGTAGAGACCGACTTTTATTCGGTTCGGACTTTCCGATCAACAATGTACATATGCAAATACAAGGCATCCTTTTTGAAGACCTTACTGACAATGAGACTGAAGCCGTACTCAGCGGTAATTTCAAACGTCTCTACCTGGGTGAATGCTAGAATATTTCAGCAATTGAAATTATCAGTTTGACTGCCGCTGCTACCGCTAAAAACTGAATAATAATATTGAACCACTTCTGCGGCATTTTCTTGAGCAGAAAAATACCGAGAGCTGCCCCGACGGCAATTGCCGGAAGCATCACAATATCCGCCTTTAAAGATGACATAGTGATTCTTCCGTCCCAAATAAACAGCGGTATTTTCAACCAATTTATAATCAAACAATACCATGCAAGAGTTCCCATGTATTGTTCTTTAGACAACTGCATAGCCAAAAGGTAGATTACCAGCACAGGCCCTGCAGCATTGGCCAATTGTGTAGTCAATCCGGCGGCAAAACCCATTGTAGCTGCGAAATACCATTGATGTGGCACTTTCAGTTCCTTGCCAGCTTTGCGACGAAGCCAGAAATTAATTATCAGCATTGCCATAACTATTAACCCAATAACTGGTCTTAACATGTCATCACTAATATATCTAATCACCAAAGAACCGACACCAATTCCAGCCAGCGCCCAAGGCAAAAGCCGCAATACATGCTTCCATTGTGCATGGCGACGATAATAAAGAACAGCAAACATGTCAGCCATCGCCAATAATAGCAACAGTAGTCCAGTTGATGCCTTGGCTGCAACAACCATTGCCATTAAAGGAACACTTAAAATACCGACTCCAGGCACTCCGGTTTTACTCACTCCAACCATTACTGCACTAAACATTAAAACAGTCAGTTGTTCATTTGTAAAACCCTCAAGAAACACATCCAGCATTAGCCAATCCTTTTGCATACTAGTTATTTTATAATAAACTATCCAGCAAAATAGCATAAATCAATAATTTCATTGATCTATTTAATTTTAAAATCATAAATTTGCCCAAAGCTTTTATTTTTATTTTCAATCGCACTTGATAGGCTCCAGCTACTGGCTAAATTAAAAGAACTTAACCATTTCACACATAATACTTCATTTTACTTTTAGGAAATCTGTGAATGTTTCAGGAACTTGAAGAAATTAACAAAAAACCAAAACCTTTCGAATTTTACACTGCAGAAGAACTTTGGACTAATCAGCATACAGCAGAACAAATGCTCAAATATCACCTTAACGAATCTGTAGACTTATCTTCACGTAATAAGAAATTTATCGGTAAATCTTCTGCATGGATTATTGATCACTTTAACTTGAATGAAAAATCAAAAGTAATTGATTTCGGGTGCGGCCCGGGTCTATACACTACCCGTTTTGCAGAATGCGGAGCGCAAGTCACCGGACTTGATTTTTCTGATAACTCAATCCAATACGCTAAGAAGACAGCAGCCTCAAAAGGCTTTGACATTAATTATATCAAAACCAATTACCTTGATTTTAAAACCGAGGAAAAATTTGACCTGATAACTATGATCATGTGTGATTTCTGCGCCCTATCCCCTGAACAGAGGATGCAGCTTCTAAGCATATTCAAGGGAATTTTAGCTTCTGGCGGTTCAATCCTTCTGGATGTTTATACTATCAGTGCTTTCAACAAAAGAGCTGAATCCGCCGGCTATGAAGCTAATCTTCTTAATAACTTCTGGTCTCCTGATAAATATTATGGATTCCTGAACGTATTCAAATATGATGCTGA
The DNA here is from genome assembly GCA_024225035.1 of Lentisphaerota bacterium. Classification (GTDB taxonomy): domain Bacteria; phylum Verrucomicrobiota; class Lentisphaeria; order Victivallales; family Victivallaceae; genus Zth2. The sequence continues at coordinate 16,204 of JAAEMX010000162.1, forward strand.
AAAGGTGGTTCTTGACAAATACACAATTATTGAAGAATCAAGAGCTCGCACTGTTTATAACTGGCTACAATACTTTAATGAGAATTCAATCTCCAGTGAAATTTCTGATAACAGCCTAGTAATCAAAGAATTGTACTCAGATGTTGCCGGGACAGAATACTGCATCGACAATGATGAAATGGCATTAGTCATTGGCTGAAATTCAACGCTTTTACCGTCCGAATGCTGATAACAATTAGCATTTGGACATTCATTTTTTATTATCACTCTTCTCTCCTAACCGCTGAAAATCTAAATATTTACAAATTTATTCAACCAAAGTTCCCTAATGCACATGAATTTACAAAAGTTTATGCTATATTACACGCTTTTGCTAAGCATGTATGGATGCACGCTGCTCAATAGTATCTCAGCAGCTTATTATATATATAAATAAAGATTTTAACTTTTACAAAGCTAAGCGGCTTTAAGTTCAGGAATTATATGACTCAAATTAGAAATATCGCCATAATTGCGCACGTTGACCACGGTAAAACCACCCTTGTGGATGAAATTCTCAAACAGGCCAAAATTTTCAGGGACAATCAGGATGTTCAGGAGTGCTTTCTGGACAGCAATGACTTGGAACGTGAGCGCGGCATAACTATTCTTTCTAAAAATATCAGTATTGATTATAAAGACGTCAAAATCAACATCATTGACACCCCGGGCCATAGTGACTTCGGTGGACAGGTTGAGCGTGTCCTGAAACTGGCAGACGGTGTTTTACTCCTTGTAGACGCTGCTGAGGGCCCAATGCCGCAGACCAGATTTGTACTTGACAAAGCACTGCGCCTTGGTTTACGCCCTGTCGTAGTTATTAATAAAATCGACAAGCCTGATGCCCGCCCCGATGTAATTCATGACAAAGTGTTTGACCTTTTCTGTGAACTTGATGCCGATGAAGACCAGCTTGAATTCCCCCTCCTCTATGCCAGCGGCAAAGACGGCTGGGCTGACAAAGATTATGAAAATGGCGCAAAAGATTCTATCCTTCCATTAATGGACGCCATTCTTGAATATATTCCAGGACCGGATTATCGTCCGGGACCGGTACAGGCACAGGTCGCCACCCTTGACTATTCTGAATATGTAGGCCGAATTGGTATCGGTCGCGTTTACCGTGGTGACTTAAGCATTAATGCTCCGCTCAGTATAATTAAGCGCGATGGCACTGTAAAACCTGCTCAGATAAAGAAACTTTTCGTTTTTGAAGGAATCGGCCGCAAGGAAACAGACGTCGTCAAATGCGGTGACCTCTGTGCGATTGTCGGTATTGATGATATTGATATCAGCGATACTATAACTGATCCGGAACACCTTGATCAAATGCCGCCTATTGCTATTGACGAGCCTACAATCTCAATGCTCTTCAGAGTGAATGACTCGCCTTTTTATGGTAAAGAAGGAAAGTTCGTATCAAGCCGCCACTTGCGTGAAAGGCTTTTCCGTGAAGCGGAAAGAGATGTAGCTCTGCATGTCAGCGAAATGAATGGCGAAGCTTTCAAAGTAAGCGGTCGCGGAGTTCTTCACCTGGCGATCCTTATTGAGAATATGCGTCGTGAAGGTTACGAACTTGGCGTCAGCAAACCACATGTAATTTACAAGACTATTGATGAACAGAGCTGCGAACCTATTGAAGCATTGACCGTTGATGTCCCTGAAGAGTTTGCCGGAAGAATTATCGAACTCGTCGGCACCCGAAAAGGTGAAATGACTCACATGGAATCAAGAGGGCCGCGTCAGCTTATAGAATTTGAAATTCCTACTCGCGGCATCATCGGCTTACGCAGCAAAGCTTTGACCGCCAGTGCCGGGGAAGCTATTGTATCGCACCGTTTCCTTCGCTATGCTCCTTATAAAGGAGAAATTCCGCACCGTCTGGTTGGCACACTCGTTAGCATGAGTCAAGGCAAAGCAGCGGCTTATGCGATCGACGCTCTGCAACAACGCGGTGTTTTCATCATTTCTCCAAATGAGAGCACCTATGAAGGCATGATTGTGGGAGAACATGCCAAAGAAAGTGATCTGGTAGTTAATCTACAGAAAACTAAACAGTTGACCAATGTTCGCGCTTCCGGCTCTGACAGAGGCCTGAAAATTGCTCCTGCCCGCAACCTCAGTCTGGAACAGGCACTTGAATATATTGAGGATGATGAGCTGGTAGAAGTCACTCCAGAAAATATAAGACTGAGAAAACTCTATCTTACTGAAATTGAACGTAAGCGAATGAAGAACAAGAAATTAGAATATTAATACATCTTATTTTTCTTAGCTATACTTACAATTTCATAAGGCATTTTAAATAAGTTACTAAAGAAAAATGTCATAAAATATTTGATATTCTTTATTATTTGTGCTACTTTAATCAGGTTAAATAGTACTATAAATCGTAAAATAGTCATAATAGGCAACCCGACAGCATGGGGGATTTATGTCAGATAATATTATGCAGGTACAGTGCTTCAACTGCCAGGCAATGAGGTCGAGCCGGAAATGGCTGGCCAACTGGTAGAGTGCGCTATCTGTGACGCTGTCTTTATGGTGCCTTATCCTATGGAAGGCATGGATGGTCAAGTCTATGCAACAACGCCTTACGTCGAAGAACAGCAAGTTCATGAGGAACCGCAGGAATACCATCAGGAAGAAACACCATACGCAGAGCAGGAGCAACCCGAGGAACATTCTCAGGAAGAGCAGTATGCCTTCGAAGAAGTGCATGAAGAGCCAGAGCAGGCTTTTGAAGAAGAAACTCATGATCCAAATCTTGACACTTCAGACAACAAACCGGCTGCAGGAACAACCAATACCGTCAAGCTTTCCCGTTCAAGTATTGGTATGATGCCCACAATTGAAGATTCTTTCTCATTCTCCACTGTTGAAAAAGCACAAACTGAAACTGCCATTCCAGGAGAAATTGAGACAGCTAGCGACCAGCTGGAAAACTTTGGAAAAAGTCAGGCAAGGCCAGCTAAAAAAGCACCATCCCAAAAGCCTAAAAAGAAGAAATGGTGGGAGTTCCTCCTTTTTTGGAAAAAATAACTTTACTGATTTTTTTGACGCATTAAATCATTTTTTAATTGCGCACCGTACTTTTGATCTTATATTTTATTAAATGCAATGAAAGTTGTCAGGCATTTACTCTGTTTATAATAGTCAAAATCCGCGGAGAATATCAGTATGGCAGAAAAAATTGATTTAAAATCAATCAGAAATATTGGCATTATCGCTCATATAGATGCCGGCAAAACAACTCTTACGGAAAGGTTTTTATACTATTCCGGCAAGACACATCGCCTTGGCAATATTGATAGTGGCAATACTGTAATGGATTACCTTGACGAAGAACGTAATCGTGGAATAACCATTGTCGCCGCAGCGGCTTCATTTAACTGGAGTCAAGGTGCTCAAAAAAACTTAATCCACCTGATTGATACCCCTGGACATATTGACTTTACCGCGGAAGTTGAGCGCTCCTTGAGAGTGACCGACGGTGCAGTCGTCATCTTTAGCGGCGTAGAAGGCGTTGAAGCTCAAAGCGAAAAAGTATGGCGCCAGTCAGATCATTACGACGTTCCCAAAATAGCTTTTATAAATAAACTTGACCGCATGGGAGCCTCATTTTCGCGCACCCTTCAGGAAATGCAGGATAAATTTACCCAGCGCAAAATCACCGCTTTTCAAATCCCAGTCGGCATCGAGTCCGGGCTTGAAGGCGTCATCGACCTGCTTGAAATGCGATTTTTAAAATTCAAAGGTGAAGAGGGCGAGACAGTCACCCCTGCAGCCATTCCTGAAGAATTATTGCCGGAAGCAGAGGCCGCTCGCGACCACCTGCTTACTGATATAGCAGAACTCTCTGATGAAATAGCAGAACTATATCTTGAAGAGCAGGAAGTACCAGTCCGACTGCTTAAAACTGAGGTTCGCAGGCTGGTTGGCTCAAATGAAATCTGCCCGGTTTTTGCCGGATCAGCCAAGAAAAATATAGGTGTACAGCCTGTATTAAACGCTGTAATTGACTACCTGCCCAGCCCCGAAGAACGCTTCAAGTATACAGCCGTGAACGTTAAAAATGAAAAAGATGAGGTTATTACAGTTAACGATCCTCATTTTTGTGGCCTGGTTTTCAAATTAGTGGCAAGCGGCAGTGCTGACCTGCTTTACATGCGAACCTATGCAGGCAAACTGAATCTCAGCGACACATTGATAAATACCAGAACCGGCGAAAAAGTACGCATTAAGCGCATATTACGCCTTTATGCAAAAAATATAGAGGCCATAGATGAAGTCGGTCCTGGAGATATTATCGGAATTATTGGCCCTTCAAATACTTTTACCGGAGACACTTTGTGCGCTAAACACCGCCAGGTCATGCTTGAAAAAATTGACTTTCCGGAACCGGTCATTTCAATAGCTATTGAACCGAGATCAACTAAGGACAAGGATCGGCTAAAAACCAGCCTGGACATGATCTGTCGCGAAGATCCTACCCTTTCTCTTAAAACTCATGAAAACACCGGACAGGTAATTCTCTCAGGCATGGGGGAACTGCATCTTGAAATCAACACCAACCGAATACAGCATGAGTTCAAAGTTGAAGCCCGCTATGGAAGACCTCGTGTAGCATTCCGTGAAACAATAACAGAACCATGTTCAGTAACCGGTATTTTCGATAAGGTTATTGGTGAAAATGAACTTTACTCCGAGGTTGATATTGATTTTATCCCAGTAAAAATTGATCAGGGTATTGAAGTTATTTCAAAAGTAGCTAAAGGCGATATGCCGGGCTCATGGCTGCTGACTGCATCTGAAACGCTTGACGGCGGTCTCAGGACAGGCGGTAATTCAGGCTATTCCTTAATATATATAAAAGCAGTTATAAAAGGACTCCGCGGAACTCCTGATAAAACGACCGACGGAGCTGTGGCAGGCGCTGTCCTTGATGCCGTAAATCGCGCTATCAGCAACGGCACTAAACTGCTCGAACCTCTAATGAAACTGGACATAACAGCCCCTGAAGAAGTCGTTGGGGAAATTACCGGCTACCTGCAGGTGCGTCGCGCAATCATTCATGGAATAGATAATATCCCCGGCGGAAAAATGCTGCATTGCGAAGTCCCGCTTGCCGAGATGTTTGGCTTTAGTTCAGCATTGCCAAAACTGTCAGGCGGCAGAGCTGCTTTCAGCATGGAGCCTTTCGGCTATCAGGAAATTTCCCAGAATGACCTTGAGCGCCTTGGGACCAATACATCAGTCAGCTTTTAGAGCTGACTGGTACATTTCTTGACTAGCAACGATCATTCAGAAATAATTCTACATTTTGCATTTTTTAAAGAATTATCTTCTTTATATCTTGATTTTTTAGTAAATTATTCTATAATTTAGCATGCCGATACTTCCTGAAAAAACATATAAATTATGGATGGAAATATGATGTTGGATGAAACTGATAAAAAGATCCTGCGTCTTCTGCAGGAAAATGCGCGTATCTCAAATGCTGAAATCGCTCGTCAAGTTGAACTTGCACCTTCAGCCGTACTGAAAAGGATTCGCACGCTTGAAACTGAAGAAGTAATTTTAGGGTATGAAACTCGGTTAAACCCGGCAAAGCTTGACCTTGGAATGACCAGTTTAGTTGAAATCGACACCGCCGAAAAACCCGGATCATTGGGAGTTGGAAAAAAAATAGCCACATTGCCGGAAGTTCAGGAAATATCCTTCTTTGCCGGAGAAAGTTTCTATCTGGCAAAAGTGCGTACTAAAAATCCTGAAACCCATAGCGAACTCATTCAGAAAATGGGAGATTTGGGTGCCACTCATACCCGCACTGTCTTATTGTTGAAAAATATCAAGGATTCCTTAAAACTGGATTTTTAGATAGATAAAAAAAATCAATAATCAATAATCAATTTATCCCGCTTCTTACTTTAAAGCAGCAGGCATAGTTGTACATATCCTGAACGATGACGAGTTTTATACTGTTAATATGTGCACTGTATTATATTATTATTTCACATTATATTTTTACTAAAAGATATTTATATTTACGCGATACTATCTATTGCAAAGCCTAAATACCAACGTCTACATTTGAAATGCAGCTTTATAAGCTGTCATAATTCAACTCATTGCTGTAGTAATTACTCTTTTATTATTGAATGAACCACGGTTAAGTGATATTTTACTTGAATCATAATAATGCACAAAGGCGCGTATGCATAGATTTTTTTGTAAAACTACAGGCAGCCCTGGTGAAGAGGCGGCATTAAGTTCTGCTGAACAGAAACATCTGTTCAAAATTTTGCGTGCAGTCCCCGGAGATCAAGTTGAATTACTTGACGGGAACGGCAAGGTTACTTCTGCCGAAGTGAGTTCAGGAAAAGCCCTGAAGATTGTGTCTGTTAAACAACACTCTAAGCCAAAACCTGATCTGTATTTATTTGTAGCACCTCCCAAGCGCCAGAAGATGGACCAGCTTTTACGCCAATGCTCTGAAGTAGGAATCGGGCATATTCATCCAATTCTAACCAAGCGCTCAGTGTCATCACCTGATAAGATCAGTGAACGCTGGATAACTTTGCTCCAAGAAGGCTGCAAACAATCCGGCAACCCTTTTTTGCCTCATATTGGCGCTCCTATGAGTTTCAACAACTTTCTTAAAATGACAAAAGAACAAAATATATCGGCTTTCTTTGGAGCTATAAGAGGAGAAACGCCCTCTCCTGAAAACATAACAGGTGACATCGCCTGGATTGTCGGCCCTGAAGGCGGCTTTACAGAAGAAGAAGAAGACCAAATGCTAACTGCCGGAGTCAAACCTTTACGCCTTGGCTCTTATGTACTCAGAGTAGAAACGGCCGTTATTTGTGGGGCTTCACTTTTGAACTTCCTTAGTAACAGAGGGGATTAAAATTGAAAAAATTAATATATACATTATTTATAGCTACTGCCATGTTTGCTGGAGGCTGCGGCATCCAGAATGGCGATGAAACCATGCATCCGCTTTTTAAGAAAGCCAGCGGTGCTAAGAAAGACGGAGATTATAAGCTTGCCGAAGAATGCTACAACAAATTATTGCAGGTAAAGTATGAATCTCCTAAAACCCACTTAAGACTGGCCGGACTGTATGATGAACAGCTGAATCAACCGCTTATGGCCTATTATCATTATGGGCAGTTCTTAAAATTTGCTCCTAATTCACCAGAGGCTGCCAACGTCAAAAAGTGGCAGGCTGCTGCGCTGAAAAAATTCTATATCAAAACCAGAAAGAAATTTAGCGATCCGGATGATGCAAAACAACTGCAGGTTGAACTGGATGCGGCCAGTGAAAAAATAAAGACTTCTGAGACCCGTAAAAAACTTCTGATGCGATATATAACGCAACTAAAAAGCCATATTGGTAAAATTAATGAAAGTGCTTCAAAGCTGCAAACTGAGCGTGATCGGCTTCAGGCTGATTATGAAATACAGCGGGAAAAACTTAAAAAGCAGCAGCAGGAAATCATCGACCAGAATATAGAGCTGAAAGCTAACAAGGAAGAAATTGACGCCTCGCAACAAGCACTTGCGACCAAAAATACTGAAGAAGAAATCAAGCACCTGATTGAATCAAGAAATAACCTTAAAGAACAGCTTCTCACCAAAGAAAAAGAACTGCAGAACCTCAAACTTGATTTTGAAAACCTGAGACGCATGTTCTATGAAAGGAATCAGGATTCAGACAACGAATACAGGCCAACTAAATCAATTGCTGAGCCAATCAGCATGGAAAAACCTTTGCTTGACGCGTCAAGCGCCATGGAAGCGCCCAGACAATCGCCCAAGAAAAGCCTCGTAAAGCAAGAAGTAAAGTCTTCAGCTGAAACAAGTAAAACCAATTCTATTCAAAAGCAGGATAAGCCTGTAATTCTTACGCAAGCAGTCAAATACACTGTAAGACACGGTGATACTCTGACAGGAATTTCCAGACGTTTTTATGGTACTTCTAGACTTTATAAATTGATTTTTGATGCAAACCGGAATATTTTGCAAACAGAGTTTAGTTTACGACCAGGACAACTCTTAACAATACCACCACTGAAAAAATAATTACGCGGAGTAATTCTGATGAAAAAATTTTTGCTGAAAAGCACAATACCGTTGTTTGCCTTTGGCCTGATGCTGTTTTGTTCCGGCTGCCTTTTTGGCACACAGTCATACAGTGAGGTTAGATACTATGATCTGGGCAATCCGACACAAACTGCTCCCGAAAATGTCTTTGCTAAATTCATGCTGTTCAGCACCACTGAACCGGTAAAATATAAAATGGTTTACCGTGCCAAGGACTGTCGAATACTGATAGATGACTACAACAAATGGGTACAACCTCCAGGGTTTCTTATTACCCGCTACCTACAGGCTGCATTCAGACAAAAAAAATACAGTCATAAGCCCAAAGTGGAATTCATAATTGACGGCACTATTTACATGTTTAAAATTGACTTGAAGGAAGCTAAGGCTTATCTTGGAGTCACTTATAATATAGATCGTAAAATGCTGGGAGCTGACAAATTTCTGTCACAGAATTCTTTAGTTTTCACAGCTCCAATCAAACAGGAAAATCCATCAGGATTTGCAGAAGCCATGTCACAATGTGCAGCTCAACTGGCCGCTAAGATGAGCAAAGACTTAATCAAGCTTCGCCAGAATGAAAATGTCATTAACGGAAATTCCAATAAAAATAAGAATAATAACGCAAAAATCCCCGCTCCTAAAGTTGAAAAAATAAGGAACAAAAAATGAGTTATTCTGAAACCGACCATAAAGTACTTTTAAGCGAAAAAGCTATTGCTGACCGCTTAACTGAGATCGGTAAACAGATCACGGAATCATATGGTAATGAACCAATAACAATTTTGGCTCTAACAAACGGCGCCTTAGTTTTCGCCGCTGACCTCATTCGCCAGATAAAATGTCCGGTCAGGCTGGACACTTTAGGCGTAGCGTCATATAAAGGGCGTCGAAGCACCGGTGAACTTTCTTTCAGATCCAAGCCTAAACTCGGTATTTCCGGCAGAAATATTCTGGTGGTTGATGATATTCTGGACACTGGTTTGACTCTGCACGGTGTTGCTTCGTGGCTTAAGCGCCAAAGTCCTCAATCGGTAAAGATTTGTGTCCTGCTGGACAAAAAAATCACGAAGCGCGAAGAGGAAGTCAAAGTTGATTGGGCTGGATTTGAAATAGATGATCTGTTTGTTTATGGTTATGGACTGGATCGTGATGAATTTGACCGCAATCTGCCCTTTATAGCTTATGTCGAGGATGAATAAACTCTATCTGTAGAAAAATATTTTTTAAAGATTGAAACTTTAAAAATCAAACATTATATTTGTACGTATTCAAAAGATGTCAGGAGATTATAAATGGACCTTAAACTTCTTGAAACCACCCCAGATGCTGACGTAGTTTCTCTCTCAGGTAGTCTAGATATTGCCGGAGTGCAGGAAATAGAGATGGAATTTACCCAGTTGGCTGCCAAAAACAAATCACTTGTTATTGAAATGGCCAACGTTTCATTTATCGCGTCATTGGGGCTGCGGATGCTGCTCAGTTCAGCCAAGAGGCTTGATTCTGACGGGTTTAAAATGATTTTGCTAAACCCGCAGGAGTCTATTCAGAATGTCCTGACTATCGCTGGCTTGGATTCAATTATTCCAATTGTTGATGATTTGGATGACGCAATAAAAACAGCCAAAAGCTAAAAGTTATCAGTCAGGTGCAGCTGTGGAAAAACGTGTATTCAAAATTATGAATAACTTCGCTGAACTGGAAAACGTCTGTATTGAGGCAAATACTTTCATGTCCGACAACAGCTTTCCTAAAGAATCAGCTTACACAGTTGCACTTTGCCTTGAAGAAATGGGCACCAATATCATCAAATACGGGTATGACGATAATGATGAGCACGAAATCAAAGTCAATCTGGAATTGAATGCAGAATTGGCTAGACTGCAGCTTATGGATGACGGTCACGAATTTAATCCTTTGCTCGTCGGCCCGGCTGATGTGACATCAGACATTTCACATCGCCAGGTTGGCGGGATGGGAATACATTTGACTCGCAGCATGGCAAGCAATATATATTATCGCCGACTCGATGATACGAATGTGTTAACAATAGAAGTAGTACCAGTCGACAAGTAATGTGTCCCTTTTCATAAAAAATCTTTGCATTTTGGCTTTAGAGGGTTATTTTTATGTCGAGGGTGACTGTATACCGGTGAGGAATATTTAGAAAGAAAAATATAGAGAGCTAGAAAAAATGGACATAACTCAGCAAGAACAAAATGGCGTGGTAGAAATGGCAATGGCCGGCCGTTTGGATGCAGTTTCGGCAGTTGAAGCCGATAAAGAGTTCGGCAAAGTACTTGATGCCGGGCATGACCGTTTGCTGATCGAACTTTCACAACTCGACTACATCAGCAGTGCCGGCCTGAGAGTGCTTTTAGTTGTAGCCAAGCGCATCCAGCAAAATGGGGGAAAAGTTGTATTGTGTGCTCTAACTCCGAATGTGAAAGAAGTTTTTGAAATCAGTGGATTCTCCTCAATCTTTAAAATCTTTGAAAACACTCCAGATGCAGCAGCTTTCCTGAAGAGCTGATTTGCATCTTTTTTTATGTTATTCCCACCCCGCACATGCGGGGTTTTTTATTATATAGGCATGGCAAAAAAAAGCGGCGAATAAACGCCGCAGATAATACAGTAAATTATAAGGGTTTAACCCTGAAACCATCAGCCGCATCTTCAACAGTCCAGCCCAAATCTTTAAGTTGGTCACGCATTGAATCAGCTGTCGTAAAATCTCTATTTTTGCGAGCATCAAATCGTTTTTGCGCCATCTCCAAGACTTCAGCGGGAATTTCTTCATCAACCGCAGCGTCTACATTGAACAAGGCAAAAACCGTGTCAAAATCACGGAACTGCTCTAATATCATAGCAGCACCCTTTTCTGAAAGCGTTCCTGCATCCATCAGTTTATTTGCTTCATGCTGCAAACCATAGACAGTTGCCAACGCTTCTGAAATATTGAGGTCGTCGCCAAGGGCTGATTTGAAGTTGTTCTTGCTCTGTTTAACCATTTCTGAAACTTTAGAACCATCACCAGCTTCTTTAATATCTTTCAGTCGCAAGAATAAATCAGCAAACTTCTTTAAAGCAGCTTCCGCCTGGTCGCAGGCTTCAAAAGTAAAATTAAGTTTTTTCCGGTAATGCGCCCCCAGCAAAACCCAACGCAGAGCACGACCGCTGTAACCTTTATCTTCACAATCACGCAGCGTAAAGAAATTTCCGGCGGATTTAGACATCTTATCACCGTTAACAATAAGGTGCGCACAGTGCAGCCAGTAGTTTACATATTTGCAATCATTAGCCGCTTCGCTCTGGGCTATTTCATCCTCATGATGCGGGAACATATTGTCAATACCGCCAGTATGCATATCAAATGTTTTGCCGAGGTACTTCATTGCCATGGCACTGCATTCAATGTGCCAACCCGGACGTCCTTTGCCCCACGGGCTGTCCCAACAGACATCGCCGTCATTCTCATCCCAAGCCTTCCATAAAGCAAAATCAGCTACAGAATCCTTGGCATATTCATCGGTTTTGACTCTAACGCCGGAGCGCTGATTATCCATATCAATCTTAGCCAGCTTGCCATATTCAGGAAATTTAGATATACGATAGTAAACCGAGCCGTCTTCAGCCTGATAACCGTATTCTTTATCAACCAGCACCTGAACCAACTCTATCATTCCGGCAATATGATCTGTTGCGGCTGGATAAAACTCAGCGGGTTCAATATTCAGAGTTTCAAGGTCTTCAAAAAAAGCTTTCTTGTATTGTCCGGTAAAATCATTAAGACTCATTCCGGCAGCTTGAGAATCTCTGATGGTTTTATCATCCACGTCCGTCAGGTTCATAACCTGAGTTACTTTATAACCAAAATATTTGAGAGAACGGCGCAGTAAGTCTTCAAACATATACGCCCGGAAATTTCCAATATGGGCAAAATTGTAAACCGTGGGCCCGCAGGTATACATGCGGACTTCATTATCATGCAGCGGTTTAAACTCTTCCAGTTTGCGGTCTAGTGTGTTGAAAAACTTCAAAGTCATAGTCTGTAATATCTTATTGTTAATATTATTTGATTATCAAGCTGTAATCTACAAGCAAAATAACGTCTTGCAAAATTGTTTCGATATTTTTTTTCATGATACATTAAAAATCAGGCGCTTTTAGCATAAGCATAAAACGCCTGATAAAGGTTCTTTTATTTTACAATTCTTTAATAATTTACTAAGCTGGCAAACAGATCACTGTTTTCAGCAGCAGTATCCAACCTCAAAATATTGATATTATGGTATGGGATACCAGTTTTTCCTTCTTTAAAAGTTCTGCCGTAATTGCCTTTATCAACTGCTTTAAAGATATTATTCCAGTATCTTCTGGGAAAATGTGCCAAAGCGTTTTCTATTCCCAGCTCCAAGCCTGCTTCCTCGGGGATCATATTACCACACCAGGCAACATGTGTAACCAGAGCCTGAGGCCTCGAAAATGGATCAACAATCATGCTGCCGTATCGTGCAGGCTCATGTTTGTTCCATGGCTCTAACGCTGCAGCATAGGACATTGTTTCAGAGCGAATTTCAGAAGGCATCTCAGCGCAGGTAAAGTGCACTGTCAAGTCAAGTCGCTGACGTCTTCCCTTCCCTGACATTACCGGCAGACGGTGCCCGCCTTTACGGTACAGGTCATTCGGTTCCATTCCTCCACGACCAATAGATCTCTCAAGTCCCCCTCTTTCTCTGTAATTCATCCTCATTTCCTGTGGTCTTGCCAAAGCCCAGATCATCTTCAAATATCCATCTGTCAGATTAGGGTCACCATCACGCATATTACTTATTGCGGGGTCAATAAGTCCAGCAAGGACTTCACCTGACCTTGGTTTGCCCCTGTTAGCAGCTGAATTCCAGTGAATGCCGGGAATTTTAACTCCAATTCTGACATTATATAACGGAGTACCTTCCAAGCCATTCAGTCCGGCCTGTATCATACGCTGACCATGCTTGATTAAAGAATGATTGTACCATTCGAAAAAGTCTTTCCCTTCATCGGTCGTAAAATAACGCGAATCTGACATCAGCCCCGTAGTGCTTTGACGAGGGCCGTAATGAGGGTGACCGGCGTATCTAGTCTTCAAATAATCCTCATAGTCAAGCCATGACTTGTAACTGCTGGCCTGTCCAAAGCCGTAATGAGGGTATACCCACTTGTCGTGAGAGTTATAAGAAGGATAACGAAGTTCTCCGGCAGGGCCGCAGCTTATATTGATTTCGACAATTTCCGGAGCCTGGCATGTCACCTTATTATATTGCGACATAAATTCGCCTGAGTACCTTCTAGCGAATTGATGTACAAATTTCATATAATACGGAATAATATCCTCGTCATGCCAAAGGCTTACGAACTCTCGGCAGACATTCCCTTTTTCACTGACATATTCACGCCCGTTTACAGCCCACCTTGGAATCGGAATATTAACAGTATCACCAACATTTCCTCCGCATTGGTGAAATGACATTATCGGAGCCCACTGCAAACTTGGCAAATCCGGTCTTTCTCGGTTCAAGCAAAATAAAGTCCAGGCAAGGCGGTCGTAATACGCCCAGTTCCAAGTGTTTGCATTTTCACGTTGAACAAGTCCCCACCAGACGTCGGAAGATACTATCAGGGTAGCGGCAGATTGCCTTCCGACTTGACGCAATATTGCATGCTGTAAAGTTCTCAGTGAATTTACAAACGTGCCCCATTCATGACTGTATTTAATAAACAAGGGTGCCATAACACATAGCTTCATCTGCCGCTAACCTCCATTTAACCTTTTGTTTTATTGTCCTTGCAATTCTATTAATCAGTTTTTATTAAGTCGTAAAACACCACCATCAAGAACTTTGCCTTTATAAACCTTGCTTCCGGCATAGACCATGACTTTAACTTTGCGTTCAGGACGCTGCATTTTCCCCTCTGCATTTTTTAATGAAACAGTTATCCTGCCATTCTTCACTTTGGCCTGATAAGTGGATAACAGGTACTGTCCTTTTTTATAATCAAAGCCATTGCCTGCATCTTCATAGAGCTTACCTTCGGCTCTACCGTCTTTGTCAAGTACAACCAGAAGAGTTAACTCAGAAAGCATCTCCGGACTGGTATATTGCACTACTTTCCCTAACGGAAGTATTGCGCCACCTCGTACTTTCAATGTACATTGGAAATTGTCTTTCTCTTTCTTACCATCCAACAGTTTAACATCCTGCCAAATTCCCTTGGGCAGCGCAGGATTTTTACTCCATGCTGGTATCACAAGTAAATCTTTGCCAAGCATAAAGGCTTCCTGTTCTGCGCGCAGCTTTCTGTCCTTGCTGTCAGCAAAAAATACAGGACGCATTACCGGCATGCCGTCTAAAGATGCCTGCTGGAAGAGAGTGTACATATATGGAAGTAGGCGATATCTGCGTTCAATCGCAGTGCGGACCGCATTTTCAACCTTTTTACCGAAGACCCAAGGTTCTTTATTTGGAGCTTCTTTTTCAGCATGAGCTCTTGCAAAAGGAAATAACGCACCGGATGCAATCCAGTGCCCCCAGAGCTTTGCTGTCGCTTTACCGTCAAAGCCACCGATATCCGGGCCGCTGAACGGCTGTCCTGAAAGTCCTAAAGTTAGGCTCATAGGAATTGAAACTTTAAGATCCTGCCAGGTCGAAGAGTTATCTCCGGTCCAACAGGCTGCATAGCGCTGACCGCCAATAAAGTTTGAACGGCTTAAAATAAACGGACGCTTTTCAGGCTGCACCTTAAGCAAGCCTTCACGGGATGATTTGACCATGAGCATGCCATATACATTGTGGTATTTCAAATGCGGTCCGGGAGAAATAACACCACCGCCACGATGCCAGTTGTCACCCGGCATTGAACCTTCCGGGCCGTCAAATACTTCAGGTTCGTTCATGTCGTTCCAAACCCCGTCAATGCCATTTTTAGAAATGAAGTCCTTGTAAAGTCCGCGCCACCATTTCTGAGCCAATGGCATGGTAAAGTCAGGAAAAACACATTTGCCAGGCCAGACGTCTCCAGTAAAAGTTACATTTTCCTTTGTCCTAACCCATAAATCACGAGCAGTTCCTTCCTGATAAACGCGATAATTCGGGTCGTACTTCACTCCGGGATCGATCATCCAGACACCATGGAAACCACCCTTGTGCAGGTATTTGCTCAACGCAGCAGGATTCGCAAAACCTTTAGGGTCAAATGTAAAAATCCTGTATCCATCCATATAATCAATATCCATCCAAATTACATCGCAGGGAATTTTCTTGCTACGGAAAGCATCAGCAATTTCTTTAACTCTGTCAGCAGGAGCATAGGAGTAACGACACTGCTGGTAGCCAAGAGCCCAAAGCGGAGGCAACTGCATAGTGCCGGTTAATTCCGCCAAACCGCGCATAACTGCCTGAGGACTTTTGCGATCAATTACATAAACCGGAAAGCCTTCGCCTGCAGCACTGAAATTAATGATTCCATCCTTTCCTAAGTCCAGTTTAGCACGCCACGTAGTATCAAACAGGATACCAAAAGCGGAACCGTCCGGTCTTACTCCCATTACCCACGGATGAGACTGGTAAAGGCGACAACCTTCAAATTTTTCATATTTAAAATTGCTGGAGTTCCATAAATCTATGACAGTTCCATTGCGACGCAGTGGCCCCAGCACTTCACCTCCACCATAAAGATCTATATCTTTTGGAATGTTAAATGTTACTTGAATCTGTTTGGTAGTTCTTGCGATTAACGGCGTGAGTTTCCAATCTGAAGGAAGTTTGTTCTTAGCAGCAAATTTTTTCTGCAAAGCAAAAGAAAACGGGAGCTTATCTTCATTAACAGTCACTGGAACAAACCTGGCAATATGTTTGCCGATTATTTTTGAGGTGAGATCGAGTTTTTTAAATTTTTCTAACTCAATTTGCTTTAGTTCAGCAGCGTTTGTTAACAACCCAGCTACTAATAACACCGATAAAAGCCACATCTTCAATAACTTCTCAAACATTTACAAAATTCCCTCATTGTTTTAATAGTATTAATCAAAATCTGCAACAATCTGCAACCCAAAGCACGCAACCACCTAAATGCAAACAATTTAGAACAAACACCTTTTCTGAATATAAAAAAAACCGTCCATTCAAGTCGGTATTATTTAAAGAAGCCTCAAACACTCTCCTTTGCTTTCCCATGTCCGCTTTCTGCAACACTGCAGCACGCCCCAATCCTCTAACATTTAATAGCCATGAATTGCTATTATAAAGTCTGACATAAAATAAATCAACTCCTTAAATTACGAAAAATGTAATATTATTAAAATATTTTTATACAACAAGTAATTACAGGATACAATTCTTTCATATTTAATAATAAAAAGCCGTTGTATAATAAAAAAGGCGCCGCCTTATTAGACGACGCCAGTATTATAAAATAAACTATTATACCTCAATTCTGGTAGACAGCGGGAAGCCAAGCGGATGCTGGTAAGGCAGGCAGTCATCAAAACCAAGCGGCGCTGATTGTTTGACAACAGCTTCACGCGATGGAGCTTCATACCCTGAAAGCCAAAGCTCCAAATCATTACTGTTAATATTCTCACCACTCAAGATAAGACGACAATAAGTTTCTCCGCCAGCAGGAACCGGAGTTGAGAAAAACTGTATCTCTGAATCGCAAATTCCATCAATATTTTTCTCTTCGCCATGCCCGCAAGGACCAACCTTGCTAAATGTTACAGGCTGACTGAAACAACATTGTATTGCTCCACTGTATCTTGAGGTCAGAAGCTCTACATTATCAACCTTGGAAACACTGTTTTTTGCAGCGACCTGTAACTCGAATTCTCTCATTCTATATGGCGAAGTCACTTTGAAAGTTAGAGTAAATTTATTATCATCAACTTGCTTTTTGACCTCTTCAACCTTTAGGTCAGGTATCTGGTAAATATCTTCAACTAAAGGACGTACATTTTCTGATACTGAAATACGCGCAGGATAACGATAAGCAAACTTGTCCCCGCACTTTTCAACCATAAACGGTAAATCAGAAATAAGTTGCTGCGGCTTTGAATCTGCTACAAAAATAACTATGCCATGTGCCGGAATCGTAATTTCCGCATTTTGAGAAATGGCCTCGTAGTTAGGGTAAAATTGTATTTTCGAATCAACATTATGCAGCAGGTCAAGTTCATTAGCGTCAAGCTTTATTCGCTGTGGCACAGGCAATGGATTTCTTAACAGACACCATGAACTGCTTTTACCCGGCTGCAGGAAGCCGTAAATTTCACCTTTTCCCGGATGTCCGCCAATCATTCTGCCGGAATCAACTATAATATCAGATGCGTGTACCCGGCAAAATTCTGTAATTGATTTCAGCGAAGCCACCTGCCAGTCTTCTAAAGACTCCGGCTGCAGTGTAAGTGCCACATAAGAACTGCCTCGCAAGTAAACTAACCATGCAGCGTTTACCCATGATACCGAGTCAACGTCAAACGGATTGCGCAAAGCATCTGGAAATTCATAATTATCAAAACCTTCCAGAGGAACTGGACTTTTATCCCGCTGCAACAGATTGTAGTACATCACATCACGATGAGTTGATGAGCTGTCACGCTGGTTTTTCGAAGGCACAGCGGAATATTCAGAGTCACCAGATTGAGTCAACCAGACATGGTTTGCATGGCACAGCCACCATGGTGAAGGCCACCAGCCGTTTCTAGTTACAATCCATGGAGCAGCTTCACGAATAGTCTCCGCAATTCTGATCATGGCATTGAGAGATCCCTGACGCACATGATTCTTAGTTGGGTATTTCTCCGTAAAACTGTCATTCGTCGCACATTCATTATCCCAGTCTATCTTATAGTGTCTGACATCAAAATCAGCAGCCAGCTGCTTGAATCTATCACCCAAAGCGTTCTCGAAACTTGGATCCATCATAACGCCGTAGTCACCTACGCAGTAAGCGGCGGACTGTCCTCCGCCAACAGCATGATTCTGCTGTTCAAGAAACTCTTTCGAGATTCCCATGGGGCCGTTGTGACTTATCCATAAACTCAAGTCAATATCCTGCTCTTTCAAGATATTTCTGATTTTCTCAAGACCGTCATCACCGCCGACTTCAGGTTTGGCCTGAAAAATACTCTGGCGATCATTCCAACCGGCGTCCAAAGTAAATACGTCCGGCTTAAGCTGCAGTTTTTCAAACGCTTTAAAGAAGCCAACGTAATTATCATAATGCACATCGTATTCATAGTTGCCAATATACGGATCGCTCCAGAATGTACAAAATGAAACCATGAACTCTTTCTGGCGAGGCAGGCGAATAGTCTGCAGGTATTCCATAAAACCTTCATATGGATCTTCGCATATACCAAAAACAGAACTTACACACTCAAGGCTGTCACCCTCCCATTGCGGAAAGTGACGCAAACGCCAGCCGTTTTCGGTTTTGTCATTATAAGCAGCAGGATGCTCCAAGCCGGAAAAAAAATGTTTGCCCATAAGTGGATAGCCACATCCCGGGATTTTCCCTGACTCCTCTTCCTCACCTTTGTCCTCAGAAATAACTACGTCTTTTTGTTTTTTCTGAATTTCCGGCATATAGCCACAGACTTCGATTTCACCGTCAAAGCACTGAATATCGGCATCCATATAATCAGGAACTGGCATTTCGCCGGTTTTGCTTACTTTTACAGATTTACGCATCCAGAATGAATCAGTGAACTCAAGCTTTATCTCAAAAAGAAGCCCGCTTTCAGAAAACGTTTGTCGGACAAATTTGTCATGCAGTTCAAATGGTGACACCGGAAACTGAGGAATCACCATCTTCCCTTCAAAACTGATTTCACATCCCGGCCAAGCCAGTTCAAATTTATTATTATCTGATGCTTTGCTGGAAATGAACAGCTTATCTCCAGAAACATCAACTGCTAAAAAATTATTCTCAAAAACCATCTCTCTTTTCCACCCCTGGTAATTAAAATTAAGCAATGAAACCTTTTAAGGCTCTATTACCCCCGGTTTATAACGGTGATCATAAGAACGCTGCATGAAGTCATCCAGCAGCTCTATTTCGAACTCTTTTATCATGTCATTAATTGAAACATCCTCCAACTCGCTGGATATCAATACAGATCCGAGATACCCAGGATCAGTGACCTTAAAACCTCTTCCGTATTTGGCTTTGCAGACATCAAACTTTTCCCAGTTGAAGTCCAGATGAGCAAGTTTACAATCAAGGTTTACCGTGTGAGTAACATAATCAAAATAGTTGGTTGACTTAGCAACGCTGCTGCCCAGTGGATCAATAATTTCGCATGGAAGGTTGCAAATTGCTCCGACAAAATATGATTGGCAGCTATATGCCCAGTAATTTTCCATCATGCCACCGTGATACATGCTGCTGAAAAGTATAATATCAGGGTGCTGCTCTACATATTTTAAACGCAGTTCATCAAAGTTAAGGTCAAAGCAGATAGCACATGCGACCTTACCGAAATCAGTTTCAAAAACATCTGCATTTTTGCCGCTTAGAATGTTGTAATCGGTTTCTGAAACCACTACAAAGTTCTTGCTGTATACTCCAGCCACTTCACCTTTGCGGTCAATCAAAGTAGTGCAGTTGCGGTAAGAACCGTCTTCGACCTTAAGCGCTGCTGAGTAACCAATATAACAGCTGTTCTCGCGAGCCTTACCCTTAAAGAATTCAAGCATTTGGTTACCACGGACATCGTAATACCCTAAGCGGTCTTTTATGGGCATATCAGGGTAGCGATCACATGCTTCCGGCAACAAAATAAGGTCAGGTTTATCAGGAAGCACTTTGGCGAGCTTCTGACTCCAATGCTCTTTCATATTTTCAACGGCAGGCTGTCCGGCAAGGTTCCCCGCTTTCAGAGCTGCGGGCCCCAGAGAACTAATCGTGACATAGTTTGACATTGTTCGATCCGAATGTTTCCTTGAAATTGCATTCTGTATTTGAATAGAATACATGAATTAACTAAAAAATCATCATTTTTAGCAAAAAAAATTGCAATAATTCAGCATTTATCAACGTAACCAGCATTTATTTTGTCATTTTTAATCACAAACAATACTACAAGAGCCTCTTTAAAAAGCTAATTTGAGTTCAAACCCTGTAAAAACAAGATAAACAGGCCTTTGTCATTTTCAATCATAATAACAAAAAGCCCCCCTACTGAAAACAGCAGGGGGGCTCTAATACAACAAATCCAATAAGATCAGGCTACAGCCTCTTTAGTTTCAGCTGCGCCTACTTCGTAAGTTTTTCTGTCTTTGAACTCTTCTTTTTTGCCTTTGTTCCAATTCGATACCGGTCTGAAATAACCGCATACACGACTGTAAACTTCTGTTTTTTCTCCGCACTTAGACATTATACCGTCTCCTCTTGTTTAATGAATGTCCTCTGCTTCACTTGCGGTCAAGCTGATTAACGGCCCATCAACCGGCTCGATTGGCATGATTTGGCAAACAAACACTCTAATTATTTTTTCTTTGCTGCTTTCCAGGGGTGGCTGGAAAGCACGCCACATAACTAATACATTAAATATCATAATCTTTACCGCACCGCCGTAACGGAGCGGTCAGCCCAACGTTAAACTACTTTGAGCTCTTCGCCATCCTCCGACTCCAGCGGACACTCATGGTGTTCACCCGGGATGTAACCATGTACCGGACAAATACTGAAGGAAGGTGTCAGTGTAAAATATGGAATCTTATAATTTTCAGCTACACGCTTAACTAAAGCTGCAACCTGCTGAGGATCATCGATTTTTTCACCAATGAACGCATGGAAAACAGTTCCGCCAGTATACATGGACTGTAACGGTTCCTGCAGGTCAAGAGCTGCAAACAGATCGTCGGTATAACCAACAGGCAACTGTGTTGAATTTGTGTAGTATGGGTTGGTGTCACCGGCACAGATTATATCATGGAAACGCTTGCGGTCAAGGCGTGCCAGTCTAAAGCTGGTACCTTCAGCCGGAGTTGCTTCCAAGTTATAAATGTGATCAGTGGCTTCCTGGAAATCCTGAATTCTCTTACGCATGAAATCCAGTACTCGCTGAGCGAACTCCTGTCCTTCACCGTCGCAAATGGAACAGCCAAGGAAATTCAGGCAAGCCTCATTCATACCTACCAGACCAATAGTACTGAAATGGTTTTTCAAAGTACCGAGATAAGTTTTGGTATAAGGAAGCAAATCACCTTCCAGGTGGCGTTGTACAATTTTACGCTTAATCTCAAGCGACTCCATGGCTAAAGTCATGAGGTGATCGAGACGAGCAAGAAATTCTTTTTCATTTTTAGCAATATAACCAATACGCGGCATATTGATGGTGACAACACCGATTGAGCCAGTCTGCTCACCAGCTCCGAAGAGGCCGCCGGTTTTATTGCGCAGTTCACGGATATCCATCTGAAGCCTACAGCACATACTGCGGACATCGCCGGGATTAAGATCACTTTTGATAAAGTTCTGGAAATATGGCAGTCCGTATTTGCCAGTCACTTCAAACAACAGCTTTGCATTGTCATCTTCCCAGTTGAAGTCATCCGTAATATTATATGTAGGGATCGGGAAAGTAAAGATTCTTCCATCCCGGTCACCCTCACTCATTACTTCCAGGAACGCGCGGTTAATCAGGTTCATTTCTTCCTGATAGTCGCGATAGTATTTCCCATCCTGAATCTGACCGCCAATAATAATCGGATTGCTTTTCAAATCATCCGGTACAACCCAGTCAAAAGTCAGGTTTGTAAACGGTGTTTGCCCCCAACGGCTGGCAATATTCAGTCCGAAAACAAACTGTTGAATATTTTGCTTAATCTGTCTGTAATCCAGGCCGTCTTCACGTATAAACGGAGCCAGCAGCGTATCAAATGAGTTAAATGCCTGAGCCCCTGCCCATTCAGTCTGCAGAGTTGATAGGAAATTAACAATCTGACCTAAAGCTGTGTCAAAATGCTTTGCAGGTGCAGCACTTGCGCGACCGCCACGGCCACGAAAACCTTCCTGCAGTAATTGGCGCAGACTCCAGCCCGCGCAATAACCAACGATTCCGCAGGAAAGGTCGTGCATGTGAATATCGCCGCTGCTATGAGCTTCAGATATTTCCTGCGGGTAAATATTCTGCAAAGTATAATTGGCAACAACACTGCCGCTGACGTGGTTCAACAGACTTGCGTATGAGTATCCGGCATTGGAGTTCTCGTTAACACGCCAGTCCTGCTGATCAAGATATGATGCGACCAGATCCTGGACATCCATCATCATCTTTTTGCCTTCACGCATTTTGTTATGCTGGGCACGGTAGAGAATATAGAGCTTAGCGGCTTTGCTGAGACCACGTTTGATGAAAGAACTTTCAACCAAGTCCTGAACGAGTTCAATATCCGGAACATTGTCCTGATCAAAGCCGCGGTCTTGAAGTTCTTTTATAACATCATTACAGATAGTTTTTGCTAATTTGTCATTAGCAGTACCGGAAGCTTTCAAGGCTTTACTGGCAGCAATGCTGATTCTGTCTATGTCAAAATCGACAATACGGCCATCACGTTTTTTGATTCTGGTTATGGTAGTTGCTGTTTTGGACATCTTCCTTGTTTCCTCACTACAGGCTAAAATTAAAGGTTTACTCATCATGATTCCGGGCACAGCGTCCCCGAATTTTTCGTTCATAAATAAGGTGGATACTCCGATCTTCCCGTGTTAATAGATTACCACATAATATTGGCATTTCAAACAGGCAAACCACAATATATTGTGTTTTTATCAAAATTTTTTCTATTTATTTTTTTATCAAGAAGTTACAAATAATGGGTAAAAAAACCCTTATATTTGTATGTAATTAAGGTCGTTATCTAAGAATTGTGAGAGTTTAAAAGATGTCTTAATCACTGTCTAAAACAAGTTTATAATGTAACACCTTTACAGAACCCTAATATAAAATAGCGCCCTATAGAGGCAGCTTGTTGTCAGCCAGAATAAAAGTACCGTCATATTTTTTAAAGTCATAAAGTGTATGTTTATGCATTGGCAGCAGGTTCAGAGGTAATTCCTGTAATGACCAAAACCGCAGCTCTGATCCCTCCACTCCGTCCGGGCATGGTTTTCCTCTCCAGTTTCTGATAAGAAAAGATACTGCAAACCCCTGAATTTCATCACCATTTGGATACATAAGTCTCTGACTGCTGCCTGAATACAAAGCTATCGGCTCGGCAGTTTCGACTTCCAACCTGGTTTCTTCAAGCACCTCTCGTTTTAAAGCTTCCAGCGCCGTTTCTCCAATTTCAACAGCTCCGGCAGGTAATCCCCAGCACCGATGATCCACCCGAAACTGTAGCAGCACCTCATCTTTATCATTAACAATAATGGCCCTGACTCCAGGCATGAAAACACATTCACTGCCGAGTTTTTCTCTGATTCTTTTTATATATGACATATGACTATCCTGAATATGGTTAAAACAAGATATTACTCTCCTCCATGCATTCTTTCAAGACAGTTTATTAATATGATTTCAGCTTTTATTTTATTTAAATTACATAAAAAAGTCCCTGCTTAATCCTGAATAAAAATCCTTTTGTGCTTGGGGGCTTGATACTTTTAATATTTGGTGTATCTTTTTTTGATATATTGTTTATTAAATAAACTTTTATTACAAATATCTGTTTTGTCCGTAAAAGGCATAGGGGCCAAATACGCCAACCACGGGTCGCAACATTCTAATTATATTTGAGCAAGCGGGAATTGACGATGGAAAAGAATAATCGCATTTTAATTGTGGATGATCAGGAAGATTTGTGTGAACAACTGGCCAAGTTGCTGGTGAGCTGCGGTCAACCCAACAAAACTGCGAGTATGGTCCAAAGCATGCGAGCCAGACTTATGGGACTCGATGAAAAACCTCAGGACAGACCCAAAAAAGCTGCGCAATACGACATTGATACCGCTTCACAAGGTGAAGAGGCATTCGAGATGGTAAAAGCTGCGCTTGAGAACAAAGCTCCATATGCTGTCGTCTTCAGTGATATGCGAATGCCTCCCGGCTGGGACGGCCTTAAAACTGCCAAGAAAATTCGTGAAGTTGATAAAAACATTGAAATTGTTGTTATGACAGCTTATGCCGATCATGATCAGGAAACCATTTCCAATGAAATCGGCACTCCGGAAAAGCTTCTTTATATTAAGAAACCGTTTCAGGCAGAAGAAATTTTCCAGCTCGCGCTCTCTTTAACCTCCAAATGGAATTTTGAAAAACTCGAAAAAAAACGTCGTGTATGGCTGGAAAAACTTATCCTCTGTATGCGTAAAATCAGATTTTCAGAAGTCGGCAGCGACAGTTATAAATCATTAACGGATGCTTTGCTGAACTTTACCAATTCCACCAAAGGCATTATGGCTATCTGGAATGATGACAAAAAGAAATGGAGTCTGAAAGCTTCCAAAAATATTCCGGAAGAAGAAGCCGCTGAAGTGATTATAAAGCTTTGATCTTCGGTAAAGCTTTGGGAGTTTGAGGCCGGTTGCCGCCAGGCGTCACCGACGCTGCCGGCCCATGTTTCGGCCTGTTGCCTGAACTCAGGCCAGTTTTGATCAATATTAAAGCCTTCATCCGGCATAACCTGCCAGGTGCTGCGGCGCTTTATGCTGCCGTCAGCTTCAATACTGAAATCAATATTATTCTGATGAACTATTCGCATCTGCCATGCTCCTTGGTTGTTTTGTTTCCCTGTTACAGAAAACGTCAACCACAAGCATGGCTATTGGAAAGTTTTAAACTATTTGGCCTCAGGTTTTGAAGGACGAGTCATTAAATAGTTGACTGCTTCAGCAGAAGCTTTGCCTTCGTACAATACTGAGTATATTTCATTAATAATCGGACATTCAACCCCAGCCTGACGGGCTAGCTGATAAGCACTAAGGGTAGTTTTGACCCCCTCTGCAACAACCATTCCCATGCCCTCAAGAATCTGGCGCAACGTTTTACCACGCCCCAGCTCTTCTCCAACATGTCGGTTTCTGCTGTGTCCGCTGCAACAGGTAACAATCAAATCACCAATGCCGCTCAGCCCGGAAAATGTCAAAGGATCTCCGCCCAAAGCAGCCCCGAGGCGGCCCATTTCAGAAATACCGCGAGTGATCAAAGCCGCTTTAGGGTTGTCTCCAAGCTGCATACCGTCAATAACTCCGGCAGCAATTGCCATGACATTCTTCAAAGCGCCCCCCAGTTCGACACCAACAACGTCTGAACTGGTATATACCCTGAAGAAATCATTCATAAAAAGTTCCTGTACCTGCCCTGCCATTCCCGCAGTATTTGAAGCTGCAACCAAGGCGGTCGGAGCTTCACGGCTGACTTCTTCAGCATGGCTGGGGCCTGAAAGCACACTGTAATCGCAGGAGCCGAGTATCTCACCACAAATCTCTGAAATACGCAGCAAACTATCGTTTTCAATCCCTTTAGCCACATTTATCAACTTATGGGTTCCGGCGTCAAAATGGTCTTTCAACTGCCATATAACACCTCTCGCGAACTGGGTGGGAGAGGCTAAAACTAAAAAATCACGCCCTTCTACCGCTTTTCTTATATTCGCTTCGAATTTCAAAGGTTCAGGTAACTTGACTGCTGGAAGGAAACGGCTGTTAACTCCAGTTTTTTTTACCTGTTCTAAATATTCAGGGAATGGCCCCCACATGGTAACATCATGACCGTTACGACATAAAACAGTCGAAAGCGCTGTTCCCCAGGAACCATCGCTCAATATGGTTATTCTACTCATTTATTTCTGCTCCATATCCTCTTTATCAACCTCTACTTTAGTCGCCTTTTCTGAAGTTTCTT
Source organism: Lentisphaerota bacterium (assembly GCA_024225035.1). Lineage (GTDB taxonomy): Bacteria > Verrucomicrobiota > Lentisphaeria > Victivallales > Victivallaceae > Zth2. Next base: position 42,245 of record JAAEMX010000162.1, read on the forward strand.
CAGTGACGTCTTCTGTTTTCTCAGATTCAGCTTCTTCCTTATCTTTTGAAAAACGGCTTTCAGTACCGTTCATCAGACGTTTTATATTACTGCTGTGCTTGACTATCGCCAGCAATGCCAACAGATACAAAAAGCCCAGAACATAATAGGAATGCACATAAAGCTTCATCAGTGAAATAAATGTCGCGCATACCGGCAGCACAGCCGCAGCCGCAATACTGGCGAGCGAAACATAACGGCTTGCTAGAAAAACCACAACCCAGACTGCCGCCGCAATTAAAACCGAATAAGGAGCGAGGCCAAGTATTGCCCCGGCAGAGGTTGACATGCCTTTTCCACCTCGAAAACGAGTGTACACAGGAAAGATATGTCCTAAGACCGCGCCAAATGCAGCTATGATTTGTGATAATTGATACTTATCCTCAAACCAGCCGTACTTGATCATCATTGAAACAGCAAAAACTGGAATAAATCCTTTAAGGAAATCCAGAATAAAGCAAAGTCTGCCGTGCCATTTACCAATAACCCGGGTTACATTTGTGGCACCGTAATTACCGCTGCCGTATTCGCGCAAATCTATGCCTTTCCATTTACCGATAAGGTATGCCCATGGAATCGCCCCAATCAGATAAGCACCCAGGAAAACTACTACGAAGGAGATTATTACTGAAGTTGTCATGCCCAATCACTCCTAATGGCTAGAGCCTTTGATTATTTACTTTTACAGGCTATAATAAACCGTGCGGTTGACCTCATAACTAACGAGGTCACATTCACTGAAAATTGCCCGCGCCGATATAGCGTTCCGGAACAGCGCAAAATTCTCTACCTGAGAAAAGATATTTGCCTGAAGGCGTTTTTGCAAATCAAATCCAAATTTTGGCGGTAATATATGAAACCTGCAGACCTGATATACGCAGCTAGCGAACATAACGCTGACATGCTTTATGCAACCGGATTCAGAGCTCCGGATGCCTTTATCTACTTCAAAACGAATTCAGAAACAGGAATGGTTATGTCCGCACTGGAGCAGGACCGCGCCGCCAAGGAAGCCAAAACCGGAATTAATATTTATTCAACTTCAGAATTTGCCAACGACAAATCAGCTAAAATGCTTGACATTATTTCGGGGCTTGCAAAAAACAAAAAAATTAAAGTTTTCCGGGTTCCGGCCAACTTTCCATTGGGGTTAGCTGACCAATTACGTGGTGCCGGATACAAGGTTTCCCCCGAAGAAAAGAAATTTTTCCCAGAACGTGAGTTCAAAAACTCACAAGAGGTTGACAAAGTTACCGCCGCCCTGCGCATTACTGAAAACGGTATGCGACGCGCTCATACAATGCTTCAGGAATCAGATATTGATAAAACTGGGCAGCTCATATGGAATGGAAAAATATTGACCTCTGAAATACTACGGGCAGAAATTAATATAGAACTTATTCGCGGCGGAGCTATGCCGGACGCAACTATTGTCGCCTGCGGCACTGACGGAGCTGATCCGCATAATCTCGGCAGTGGACCAATTGAAGCTAATAAAACTATTATCATAGACATATTTCCACGTGTCACGGATACAGGATACTGGGGAGACCTTACCAGAACATTTGTCAAAGGTACTGCTCCAGACTTGGTGAAGAGAGCATATGACGCTGTTTTTGCAGCGCGTGAACATGCCAAGCCGCTAATTAAAGCCGGAGCTGTACCCTCTGAAATCCATAATGCAGCTAAAGCAGTACTGGACAAGCACGGCTTCGAGACTGGTAGAAAAGACAATAACAACTACGGTTTTTTCCATGGACTTGGCCACGGCGTCGGTTTGGAAATCCATGAAGCTCCACGCCTGAGCCCCGCAAACAATATTCCACTGCAGGGTGGAGAAATTGCAACTGTCGAACCAGGTGTTTACTATCAGGAATGGGGAGGCATCCGTCTTGAGGATATGGTAGCAGTAGAAAGCAACGGCTGCCGTTGCCTGACTGAGATTGAGAATATTTTGGAGGTTAAGTAAATATGAATAAAGTAATTGCGTTAGACATCGGTGGGGTTTGCATGCAGCTTGACCCTACCGACCTGTTGGCGGCTTTAGGTATCCGCACTCTGGAAGAAGTAACCGAAGAAATGTGGAGTATCTCCGACCTGCTCGAAACTGGTCAAATTTCAGAAAGAGAATGGATTTCAGTTGTTTCCGGCATTGCCCCCGGAAACCTTTCTGATGATGAAGTCTGTGCCGCATGGAACACTATGCTGAGATATACCACTCCGGGCATGTTTGAACTTGCTCAGGAACTGGTTGAAGACGGGTATCGGCTCATATACTTTTCTGACACCTCTACTATCCACATGCGGGAAATCAGTCGCAAACTGACATTTGCGCATCTTATCACCGGAGGCATATTCAGCTTTGAAGTAGGCGCCAAAAAACCGGGTCCTGAAATGTATCAGGCTTTTGAAGAAAAGTTCGGACGACCATGTATTTATGCTGATGACCGACAGAATAATGTTGAATCAGGAGCAGCAAAGGGCTGGAGCTCTCACCTTTTCTCTACAACAGAAAAGTTTAGAGAAGCAATAATAAATGCGGGATTGCTATAGCATTACATTCAAGAATCGTATATAATCTCTTCTAAAAGCAACAAGGTAGAGCAGAAAGTAATGACCAGCAGACAATACGAAGAATGTTTTAAGACAATCCCGGATATTATTTATGTAAGTGAAATGGATTTTGACACGGTCTGGTCAAAAGTAGCACATAGCGGCAAGCAGCACGAACTGCTGCATATTCTTGATGGAAGTATGGAACTGGTATTTGAGGATAATGGAAAAACTTTTAAGGGTGAGCCGGGCAATACTTTTATCATTCCTGCTGACACAACTCACCGTGACACTTTTAATTACAGTAAGGGGCTTAAAGTTCTGTTGATTCATTTCAGTTGGGGCGCCCTGCCTGAGTATTTCACTAAAGTTAATAATTCCAATATTAACAAAATCCCTAAAGAATCAGCCTTTGAAATCAGCTGTCTTTTTGACGCAATACGTATGGATTCAGGTCATGGCACAGAAGATCATATACTGGCAAATGCCAGACTAATAAACTTATTGATGCTGTTTCACAGAGAAACAGCCATATTGCAAAAGAAAAAAATTAAAAATGATACGTCAAGCAATCAGAAGCGACTGCTTGTTGCAGCAAAGAATTATATAGAAAAGAATTACACAAAACCAATAAGGCTTGAAGAGGTAGCTGCAGCTCTTGAAGTAAGTCCTTTTTACTTGTCCAGAATATTCAGCCGTGAAAGCGATTTTTCTCTTTTCCGTTACTTGACTGAAATAAGGATTCATGAAGCTAAGAAGCTCCTTTGGGAAGGACGCCATATTGTCGGCGATATTGCTATAATGGTAGGCTTTGAAAGCAGTAATTACTTTTCAAAAGTATTTAAGAAATACGTCGGCTGCAGCCCAACAAATTACAAAGCAGATGATCATGGGTAAAATATTGCGCTTTATAAGCTGACAATATCTTCCACGGATTCGCAAAAACTTCAACTGAACAGTGCTTGAGCCCGCCTTGATTTTCATATATGATATTAGTAAGCAGATAAACCGTAACTCTAACCCAGGAAGGTCAACATGCATTACTACCGACTGACCAAAGCAAAAAGAAATTTTACTTTAATAGAACTTCTCGTTGTGATAACCATCATAGCCATACTCGCTTCAATGCTATTGCCGGCGCTGAGTAAAGCTCAGGAAACAGCTAAAAGAATTAGCTGCAACAGCCGTCTCAAACAACTCGGAATGGCCTACAAACTTTATGAGCAGGGTAATAACAATAAACCTATGGCTGCAATAACCAACAGTGGCAATATTGTCATGCAATATTGCTTCTACAAACTCCTGAAATATTTCAAAGGGTCTGAAAATGAAACACTAAGAGATTATTCCCACAGAAAGGGTAAAAGCAGCATGTTCCGCTGTCCAAGAGAAGAGGAAAATAACCCTGGTGATTATGCTTTAACTGGGGGAGATATCAAAATTTCTTATGCCTTTAATCGAAATTTATACGGCCTATACGGTATGGCTATTGCAGATGCCCAAAACTACCTTCCAAGCTTAGCAGTAATAAAACATCCAACCCAAATGGTGATGTTTACGGATTCAAATAGAACAGATATTAACAGGTATAATGGACTTTTCAATAAAAAGACGTCATTTAAACGGAGCAAATGTAGTTTTCTATGATGGACACACTGAGTGGAAGAAAAACGCCGAATTACTCGATATAGCCAAAAGTGCAGTTTCACCTTTCTGGTATGGTCGAAATAATCTCTAAATTTAAATAACACAACAGGAGAGAAGATGAGAACATCGTTTCTAACAGTATTCTGTGTTGCAGCTTTGGCAAATTGCTGTCAGGCTGTAATAACAGAATCTGCTAAACCACAGAACACAATACCGCCCAAGCAAGCCCTGACTCAGCCAAAAATCAGTGCTCCGTATAATAAATACAAGCTTTTTATAAAATCTGAAAACCCAGTTCCTGAGTTCACCGATTCTGAAAAAAAACTCTGCTTGACAATATTCATCTGAGCTTCGGATTCGTTATTGAGAATTGCGTCTGAAACTCTTACAACATCTTCAAACCAGTGATTAGCATCCATCCCAAAACCGTCAGCCTCAACAGCCTGCACCAGCGGAACAACTCCAAGTTTATGCCGACCGCTATCTCTCAGTACGACTTTGCCGCCTTGTGAGTTCTTTTCAAAAAGAAACCATTCATCACGAGTCCAAAGTCGCCGTTGAACTCTTCCATGCGGTGGAGCAAACGGGTCTGAACTGTCATAAGAGTTTTCCTCAAGCAAAGCCCACAGTAGTCTACCGTTATTGCCGTAAGCCCAGTCAATGACTGTCAGTGGCGAAATAGCAACGGCATAAGGGCGGATGCGCTCCTGCTTTTTTCTTTCAGGATCAACATCTCCTGAAAAGCTCGGCATCTCCACCAGCATCCATGCCGATCCGTATACGTTCAGCATCGTTGAAAACTGGCGCATAACTTCATTTACCCTGAGTCCGTCGCGTGAGAAATCCTCAATCAATTCATCATTCGCATTACGGCGCTGCGGGAATGCTGAAAGTACATAATGAGTAATGAGTCTGGCAATCTTACGAGGATAATTCAGGTAATAAGCCCGTTTACGACGTTCATTGAATTCCAGTTCAACTTCAGAAACATGCTTAACCAATGCCGAGTCAATATACTGAACCCCGCCTGAATATGCTTTTCGGCTTTTTATCCAGCCCTCACGATTCTTTTTGTAGGCTGGATGCTGACGTTTAAAAATGTATTCGAAATCTGCCATTTGTGGCTCCTTTCTTTTTGTTAATCGCATTTCGCTTTATATTTAGAAAAAATTGTCAACCAAAATATGTTTTCCGAGTTTGAAAAGCAGTTAGAGGGAGTTAAGTTTGCAGATGGTAAATTTAATTAATTTATTAGAAAAGAAGGTTATAGCAAAGTAAACTTAATTTCTGACACATATGTAAAGATTCAGAAAATCCTGTCTGGTCGTTGCTTAGTTAACGTTTAAACAGCCTATTTTTCTGTTTTACCGTTTGAAAAATGAGCTTTAGCGTATATATTCAGCTTTTTAATTATGGGGCAGATTTTATTCTGTGTCACCATGAACATGATTTAATAACATTTTAAAATATAAATTACTGTAAAATACTGGAGATTTTATCATGGCTGTACCAAAAAGAAAAACATCAAAGATGAAAAAACGTCATCGGAAAGCAGCTAATCGCTACGAAGGCGTTCAAGCCACTTACTGTCAGGCTTGCAATGCTCCGCTGATGCCACATCGTGCCTGCACTGCATGCGGCAACTACAAAGGCAAACAGGTAATTGACGCCGAGTAAGCATGAAAATTGCAGTTGATGCGATGGGGGGAGACTACGCCCCCGGTATAGTGGTTGAAGGTATAACCGCGGCGCTTTACGACTTCCCAGAATATGAGATTACAGTCGTTGGGCACCTCGGTAAGCTTTCCTACTATTTGGAAAAGTACGGGATTGAGGATCATCCAAGGATTTCAAAAGTCCATGCAGACGAAGTAGTTGAGATGAGTGACCCATCTACTGTTGCGCTCCGCTCAAAGAAAAAGTCCTCTATTACTGAATGTGCACGCCTGATGAAGGACGGGAAAGTTGACGCAATCGTCAGTGCCGGACATACCGGTGCAGCTGTTGCTTCAACAAAAATACTTGTCCGCACTCTACCAGGTATCGATCGCCCTGCAATCGCTACCAGCATGCCGGCACTTTCCGGAAGGTTCATACTCATCGATGCTGGAGCAAATACCGACTGCAAACCTCTTAACCTAGCTCAATTCGCACTGATGGGCGAAGCCTATGCCAAGTATCTTTTTGGCATTGACAAACCTACTATCGGGCTACTGAGTGTCGGCGGCGAAGATTCCAAAGGAAATGAATTAACAAAGCAGGTATTTAAAATACTATCTCAGCTTCCAGTTAATTTTATTGGAAATGTTGAAGGCGATACTATTTTTGAGAATGTAGCAGATGTTGTAGTTTGCGATGGCTTCATGGGCAATATACTCCTTAAGGGAGCTGAAGGATTGGCTAAGACTACAATGCGGTTAATGAAAGACTTTTTCTCAAAAAACCCACTGCGCATGACCGGAGCGATGCTATCCAGAAATGCTTTTCGCGAACTCAAACAATTTGCAGATTCTGAACAACTAGGGGGTGCACCACTGCTTGGTATCAATGGGATATGCGTTATAGGGCATGGCTCATCCACCTCAAAAGCTGTAAGAAATGCCATCAGGGTAGCTGGTGAATTTGTCAAGTTTGGTATCAACGACAAAATCACAAGAAGAATCGCGGAAACGCAGAGCATCATTGCAAAATGTGAAGAACAAATCAGCAATACTCAAACCGAAGCTTCGGAAGAGTAAATTGCCAAGGAGATAACATGGGTATTAAAATTTCTGGAATTGGATCATATGTACCAGAAAAGATCTTGACCAATTTTGACTTAGAAAAAATTGTCGATACCAGTGATGAATGGATTAGAACAAGAACCGGCATCGAACAAAGAAGAGTAGCCGCTGACGACCAAGCTACTTCTGACCTTGCATATGAAGCTGCCAGAAAAGCCCTTGAAATGGCTAAACTCGACGCTAGTGAACTTGATGCAATCATTGTTGCATCCATCAGCGTTGATCATATATTCCCCAGCACAGCATGTATTCTGCAACAGAAAATTGGCGCTGTAAAGGCCTTTTGTTTTGACTTGGAAGCAGCATGCTCAGGACTCATTTATTCTACTGAAGTTGCAACATCTTTACTGAGAGCCAATGACAAATACAATAAAATTTTAGTTCTTGGCGCCGAAAAACTGACTTCTGAAGTAAACTGGGAAGACCGCAACACATGCGTACTCTTTGGAGACGGCGCTGCGGCAATGATTCTTGAAAAAGACGCTTCCAATGAGTGCTGCATCCTGGCATCAGACCTTGGTGCAGACGGCTCTTATAAAGATATCCTGCAAATCCCTGCAGGAGGCAGCAGATTACCCGCCTCTGAAAAAACAATTGCTGAAAAACAACATTATATCCAGATGGAAGGCCGTGATGTTTTCAAGCTTGCAGTTAATGCCATGGTTAATTCATGTAAAAAAGTAATGGCTGAAACCGGAATTACTGCAGATCAAATTAAATGGCTGGTACCACATCAGGCTAACTATCGCATCCTTAAAGCTGTTGCGCAACGCCTGCGCATTCCTGAAGATAAGGTCTACATGAATGTTAACCGCTTTGGAAATACTTCCGCGGCATCCATTGGGCTTTGTCTTGATGAGATTGCCAGGGGAAACTATGCAAATAAAGGCGATTATGTTCTCCTGACTGCTTTTGGCGGTGGTTTAACTTGGGGATCAATACTGCTCAAGTGGTAGTTATAAAAGATATTTATAAGCAAGGCTCAAATGCCTTGCTTTTTTTATGCCCCAGTTGCCGAAATAACGTCAACCCCTAAGCAGGAAACCAATATCCTCAATTAATATTTTAGTTAACCTAACTGCAGAAGTGATCAGTTGTAGTCATTGCATCAGGCGCCCAGCGGGCTAAGGTTCCCAAAAGCTGCTGTTTCGAAATCGGCTTAGACAGAAAATCATCCATACCAGCATTTAAACAGTTTTCCCGATCTCCACGCAATGCATTGGCAGTCAATGCTATAATCGGCGGATGGCCGCCTCCCAGCCTCCTGATAATCTCTCTACAAGCGGTAAATCCGTCCATTTCAGGCATCACGCAATCCATTAGAATAACATCATATTTATTTGCCTCAACTTTATCTAAAGCCTCAAGTCCATTCTTGGCTATATCAACTTTAACCTCAACGCTTTCAAGCATATTAAGCACTACCTTACGATTTATACGATCATCCTCAACAAGCAAAACTCTAAGTTTTTTGAGCTTCCTAGCAACCTCTTCCTCCTGCTGTTTGATATACATGCTGGTAGTACTGTACAAATCATGCTGAGCAAGCTCGAAAGGCACTTCAAACGTAAAAACAGCCCCCTGCCCTGGAGTACTTTTCACCTTTATGGTTCCGTTCATTAAAGTGACCAAAAATTTACATATTGTAAGCCCTAAACCTGAGCCACCATACTTTCTTGTGGTAAAAGTCTCGGCCTGCTCAAATGGTTCAAATATTGACTTCAAGCGATTCTTGCTAATTCCAATCCCTGTATCACTAACTATAAACGCCAGCCTCGCAGAGCTAGTCATAACTGAGTCGAGAAGCTTGACTCGCAAGGAAATCTCGCCTTTTTCTGTGAACTTTATAGAATTAGATAAAAGATTTAACAGCACCTGCTTAAGTCTTGCTGAATCCCCGATAAGGTAATTAGGAATCTTATCATTAATATGATAATAAAAGTCCAGATTCTTAGCTTTCGCAAGATGCTTAAGCATTGTAAAACTAGAATCAATAGTACGTTGCAGATTCATGCATCGTTTTTCAACATGAATTTTACCGGATTCTATTTTAGAAAAATCAAGGATGTCATTGATAATTGCCAAAAGAGAAGCTCCGCTCGAACGAATTGCTTCAACATAATCCTGCTGTTTATCTGTCAATCCTGTCTCAGCGAGGAGCTCTGAAGACCCTATAATGCCATTCATCGGAGTTCTTATTTCGTGACTCATTGTTGCCAGGAACAATGACTTTGAACGCGTTGCCTGCTCTGCTTTTATTCTTGATTTCAGCAGACGGTTTTTGAGAAAATTTTCTCTGAGGATATAAATAAAAATTAAGAATGCACCAGCTTGAATAAGAATCATGAAGTTGATATACGACAACTTAAAAGTTCTTATCGTATCATCATCAAAATAACCCACAAAATACGCTGCTTTCTTACCTTTGGCATCCCAAACCGGCACAAAGCAGCCACGATAATAATCGCCATTGTCCCTTGCATAAATACAAAATGACCTGTTTCGTTCCATGTGTTCTCTAATTTTCTTCAGAAGCCCGGGGCTACGAAAATGCATCTGCCCAACTACACTGGAAGGATTTTTCTTTTCATGATAATAACTGGGATGGAAACTTGAAGGCAGATAATCTTTTTTAAGCCTATCAAGCAGCTTTTTATCACCGGACAAATGATTTAAATTCACAATAAAATCATACTCTCCACCAAACTCCCGGTGAAGCAGTTTTTGAAATTCTTTGAAACTGAAGCCTGTTTCAAAACTGCCAATGTGTTTTCCTTTGTAAATCAAAAGGAAAACCGCCCTGAATCCACTTTTTGAACTGCCAACCTCAAAACTGTAGACATCACGGCAATTTTTATTAACCAGCCTCAAAGAATTCCGAAAAGAATCAAGCTTATCTCCAAATATTCCAGGTTTGTGCAACCTTAGAAAACTTGTACTGTCAGGAAAATGGAAGTGAAACTGTTCAAGGTTGTTGTTTTGAAGCCTCAGGTAAGTATCCTGCAACATCTTATAAAGATTTTTCCGGCATTTATCACGCTCTGATTTGCTGCCATACCAGGCACTGTAAACCTCCTGCAGAACTTTTAGGTTATTTACAACTTCATTGAAAACAACTTTAGCCAGATTATTATATGAACTATAAATAACATTGAATGTATGCTCGGAAATCAAGGCTTGAGACTGCAGATAAATTGCCTCTTTTTCATCGTAAATTCGGGTCAAAAGCTTGGCGAAGAAAATTGCTACAAGAGCATATAGAATGATAGCGGTAAAGAAAAAGTGTTTACTAAATGAACTCAAATAGACTATCAAATTAGAAAAAAAATTCTTGAGCATTTACCATCCTGCTTGTTTTTATGTCTCCCGGGCTTCTTTCCTCATTAATCAAGTCCTGCAGTGATAACAGCTTGTCCACCTTTTATTAGAAAACAACTCAAAAAAAGAACAATAAACTAGTATAACATATATAATAGAGAAACACAAAGATTTTCGAAAAGTAAAAGATAAAAAATGAGAAAACAGGTATTTACAGACTTAAAGAAATCAATGAAGCTTAAGTATTGAGTCCAGAACACTTATAAACTAAGGCAATGCTACCTTTATGAACGGAAGTATTCTCTTAATCTTTCTTAACACACAAAGCTGGATCACCAGACATAATCCCACGACTTGTTTGTTTGATAAATTCCATAAAATGATCAACTTCAGGAGTTTTTTTTTCTTTTAAAATCTCTTTAAAAGCATTTTTTGTATTCAGCCCATGAAAAAAATAAGATTTAATCGCACGACGCATAATAGCTCTATGAGCACTGTCAAATCCTGCTCGCCTCAGCCCGATCGTATTGGGCCCGCATATACAGTTATTTTCAGCTAGCATGCAAAATGGCGGAACATCCTGGGTTATTATTGTTCTTCCCCCCAGCATGGCAATCTTCCCGATTCGACAAAATTGATGAATAAGAATATAACCGCTCAGCACCGCCTGATCTTCAATTATTACGTGTCCTGAAACAGCTGTATGATTAGCGACAGTCACAAAATTGCCGATTCTGGCATCATGTCCGACATGAACAAATCCCATAAGTAGGCATTTGTCTCCGACACTTGTAATTCCGCCTTGAAAGGGAGAACGGTGAATGGTGACATATTCACGAATAATAGTGTCATCACCAATATAGGTCCAAGCCTCAGTTCCAACCTTAAACCGGTGATCCTGAGGTTCTTCTCCAATCAACGCCCCAAGGTAAAACCGACAGCGTTGCCCAACTTTGGTATATCGGGCGACCTTAACGTGAGAGTCAATAAAAGTCCCATCGCCAATTTCTACGTTGTCTTCAATTACCGCATATGGCCCTATTTCCAGGTCATTACCTAATTTGGCCTGCGGTGAAACAACCGCTGTTGGGTGTATTTTATTCATTATTTCACCTTGGTTTACTCAACTACAGTAGCAGCAGTAGTATCTCCCTGGAGTACTTTATCCAGACTATCCGGTTCAGAAAAGTTAAATACGATTATTGGTAAAGCATTGTCACGACACATTGAAAATGCTGTAGAATCCATAATTGCAAGCTGTCGACTCAAAGTCTCATCAAAAGAAATTGTCTCAAAACGTTCAGCTGACGGATCCATCATTGGATCTGCTGAGTATACACCATCAACCTTAGTCGCCTTAAGAACGGCTTCACAATCAGTTTCCAGAGCTCTAAGTGTAGAGGTTGTATCTGTAGTAAAAAAAGGACTCCCGGTTCCGCCTGAAAAGATAACGACCTTGCCAGCTTCCAAAGCTTTCATGGCAGCTTCTCTATTAAAACGGCTGGCTACGGGTTCCATCGGTATTGAAGTCTGAACTACAGCTGAAACTCCTGCTGCATCAAACGCGTCCTTGAGGCAGAGACCGTTCATTACAGTAGCAAGCATTCCCATATAGTCAGCAGTAACCCGATCCATGCCATCAGAAGCACCAACCTTGCCGCGCCAGATATTACCGGCTCCGCATACCAAGGCAACTTCCACACCATTATCAATTACATTTTTTACTTTATCAACAACAGTAGCTACCGCATCAGCATCATAACCAAAAGAGTTACCACCCTTTAAGGCCTCGCCGCTTATCTTAAGCAAAACTCTTTTATATTTGTAAGGAGAACCCATCAAAATATCAACCTTTCACTTTTTTATTTAACTATATTTTCTAATAGAAAACTATATTCCCGTCACAGTTTATCAAACTTGAAAGCAATATTTTTTGACACAAACCTGAATTTTTCGAAAAAGCTGGTATATTATCCCGCATCAAATAAAGTAGATCAGCCACATTGATTTAAACAAGAGATCGTCATAATATGAAAAATACTGAAAAGATCAAAGTCGGCGTCGTAGGTGTCGGCGCACTAGGCCGACATCACGCCCGCCTTTACAACCTCAGCGAAAATGCAGAGGTCGTTGGAATCTATGACGTAAGCAAAGAAACGGCTCAAAAGGTTTCAGAAGAATTCGGACTCACCATTTACGAAGACATCGAAGAACTTGCCAAAAACTGTGAAGCCCTCAGCGTTGCAGTTCCCGCTACCATGCACAGCAAAATTACTGTACCGTTGCTTGATATGGGCAAACATGTACTTGTTGAAAAACCTATTGCTGCAACTTATGAACAAGGCAAAGAAATGGTTGACGCAGCTGAAAGAAATAACGTTGTTCTGGCTGTGGGGCATGTAGAGCGTTTTAATCCCGCAATGGATTTTCTCGAAAAACACGCTGCTGACACACGTTTCATAGAAGCTCACCGCCTGGCCAAATATCCGCCGGCACGTCCTGGTCAGCATCGCCGCGGCACAGAAGTCAGTGTCGTCCTTGACCTGATGATTCATGATATTGACCTGGTATTGAAAATGGTTGATGCCGAAGTTGAACGTTTTGATGCCGTAGGTATTCCTGTCTTAAGTTCTTCTGAAGACATCGTCAGTGTCAGAATAAAATTCAAGAATGGCTCATGCGCCAATATGACTGCCAGCCGTGTCAGCGAAGATCCGCAGCGCCGCTTCCGTGTTTTCCAAGAAAACACTTATATTTCAATGGATTATGGTTCTCATTCTGGTATGGTTCTTAAGAAAAACCGTGTCGGACTGGCGCGCAAAGACATCAGTCTAGACGAAAAAAATGCGTTAGCTGCTGAACTCGAAAACTTTGTATCAGCTGTAAAAGCAACTAAAGAAAGCGGTAAAGTTGTACAAGCCAAAGTCGACGGCAACGACGGGCTTAATGCCTTGAAGCTAGCCGAAGACATTGTAAAAGAAATTCGCCGCTACAACGACGAATATGGCTTTAAATTTTCTAAAATTGGCAGCTGACTATGGAAACCGTCACGCAAAAAGCTCCAGCAAAAATCAACCTTTACCTGAAGGTTACTGAGCGGCGCGCTGACGGTTATCATACATTGGACACGCTTTTTCTGCCTTTAAGTTGTCCGACTGATCAAATAACCATAGATTTCGTTAAGTCAGGCGGTATTCAAATCATGTGCGATTCGCCGGATGTACCGCTCGACTCTAAAAATATCTGCTGGAAAGCTGCTGAACACTATTTCAACAAAGCTGGAATTGCCCCAGCCTGCCGTATCACCATAGAAAAAGAAATTCCAGTGGCCGCAGGATTAGGTGGGGGCAGCTCTAACGCCGCTACAGTCCTGACGATTCTGAACTCCAAGTTTAAAGCTCTTGATGACGCAGAGTTAAACCAAATTGCCTTGCAATGCGGAGCAGATGTACCGTTCTTCTTGCATCGAAAACCGGTATTTGCATCTGGAATCGGCGACAAATTTGAATACATCAATGATTTTGACTTCAAACGCCCTCTTCTGCTAGTAAACCCTTCATTTCCAGTGTCTGCGGCGTGGGCTTACCGCAATCTTTCACCTGCTAAAATTGGGTCTGTGGATATAAATTTCAGGCAGGAACTTTTAAAATCATTTTGTGAACCATCAGAGTCAATATCTAAATACATATTTAATGACTTGGCAGAAGCTCTGTACATGAAATTTCCGCTTCTTAAAATGCTGCGTCGAGATATGCTCAATGCAGGGGCTGAAGCTGTCGAGATTTCAGGCAGCGGCCCTACTCTATTCGCCGTTTGCAGAAACTCTGGAAGCAGAGCCGCTATCAGAGAAATGCTTGAACGCGATCATCAGCCAATGCGTATTTACGAGAGTGAAGTAATATAAAAAAATCGCGGAAAGGCCTCACCATCCGCGATACAGGTTATTGAAATATAAGCTAATTGCAAGATATCTTTTCCATCAAAATACCACTACTGTCTTCATGAATTTCAAAACTGAGTTTCATCGTATGATCTTCAGAACTCTTAAACTCATAATCAGTTTCCGGCAACAGAATAGCGTTAGGGAACCGATATCCGGTTTTATCAGCATTATCTGTCGGAATCAATGACAGTTCACCGCCGGTTCCTAACAAGTCATCCCCAATCATTGAACTTGTTATTTTGCCGCTTGAATCCAGAATTTTACTGAAAGCCTTATCTATTTCCATGACCTCAGCAGATACGTTAATCTTCAGGTTAGTTATTATCTTCCTGACGACACGCCCTCCGGTCTGGTCACACTTTGATTCATAATATTCGGGTTCAATGCTGAAAGCCGGGCCGTTTATAGTAGCTCCGATAGCATTATTCTTATATGAAACCACACATGAGCCATGCTTAAAAAGCTCTTTATTTATATTGTCCATAATTTTTCCTGATTTTTGCTAAGATATTGACTGTTTTGCTGTTTCTCCACAACAGGGCAATTTAATTAAAAACCTGCCTCTCTCATCAGGGCTTAGGCTGAAACATACCTCAAAAATACCGCCAACAGGTGCTCCAGGCTTCGGCAACGAAGCATTTACTATTTTTGCTTGTGGAAAGATATACCCATTGCTGTCTCCCGGCGTAAGAGGAACAATTTTCAGCTCACCGGATGATTCAGGCAATTCAGCTTCGTTATTCCCGCCATATCTTCCGAAAATATCAATCATTTTTACTGGCAAAGTAATATCAATTCTCGCGGTAACAGACGAAACCCTCTGACCTGTTTCCATATAAATGCGGTGTTCCTGCAAAACCGGCTTAACCTTCCATTCCGGTAAATTACAGGCTGCGCCAATTACTACTCCTTGAAACCCAACGACAAGTTCAGGCACACAATACTCGATTTGCGAATCCCTTTCCATGCTACACTCCTGGTTATATTTACTAGGCAATTGTTTTTCGGCGACATAAGCCGTTTATCAACAAAAGCGCAAAATGCGCGACCGCATTAAATTCCCGGTATATACTCTAAATTCAACCTCTTTCAGCCCCTAGTTAACTGATTTCCAATACATTCACGATTTAAAAAGGCTAAAGTACGAGGCCCATATGCAATTTCATGATCATTTTTATATGTTGCTGATCCCACGCCGTCTATCTTTTCAGATTGAACCACTCGTCCGGAAGCCAGAGAATCATAATTCTCTGCTAAAAAAACGGCCTGTTCGTAAACCGCACATACTTGAAATATTCTTGTTTCATCGACACTGTCTCTTCCCAGAAAGAGACAAATATCATCTTCAGCCATTTTTAAAGAGCTTACTTTGGTGTCTGTATCAAGAGAGGACCAGACTCCATGTTTAAGGTGACGCTGCAGATACTCATCTGCGGAAGAGGTGCCTATCATGTTTTTCTCCGTCCAAGTTATTAGAGCCCCGCCGAAACGGGGCCTTGTATTGAGCGCGAATCGCAGCCAGAACTTCAAGACTTGGTTTTAAACCGTGAACGCGGCACAGACGCTGCCTGGCATTCTTGAATTCCAGAGTCAACTCCCCCAGAGCCATACGCTTGATACCGTCAAAACCCTTAGGAGTGGCATCCTCATCGCTCAAAGCTCGACCTTTGAGGTTAGAAAGACCGAATCCGCCAATGTCCATAATCCAGGCGTCGCTGTCCGGCATATCAGGGTCAGCCATGATAGTCATAGCACGACCATTGATCTCATTAACGACGACTGCTACATATGCCCCACGCTTTTCGTCTGAGCGTACAATTTGAAGCTTATCGCGGAATTCGTTGGACAGCACTCTGGCCTGTCCAGGAGAACACAGGATCTGAGTAGGATTTCCACCTTCGCTGAGCACTGTCTGAGCCGCATCGTTGATGATAAAGCTGTCCAGCGCAGTTGTACCGGCGTCAATAGCTTGACAGCCCCCCTGAGTACCGTGGAAATAAAGACCGCCAGTTTCACCGCGATTTACGGAATTGCCTTCGACTCTGCGCCCAAAAAGAGCTACACGGTTAAGGTCACGGGCAGCTTCGCCAAGCGCAAAAGCAGTCTGACGATTCAGTTGGTTGTCAACACTGCCGAAGACGTTGATAGCCAGAGCAGAGCCAGTCAAGACAATGTCCTTACGGAAGATCTGAGTACTGTTATAGTTTGTTCCGCTCAACTGATAAGACTCTTCACCATCACCGTTACCGCTGCCTTCAGCCATTGGAGAGCTTACAATATTAAGTACATCATCTTCAGAAGGAGCAATTTTAGAGGAGCCATTGGAGACAGCTTTTGTGACTGTGAAAGTTGTTGCGGAGTCAACAGAAACAACCTTAAACAGTACAGAGTCATTTTTAGGAACAAGCAGAGTGCCTGCTTTGATTTTCATCACATCACCGGCTGAAGCGGTAACAGTCATAGAGCTGACTGCGGTAGCGGTAACCGCACGACCTGCGATCTGATCTTCAAGCCATTCATGTTTCTGCTGGCTTGCATCTTCAACACGCTTAAAGTTAGAGATAAAGCGAGGTTCGTCCTTAATCACAGTTGACAGGACATCAGTTAGATCACGTTTTTTGTTAGCAAAACTATAAGAATAAAGTGCCATTTTTTCTTCCTTGTAATTAGTTATTTTTTAGTTTCTTACTTCGGGTGCATTTTCCAGCATACCGGCAATATCACCGGATTTTTCAGCAGCGACAAAGCCAGCTTCCTGCCCGCCGACACGACTGCCGGCTCCGGAGCGCACCTCTACCCGAAAATGTTTCGGGTTGGTTTGTTTGAGCTCATCAATAAACCCTTCAAGCTGTTCTTCATTTTCCACTGAAACGTCATTCTTCCGAATAAGGTATTCCAGAAAATCAGGATCACTGAAACGATACTTCCCAGCCAGTTTGCTGATTTGCTGCCGAAACTTAACGGATTCAAGCTCCTGTCTGACAGAATCGCGTTCACTAGTCAAATCGGAAATATCGTTCCGCATTTTACTGACCTGCTGCCCATGAGTTTTTTTCATGCGCTCAGTTTCAGAAAGATCGCGACTTTCCAGAGCATCAACTTTTGAACAAAGTTCTTGAATTTGCTCTGTAAGCTGGCCGTTATTCTTCTCCAGCTCTTTGCGCCTGCCAATTTCTGTGTCCAGGCGGCTTTTGGGAATTCCATCCGGGTGGAATTCTTTAAGCGTCTGACATTCTGCTTCTGAAAGCTCGAATCCATCAGCTGCTTTTTTGATGATTTCATTTACATTCATCAAGTTCTCCTTTTTTGGGTTTAAGTCTGGGCTGACTTCACATCTTTTTTACGTGAGTGACCACGCATTACTTTAGGAAAAAACGTCAACCCCTAGAAAAATTTGAGGGTAAATGGACTTTTAAGGCAGAAAGTCATTAACTGGTATAAATATTTTTTTGAGGTAATTATAAGTAGAAAAAACTAAAGGATCATACAAACAGCGCTACCTGAGGTAAACCGCAGTCAATTCATCAAGATATGCCGAATATAAACAATATAATTAGCCTCCGCAGTCATATCATAGAGAAAGCAAGCTTACAGCAAACACGGCATCACTTGCTTAGCTGCCAACCACCCTATATATAATCTATTAATAATGGCAATAATATATGGGTCTAGAATCATTAACTTATCAATTTCTATCTTTAGATTAAACTTGATATATTAATAATTATAAATATATTTAGTTGATACTTATTTAAATTTACGGGGTGGACTGTGAAACTGTTTCTAATAATCATATCTTCTATCTTTTTTTCTTCTATAGCTTTTGCTGACGCTTTTACTGAACTGTCAAACGGCATTATTAAAAACGCCAATTCACCAGAGTTTCAGCAGGCGGATAAGAATATCAATGATTTAATAAATAAAGGCAGTGAATTATCGGAGCAAGGCAAATATACAGAAGCGTTAAATACCTTAAACCAAGCACTTAAAGAAGCCGATAAACTTTATGGAAAAGAAAGCACAGCTGCCGCAACTGTTTATACTACCATCGGCAGTGTACATATGAAGAAAGGTGAATATCTTAAATCAGCAGATACGTTATTGAAAGCAGCAAATATATACAAGAGTTCAGCTGGAGGAGCACTAAGACCTAAAGCCTATTACAACCTTCTTTTACTGGCAGCAAGTATTTATTCAGAAAAAGGAAAGCCCTCAAAGGCCCTAAAACTTGCTGCTGACTTACAAAAAAATATCAAAATGCTAAGTCCAGAAAAAAGAGCAAAAGTTTATTATATCATAGCAGAGTGCTATTACGATAAGGAAAAATTTGCTAAAGCCGAAAGCATTTGCGTAAAAAGAGAAAAGATTTTGTTCCATGAAGATGTTCAATTAAGTCTTCAGGCTAAATATTATGATCTTTGGGCAAATTGTCTCATAGGCTTAAACAAAAACAAGGAGGCAATCAGCAAACTACATAAATGTGTTGTATTTTCATTGAAAACTAAAATGCCAACCTCGTTTATAGGACAAGTCAGGCAAACTCTAGGTGCTACCTACATAAAACAAGATGATTATCAGAACGCAAAAAAATACCTTCTTGAAGCCATAAGCACATTTCAAAAAATTGATGAAGATATTTCATTTTGGCTAGGCACCACATATTTGCTCTTAGCTAGAAATGCCCGTTTCCATAAAAAATGGCCAGAAGCTGAAACGTATTACTGGAAAGCAAGCAAACTATTTGAAAAGCATTTAACTCAATCAACAGACGAACTTCCAAATGATAGAAAAACACAAACCGCAATAACGGGGCTAAGTGTTACATTTAAATGGCTAGCTGTATGCCTATTGTACAATGAAAACTTGACCAAAATCGACTCCTTATACTCTAAACTACCATGGTTTAAAAAAATATGTCATTCTCCAAAGCTTCTAGCGGATATTTACAAACCTTGGATAGGAATTTATATAAACTTGGGTAAATACAAACGAGCCTCCAATTTGATAGAAAAAGCATTGAGGATTTATAAAAAATTACCCCAAAACAATCAAACAAAAAATTCAACTGCTTTCCTGTTATGGTCAAAAGCAAAAATATTGCACCTTACAGGTAAAAGCAAAGAGGCTTACAAACTAGGTTTGCAAGCCAGTAAAATTCTAAACATATCTAATTCAAATAACCCCAAAAATCTTTCAAAAATTAAAAGTATACTAAAATCAATGAAAGACGGCACTCCCTTTAAATAAGATTATATTTAATAACTCATATGACCAATAACACTAGATTCATCAGAATCCTTGCGGGTATCATTGGCAATCGATGAGCGAACATTATAAGCAGCATTTTTATTTGACATTCCAGCGATGGCTTTGTCGACTTCTTTTGAAAGGTTTACTAGCTTTTCTGCAGAAGTATCGACAACCTCAACAGCCTTATCACACGCTTTAAATGCTCCTAAAACACAATTAATGTAGCCAGATGTAGGTGTTTTGTTTAGCGCAGTATTGATACCTTGAGCAATGCTTGCAATTACTTTCATCTTCTTATAAGTATTTTTAAGTTTTATTCTTGATCTTGTAAGTTTATCTACCTTTGAATATAACCCTTTTGAAGTGCTTGGAGCCAAGGCCAAATCATATACATTTTCACAAAGATCAGGCATTAAAACTGCTATTTTTAAAGTTTCATGTATCAAATGAATACGCTTTTCAAGCTCAATACAAGCCTTTGAAAAATTATCCCATTTTTTACTTAGAACAAATGCCTTGAGTTCATCTATTGATTTAAAATGTAAACAACTATTTGGGTTCATTTGCTTCCTGATTTTAAAATAAAGCTCTGCTGCCTTTTTGTCACTCTGCTGCAAAAAATAAAGCTTGATATTTAAAAA
Source organism: Lentisphaerota bacterium (assembly GCA_024225035.1). Taxonomy (GTDB): domain Bacteria; phylum Verrucomicrobiota; class Lentisphaeria; order Victivallales; family Victivallaceae; genus Zth2. The sequence goes on from JAAEMX010000162.1 coordinate 62,419, forward strand.
ATTTTGTTTCATAATTAAGTAAGTTTTGCACTCTCCTTTGATAATTTTAAGTTTATTAGCTATTTTTAAGGATTCCTCTTTCAGAGAGCCTACATTTTTTCTTATTTCCTCAGCCGCATTTTTATATTTTTGTATATTCTTGGCTTTTGCTTTTCCCATTTCAAGAGCTCCTGACTTAAACCAGTACTGTTAAAAAGATTTCACCGAAAGATTTCAATTGTCCGTCATCAGCAAAATCTTTTCCAAGACCGGACATCCCTTTTGTTATGGACTTTAGCTTTAAATTACTACTGCCCATGGCAAGAGCTATGCCATATGCAGGAAAGTTGCACACCAATGAATTAACAGTCGACATTATTAAGTCTCTTTCGGGATAACTGCAGTAAAATTTTACCATAAAACGCTGACAGCCCAATTCATTTGTTGTTCTGCTTTCTAGCAGCATTACGCTGCAGCTGTCGGTGCCTACTGGCAGACCGCCTCGGAAGATTTCTTTGTCAACCTCTAAGTTCAGTTTGTCGGCGATGTAATGCGTCAGGGCGCGTTCTAATTGTATCATGTCGATGTTTTCATGACGGGTTAATTCCAGTCTTTCGGCTTCGTCTACATCGAATTTATTGAACAGGATACCTTCGGAATCGGGAAAGGCTTCGAACCTTAATGTCAGGGAATGTTCTTCGGTCTCGTTGTAGGAGTATTTGGTGTCGATTTCAAGTGCTGCATTCGGTAAACAATACCCAACTGTGTCCAGCTGTTGTATGGAATTAGTTTGAGTTCTCCACCGTCTCTCGTAATGTCATGCGCCAATTTGTTGACATCAAGTCGGCCGCTTTCACCAAGGATTGCGTTAATCCCTGCATCAATGGCTTTGATCTCGGCGTCGATCGTTACTTTCATGCCGTGGATGCGTTTAGCCAGCACCTGGGAATAGCTTTGTGCTGTTGCCCGCTCGTGGTAAGTTGATTCAATATTAATCGCCGGACCGCCAACTGTTCCGCCAAGATGAATGCCTTTATAAACGATTGCACAACTACCTACTTTGAAGTTTTCCGAGCCCATTTTTAGTCTCCATTTTTTCTCCGCACGACGGAGAATGTTGTTTCAGCTTTCAACATCATGTCAAAAAGCTATACTTATACAAAAAATGTCAACCAAGTGCGACCTGGAGCGGTATACCAGCCTGAGGCTGGACAGTTTTTTTAGGAATACGTCTTTAGAATTACTACAAAAAAAGGGATGCCTTTTGAAAAGGCATCCCGGCACTCGAACCCTCAAAACGTGTTTCCACGTTCAAGAAATATCTATCCAGATTAGCGTGCTGCTTCCGGAATATAATCGTCAAGTTTTTTGTCCGCAAAAACAGGTTTCAAGCGGGCAAAGCGCTGGCGTCCGTTAATCATCGGAACACTTGGCCAGTCTTCACCAACCAGCGGACGGACGTATTTAAGGAATTCATCAGTAACGTCTGACTTGCAGTCTGTAATCCATTCCTGCGGGAAGAAACGCTCAGAGTTAGCAACGTCTTTCAAAGGAGCCTTGTCGTAACGTACAGAGTAAATCATACCCGGGTTACGCAGAATAGTTGACATATAGCCACCCTCGCCGTTAGCAGCCAGCTCAACAGCTTTCTGACCGGCACGGTAAGCTTCATCAAGGTCAACAGTAGAGGCGTAGATAGCGGTTGAACGCTGGTCTGTACCAAAAGCCTGACCACGAGCTGCGCCACGAGCTTTAATACCGTTTTTATTGAGGTAATTGACAAGAGCCTGTTGTACAGTTGTCTGACTCGCGCCGAACTGGGCATGCCCAAAACTGTCTTTAGCGAAGCCGAGGTCACCAACGTCGCAACCTTCGGACACTACTACAACCGCACGACCGTGCTCTTTCACAGTGTCGTTAATCTTAGCCGCCATCTGCTCCATAGTCAGACCGCCTTCGAAAAGGAAAATCAACAACGGAGTTTCATGTTTTGGATCAGCTAAACGAGCAGCAGCAGGAATGTAACCGATTTTACGTCCCATCGCCTGCAAAACCAGTACCGGGTCAGCTGGGCTTGAACCACGGTTTTCTTCTTCAGCATTCTGTACGATATGGCTCCAGTAACGAGCTACTGAACCATAACCGGGAGTATGGTCAATGAGTTTGAATTCACTGTCACCAACGTCATTGTCGATAGTTTTCGGCACACCAATACCGATAACATCAAGGCCGCGCTCCTGAGCCAGAGCAGCAACTTTGTGTGCGGTATCCATTGAGTCGTTACCGCCATTGTACAGGAAATAGCCAATGTTATGAGCTTTCAAAACTTCTACAATACGGTCGAAATCTTCTTTCTGATGTGATTTAACTTTGTAACGGCAAGTACCGATAGCACCGGCAGCCGGAGTGTTGCGCAGCAGAGCAATTTCGTCTTCATCCTGAATAGAAAGGTTGATAAGTTCTTCCTTGAGAACTCCTTCAATTCCATGCCAACCGGCATAAACAGTACCAATCTGATCAAATTCACGAGCTGCTTCAACAACGCCACGAAGCGAGCTGTTTATTACCGGGGACGGACCACCGGACTGCGCTATAAGCAGATTTTTTTTCATCTTTCCCTCCGATTAAAGGCATGGGTTGACATTATGTAAACTATTATTAAGTCCAATAAGTTTTGGCAATTCATCCCGCCTTTTTCTGGTTACTGGGTCGGGATGCTGCCCTCATAAACTTTGTAAAGCATCTTAACAAAGATAAAGGAATATAAACCCTCCATTTCAAATCGTCAACTGCCTATAAGCATAAAAATGTAAATTCAAAAAAATAGCCCCTCAAGCGAGGGGCTGTAATTTTTATCAATATATTAGCTGCTTCTATTTCTTTTCTGGCTCAGTAAACTTAATTTTAGGTTTCTTTTTACCCTTCAGAAGCGAGCTTGGGTCGTCGTTAAGATAGTTTACAAGTTCAGTAAGAGCGTCAATTGCCTGGTCAAGCTTCATCAAAGTATTTCCAAGCATTTGGCGTGTATCATTAACTGATTCCGCAGCTTCTCTGAAAGCCGTAGAAGTTGCCGGAAGTTTTGCCTGTCCAAGCTGGACTGTAATCCGTTTGGCCAGAGAATCCAGCGATTTCAAACTATCTTCAACTCTTGCAAAGATTTGCTTCAGACGTTTTTCAGTCAGTACCTTGGCAATAGATTCAGAGCTTTTTTCGAGGTTACCGCTCATATTATTAAGCTGATCAATAGCCTTCTTAAGCTTAGGATCTGAAACAATTTTCTTCATTTCCTTAAGTGTTGACCCCATTTGGTCGGAAAGGTTTTCGAAGTCAATCTTTGATATACGCTCAAGAGAAACGTTTATCAGCTTGAGAATGTCGGTAAACACTCCCGGTGACGATGGAACGTAAAACACATCTTTGCGCAGGTAATCTGGTCGTGGAATAGCAATCGGCTCGCTGGGTTGAGCAAAATAATCAATTTCAACAAATTTCAAGCCAGTTATTCCGGCGTATTCCAGTCGACAGCGTAACCCTTTGGCACGTTCATCACGACAGAAATTGTAAAATTTTCCCAGTAAATTACCTTCAACCTGGCTCTTGCTCGTAGCAAAAAAACTTAAATCAACATCCATCTCAACCAGAATAAGTTTTTCATCAACAAGAATTGATATTTTTGAGACAGTACCAACAGGCACGCCTTTATATTTTACAGATGAACCGATGTTCAAACCTTGAACAGATTCACGGAAGACACTAACAAAATGCGCCTTTTTCGTGAACATATCCGACAGGCCGAAAACGAAAAGGCAGGCCAGGAATAAGACCACTCCTATAAGGACAAAAAGCCCAAGCCTAAATTTATTTGCTTCTACCATATATGCCTCCAATAAAATCTATTTCGCAATTCATTCATACCTGTTTAAGATTTGAACGGTTCAGGAACTCCCGAACCCAGTCATTGTCTGAATTTTTCTTCAAATCATGCGGTTCGCCTTCAGCAATAATGCTTTTAGTGCGCTTATCCAGCATAATCACCCGGTCTGCAACAGTAAAAATACTGTCCAGCTCATGCGTTACAATTATAATTGTTGTTCCAAGTTCTTTACGCAATCTCAAAATCAAACGATCCAGCTCCGCTGAAGTAATTGGGTCAAGACCGGCTGAAGGCTCATCAAAAAACAGCAGCTTCGGGTCAAGTGCCATTGCTCTGGCCAGGCCTGCACGTTTTTTCATGCCCCCGCTTATTTCAGCGGGCATGTATTCTTCAAACCCCTGCAGGTCAACAAGAGCCAGCTTTTCATAAGCTCGCTCTTTAATTTTCTCTCTGGACAGAGTCGTATATTCTTCAAGCGGCAAGGATACATTTTCCGCCAGAGTCAAAGAACCAAAAAGAGCTCCACCTTGATAGGTGACTCCAAACTGCCGCATCAGTTCACGCTTCTCGTCTTCATCAGCCCGAACAATACTTTCGCCAAAAATTTTGATTTCTCCCCTGAAAGGCTCATAAAGACCAATCAAGTGCTTAAGCAAAGTACTTTTGCCGCAACCTGAGCATCCAAGTATAACGAATATCTCGCCAGTAAAAACACTGAAGTTCAATTCTTCCATTACGGTTTGACGATCATAACCTATTGTCAGGTTTCTGACTTCAACTATCGGTTTTCTTTTATTGTTCATAAGCTTGATATGTTATGTTTTCGCATTTGCGATTATTTATTTCCTCATCAGTATCCTAAAAATGTATATAACATGGTCAAAACAGAGTCAGCAATTACAATCAAAAATATTGATGTCACCACTGATGACGTAGTTGAACGCCCAACACCCTGTGCGTCAGATTCCGACTGAAACCCACGCAAACATCCAACAATAGCGATCAGCAATCCAAAAACAACACTTTTAATTAACCCCAAAGCCATTGTTGAAGGATACAGTACTGCTATTGTTCTAGTATAATAAGCCATTCCCGGCAAATCAAGCATTGTCACGCCAACAACGAATCCTCCGAAAAGACCGCTGACGTCACCAAATACAGTCAGCACCGGCATAGCAATCAGCATGGAAACAACTTTTGGGATAACCAGAAAACGGCATGGTGAAAATCCCATAGTTTCAAGCGCGCTGATCTCTTCGTTCACTTTCATAGTGCCAATTTCAGCAGCGAAAGCACTGCCTGCACGTCCGGTCGCAATCATCGCAACCATTAACGGGCCCAGTTCTTTCAGTATTGAAAATCCAACCGCGTCAGCCACAAATATCTCACCACCGAATTTTCTAGCCTGAACAGCGGCCTGAAATGCCAGAATCAATCCCATAAGAAAGCAGATCATTATGACGATAGGCAAGGCCTGACTGCCACACAAGTCCATGTAGTAACCAACATCACGCCAACGCAGTTTTGAGGGATGTTTTATAACATACCAGCTGGTTTTAGTAATGTCGCCAACCAGCAAAGTCAAATCACGCAGATCCTTTAAGATAACCTGCGTCGCTTTACCAATCTTTTCTACAAAATCGGTAAAAACGTTTTCTCCGTTGAATATGCTCATGCAACATGCCTTATATTAATTGACGCAAAGTTTCGGAAAAATATCATAATATTATAATAAATGTCGCAATAAAATTTATACCCGTTACCATAAAAAACAAAAAATTTACCGGGTTATTAATTAAAAAAACGTTTAGAAAATCATCTACTCAGTGCAAAAATACATTTTTTGCTGCTTGAAATAATCATACTTTTATTAGCTTTCACCCTCAATATGATTTCTTAAGACCTGTTATAACAAAAAATATCCTTTTTTTACACAACTGTGTTTGTATTTATCATTAAAAACATTATTCTATAAGCTCTGTCACATGACACACATGTTGCGGGGTGGAGCAGAGGTAGCTCGTCAGGCTCATAACCTGAAGGTCATTGGTTCGATTCCAATCCCCGCTACCAATTTTCTATATCAGGCCAGTTTTCAGACTGGTTTTTTATTAAGCTCATTGTGACAAAACACTCTCGGTGCGGGGTGGAGCAGAGGTAGCTCGTCAGGCTCATAACCTGAAGGTCATTGGTTCGATTCCAATCCCCGCTACCAATTTTCTTTTCCAAATATTCTTTTATATTCCCAAAGCTTTACTTTAGAACTATACTGCTGCCTGAATTTTTCAATAATTCAGCTATATTCTCTGTTCCGGCCTTAATACTGTAAATCATATCTTCCTGTCTTATCAGCGAATTTACCGCTTTTTCAAAACTTTCAGGGTTTATGTTATTTTGTTCAACATCAGCGTTTGTTTTATTCTGAACAGATTTTTGATTAGATAAGATTGAAGTTCCATAACTATTATATTCGTTCCGATAATAATATGGGTTTACAGAAGTTCTGTTTATTGAGCTGCCTGCATTGAAGCTTGTTGAAGCCGCACCTCGAACAAGATCATTGTTCATAGGATTCAATTTCAAATCAGTTAAAGCTACCCCTTCCGGCAGAGAATTAACACCGGCCTGATAACGTATTGTGTCCAAGCCGCTAAAACCGCCTGTATTTCCTTGTATGCCTGAATTCCTGCTGAAAACGCCAATTAATTTTTCAAAAATCCTCCCAAGAGCATCTACTGAGCCTGACCAGTCTGATAAAATATTTGGTTTTAAGTTTTTTGTCATATTACAATCCTTTTATTTAATGCTTCCTTTTATATCTTCAATAGTTACAGTCTCAATAACACTCTGTTTACCGTTATTTTGCATGTATTCTTCTGCAAGCTTTTTATAGTATTCAGTTTCCCCTTCCAGGGACTTAAGTGCAGCTTTATCTGTATGTTTTTTAAATAAACTGCCACGGCGTTGTTTCAGTTTTTTCTCGGCGCTGCCAAAAACCGAAGCAATGCCTCCGGCAACAATTTCAAGTGCAGCGTCGGCAGCTACCCGATCAACCATCTTAATAAGAAGGAAGAAAGTCGAGGCAGGTTCAGCGAATAAGGTTGATACGGTGTAGCCGCCAAACGCATGCAATATTTTGGCCGTCAGGAACTCATAGTCGGGCGTTCGGATGACTGGGGGACGGCTTTTTTTTTAACAGCTTCATTTTCGATAAGCTCCTTTCTGGAAGAGCCGAACGCCATATGTAAAGCCAAATCACAGATTTGGCGGTAATCCAGACGCCAAAGCTGCACGGCTGGTTTTTCTGGAAAATGCGGAGCAATAATCTCTATAATTTTCTGGCGGGCATCATCAATACATTCAATACACTTATCTTCATCACATGCCGAGTCATCCAGTGATCGATTAACCTGACCAATAAGCTCATCAATCTGACTGAATTCCAGAATTGACAGTTTTTCAACTTCATAACTGGTGTTTTCATCACAAACGACTTCTACTGTTGTTTCTGCTAATTTTGGAAACATTTTCACTATTAAAACTCCTATTTATATTTTAACCATGCCATCCTGATCCAGCATAACTACAATCATGATATCTGCTGTTTACTTTATGAATATTTGTCAACTCCCATAAGGTTTGAATAGGCTGCAGAGTTAAACCGCCTTATTTTGATTGTTGCTTTTTTGAGGTTGAGAGTGTAAAATTATTACTATAATTTTGTGTATATAGTTTAAGGAAATTCTGTTGAGAGGAATATTATGAAAATTAAACTTTTTGCTCTGATATTGTTGGTATCAGGATTGTGCTCAGCCCAACCGGTAAACCCTGTTCAAAAAAAGATGGACGTTACCAAACTTTCCACCGAAGCCTACAAATTAATTGGTGATTACGAATTTTCAGGTTTCAGGGTAGCTCAGTTTTTATTACCCGAGCTGTCGCATTTCTCTTATATCCTGTATAGCGATGATAAAGCAATGCTGGTTGACCCGGGAAGGGATTTACACGCTTATAAAGCATTTACTGAAAAGCACAAGTTAAAAATAATCGGGGTTTATCTTACCCACCCACATGCAGATTTTATTGCGGGCCACACCCAGGCCATAGCTGATTTTAAGTGCCCGGTATATATAAATAAGGCTTCAAAAGTTGATTTCCCACATGATGCGGTTTATGACGGAACTGAAATCAAAATTGGCAAAGCCGTTTTAAAAATAGTCACAACTCCCGGTCATACTCCGGACAGCACTTGCGGATACGTTTATGGAGAACCACGCCAGAAGCACCCTGCTTGTATTTTTACCGGCGATACCTTGTTTGTCGGCAGTGTTGGGCGTCCTGACCTGCTTGGCGTAAAAATGCCTGCATCACGACTCGCTGAAATGCTATATTTCAGTTTGTGGAATAAATTACTGCAGGCCGGAGATAACGCTGTAATATTCCCCGCTCATGGAGCAGGATCGTTATGCGGTTCAAAACTTGACAAAAAACCATTTTCAACTATTGGCGAACAGAAAAAAACAAACGAATATTTGAAAAATAGCAATCAAAAGCGCTTCATTGCTTTAGTAATGAGCAACCTGCCAGCCGCTCCAGGGTATTTTTCGCATGATGCGGAAATAAACAAAAAAGGCCCCAAAGTAGTTGACTGGGCCAGCCTTCCAAACAAACACACTTTACCTTTTGAATCTCTCGCCAGTCAAAAATATTACGTCATTGACGTCAGGACTCATGAACAATATGAAAAAGGTCATATTCCGGGCTCAATTCCAATCCCCGCATCAAAAAGAATGACCTCCTGGGTTGGTCAGGTAGTCCCGGTTAAGTTCCGTATGATATTGGTGGTTGACAATCACGAACAGGCCAACGATGCGGCACTTCGCCTTATAAGAATAGGCTATAAACCGCAATACCTGTTTTTCAGCGAATGGGTAAAAGCAGGCCGGAAAGTTTCAAAAACACGCTTTATCAGTGTCGAGGAGTTCGCTAAAAAACTTGACAGTGACAGACCGCCAATTATTCTTGATGTCAGGACTCAGGAAGAGTTTGACACGGAACACATCCCTAATTCTGTGCATATAGCACTGACCAAACTTGCTGACAGAGCAATTTACCTGGATCCATTAAAACCGGCAGTCAGTGTTTGCCGCAATGGCTACAGGGGCGGTATAGCCATGGGTTTGCTTATTCGCTATGGCTTCAGAAACATAGAGACTCTCAAAGGCGGCTTTCTTGCTTGGAAACAAGCAGGGAAACCTGTAGCAAGCATGCCGAAACCCAAACAGCCAATGCCTGTTAAACCGCACTCTGACAGCCCTTAACTGCTTTTTAACATAATTATCTGTGGCATCTATTTGATTGCTATTAAGAATGTGTTATTGTAGCACGACCATGAAAAAAATATTCTAATAAACCTCTACTCTTATAGGAGAAGCTCAGATGGCTGGAATTTTCAAAGCTTACGACATTCGCGGCATTTACCCCGAACAGTTGAACGAGGAGTTGGCAGAAAAAATTGGTCGTGCCTACATTGAGTTCACTGGAGCTAAAAAAGTTGTTATTGGACGCGACATGCGCCCACACTCCAAACCGTTGTTCGATGCAATGGCAAAAGGTATGACGGAACAGGGTGCAGATGTAGTCGACTTGGGTATGTGCTCAACACCTATGTCATATTTTGCTAACGGTACTCTTGGTGCTGACGGCAGTGTAATCATTACCGCTTCTCATAATTCAGCGGAATGGAACGGATTTAAAATGTGCAAAGCTCAGGCAGTTCCTATCAGTGGAGCTACCGGCATCATGGATATTGAGCGCATTGTTGAAGAAGAATCATGGACTCCATGCGATACCACCGGAAGTATTTCAACTTATGATATTGCTCCTGAATATAACGAATTCCTCAAAAAGCATGTAAAAGTTGACCGTAAACTTAAAGTTGTTGTCGACTATGCCAACTCAATGGGCTCATTTGAAAGTGCCGGAATTGAAGAATTCTTTGAAATCATCCCAATGTACAAGGAATTGGACGGCACCTTCCCTAACCACGAAGCTAATCCATTGAAACTTGACACTCTTGACGCTATCCGCGCCAAAGTCAAAGAAGTCGGTGCTGATTTCGGTGCGGCTTTCGATGGCGACGCTGACCGCTGTGGTTTTATTGACAATGAAGGCCAGATCATCCCAATGGACCTGTTCACAGCTTTAATCGCTCAGGATATCCTGTCTGAAGGACCAGCAACCATTCTTTATGACCTGCGCAGCAGCTGGGCTGTAAAAGAATGTATTGAAAACAATGGCGGCAAAGCTATTATGTCCCGCGTTGGACACGCTTTTATCAAAGCTCAAATGCGTGAATACGACGCAGTTTTTGCTGGTGAACTTTCTGGACATTACTACTTTAAAGAAAACTTCACAGCCGAATCACAGGGCCTTGCTTTTGTGAAGTTCGCTAACTTGATTTGCAAAAGCGGAAAAACAGCCTGTGAGCTGGTAGCCCCGTTACGCAAATACTTCTCAAGTGGTGAAATCAATTCAAAAGTCGGCAGTGTAGCTCCGATCCTTGATGCAATCCGTAGCAGCTATGCTGATGGCAAACAGTTTGAGCTTGACGGTATCTCTGTTGAGTACAATGACTGGTGGTTTAATGTACGTTCTTCAAACACTGAACCATTACTGCGTCTTATTGTTGAAGCCAAAAATGAAAAGCTCATGGAAGCGAAACGTGGTGAACTGCTCAGTCTCATCCGCGGCTGATCTTTTTATGTGAATTTATTAACCCCGTCATAACTGGCGGGGTTATTTTTTGTCCTTAATTCGCCGCTTTTACTTTAGCCTGATAATGATAGAACCGCAGGAATATCTCATTTACATAGCTTACTATTTCCTTGGCTCGGCACCAGCCGTGACGTGCTTTCGATGCATACTTCTTTTGGCTCAACAACCAAAAGGCGTCCTCAACATTATCATCCCACAAATTAGGATTGAGTCCCTTCTGTTCAGCCAGTCGCCTGGCGTCAATTAAATGCCCAAAACCTCCGTTGTAACTTGCCAATGCAAAACAGAGTTTAGCTTTAATGGTAAGATTATTTTAAAACCTGTTTTTAAGCCGCCGCATATAAAGAGTTCCGGCTTTAACATTATCTCTCGGATTAAAAGGTCGTTTACACCCCAGTTCGTTTGCGGTAGTCGGCATCAACTGCATCAACCCTTCTGCTCCTACCCACGATACAGCTCTGGGATCAAAACGGCTTTCCTGATAGATCTGAGCAGCCGTCAAAGTCCATGGCAAGCTATTTTCGGTTGAGAATTCCCGAATAATAGTGTCATATCGAGAAATATAATTAGCTCTGGTTTCATCAGGACAGTACTGATTATTGCGTTTACTACTGAAATATTTTCGTTTAAGATTATTTAATAATCCATTGCGTTTGCACTTACCAAAAAACTCATTAATCTTACTTTTCAGCTTACCATTTGCAGCACGCACAAACCACCCATAGTTCTTAACTTGAGGCAAAGTAAACGCCCTCGCTACTCGCTTATCATTGCCGTACCATGGCTTGAAAATTATGTCATCTGCCATAGCATATTTATGCCTTCCTCTAGCAACGTCTTCAAGTATCTGCTCTGTCTCCACATTGCCGGAGATCAGTTTGATAATTATATTCACTCCTTTACGACGCAGTTTTAGCAGGGAGTCATGATAGACACTGCCGTTTCGAACTGCAATTCTTTTGCCGTTCAAATCTTCCAGTGAATTTATTCCAGATGCCCCCTTGTGCTTAATAATCATTTCCCAAACTCTGATATAAGGGGTTGCAAAGCTTATGCCGGGTATTTTAAGCCGTTGCTCAGTAATTGTCATCCCAGCTGCAATAAAATCCCCCCTGCCTTCCTTTAAATACCTGAACATGTCATTCCATGAAGGAGGCACAACAACTACCAGCTCTAAGTTGTGCATTTTTGCAAACTGCCTCGCCAACTCGTATTCAAAGCCCATCAGCTTGCCCCTGTGAATGTAGTAAGTGTGATGGTTATTACGAGTAAGCATTCGAATATAACCGCGCCGTTTAATTTGATCCCAGTTGCACTGCATTACTTTCTCTGAAAAGTCAATCAGCCTGTTTTTAAGATAATTATTTAGCTCTTCACAAAGCTGATTTGAGTCAGATCCCATTGCAAAAGCTGAATAAAATTTCTCAGGAAAAGTATAAACGGAACGTACGTCCTGTCTGTATCGCAGGTAAGCTTTGACTCCATTATCATCGGCAATAGTGAAAGGTATTCTGCCAACGCCAACTCTATATATCAGTTCTTCATAATCGACTCCTTCCGGAGCCTTTACCAACCTCACACCTTCAATATCTTTTTTCAGTTTATGAAGAATCTTCCAATAAGAAGTTCCCGACTCTGCCCAGATTGCATTTCCATTCAGTGACTTCAAACCATTAAATTTACGCTTGGCTGAGGCAACCAACTGAAGTCTGGTAACTGCAACAGGATTGGAAAACAACATTTTTATCTTACGTTTAGGAGTGATTGTCAGATTTCCAAATGCAATGTCTGCCTTGCCAGCCGCAAGAAGTTTAAACACTAATCGAAGGCTTTTAGCTTGAATCAATTGAACTTTCAGATTATGCTTTACGGCAAAACCATCCAGGATCAGACGTTCTCGCTTACTGGGGCCCATCCCATTCTGAAGTTGTACCATTGTCGGCTTAGTAGATACAATTCGTAAAATTCCATGTTTTTTTATTGCAGCAAAACTTCGTGCATGAACCTGGGAGTTAATGCTTGTCAAAATAAAAGCGGTAATAAACAGAATTAATCTGCAGAAATGTTTCGTCTCTTTCTTCCTCGAATGCAAAGAACTTTTTATTATAATATATATCAAATTATAATACAGTTACGTTACATTTGCAACCGTTTTGCTGAGAAGAAAAATAATAGAATTATTATGCTTCCTGACTTTTTCCGATAAGGCGAAAACGCTCTAACGGCAAAGCCGCTGCAATCATTGAATCAACGAAAAGTTGGGTCATGTGAAATATCAGACAAACAGCAAAAGCCTCTGCAATATGCCCTTGAAGTGTGCTCAAAACCCCTATTGCTATTGGCATTGTCTTCTGAGATACCGTAAATGAAAAAGCTGTAGTATTACCCTTATCAAACCTTAAACAACGAGCAGTAATCCAAGCAAACAGCATCAACGTCAAATGTATTGCTGCTGCTGCCAAAACCAAAATCGGCAACTGCCGGAATATCTTGAACAATAAATCTCTCGATGCAGAAAATGCTGCTGAAACGGTAAACAAAACGCATATTATAGGCACGTAACTGACCCAGGAATAATCTCTTTTAAATCTTTTTTTCAAGAAGACACCAACACAAAAAGGAAACAGCACTATCAGCAAAAGCTTAAACAGAAGTCTAGTGCCCGAAATAGATACTTCCCCTGTACTGCCTATAGCCAATGGAATAACAATTGGCAAAGAAAATATACTGGTTAAATTAAGCAAAACTGTCAAAAAAAGTGAAGCAGCAGCATTCCCCCCGGCAACCTCTGTAATCACCGCACAGGAAGAAAGGGTTGGCGGAGCTGATGACATCGCTATAAAACCTATACCATAAAGTGAAGTAAAACCAAAAACATACACACCAACAACACCTAACAGAGGACCGGCAATAACCAAAAAAAACAACGCCGCAAACAACATCAAAAAGAAACTTCGTCCAATATTTAAACTTTTAATTTTAAACACCCAGCCATTCGTCAGAAACATAAAAGCTGTGAAAATTTCAATCATATAATGCTCTTTCATCCAGATGCCGGGTGTCGGAGCTAATGCAGAGATTAGTATTACCAGCAAAAGTCCAATTGGCAGTAGCATTTTTTTAAACATGTGTAACCCGTTAAATATAAATTATAATGAAACTCCAAAGTTGAAACAATGCCGTTTAATTCAGGATTTTCAAGTTTTCATAAGCTTTTTATTTCAAAGCAAGAAAAAAGCCCTGTCAAAAAAACAGAGCTAATTTTCTTGATTGTGAGCTTCATCCAAGCAGGATAAAACTTTATGTTACGATGTAAATTATTTTTCTACCGGAACAACGATACCTCGCATGATTACGTTCTGGCAGCATACAAACACGATAAATGTAGGAATAGCCGCAATGAGAAGAGAGGCAAATGTTATACCCTGACAGCCACTCTGCTGTAACTGGTAGAGCCATGGCATAAGAGTCCACATTTTTGGATTCTGACATGTCAACAGACCCTGCACCGCGCAACAAAACAACAGGCCTAAACATATCAAACTAATAATAAATAACTTACAACTTACATACATCATCTGTAAATCTTACTCAAAAAAATTAATCTTACTCATATCTTACATCGTAGGGCAACTTAGAGCGACTTACAACAACGTATAACGACAAGAGGGTAAAGATAGAACCTCCCGATTAAGAAACCGGAAGGCTCTAGCAAAAGGAGGAGAGAGAGGAAACATTCTTTGATTTTAGACATGGTTAAATACATAATGTTCAATCCCTATTATACTCAACTTTTTTCTCAGTAACTTCCACTTTGCCGTTAGTGGTATCGATCTCCATCTCTTCCTCAAAGATCGGCTTGCCGGAAAAAAGCTCATAAGACTTGGCTTTGTATTTAGCTTTAGTCCCCGGCGGTATGGTGGTAATGCTTGAGTAATAA
>JAAEMX010000163.1 GCA_024225035.1 Lentisphaerota bacterium
AATAAGTTCTGCACTTTTAGTTGCTATTTTTCTGTGCTTGATAGCAGCAATTATTTACCTAACTAACCATGCAATGAACCTTGACGAGTGTTTAAAGCAGGGATACCCCAAAGCAAAAACAACACTATTTTTAGATGGCTATTGCATCATTTTGGATGGAGCGGTCACTGACAAAGTTAAGCCACTAGGAGAATGAAATGAAAGAGGAAAAGAAAAAATATAAATACACTGGCGAGCCGAATGACAAAAGGCGATTTGCCAAGTCAATGGCGTCGATTCTTGATGAATTGATTGAGAGAAAATTGAAGCAACAGGTATCTGAAATTGCAGAAATCAAAAATCTTATAGCGCGACGCGACGAGATGAGAAGTATCTGTAATGATTCGGAGATTGATCGGGAGATTGATCGTGTCATTTATTAACGATCTATTTGCGGCTGTTCTTTTTGTGGCAGTTCTTGTGATAATACTCAGTATTGATTTTCAAATTGTGGGTTAAAATTAAACAAAAGGGAAAGGAAAATGAGCGTAACAATTAAACCGATAGTTCCAAAAAATTTATCATTCTGGATTAGGGGCACAAGCCCTATGATCCAACATAGCTGGAGCGAAAAGAGCTTGAAAATGCTTCGTATGACAGCAGCGGAGCGAAAGAAGCAACCCAAGCTTGAGCGCACACCAGAAGAGGATGCGGAAGCGGCGACCTACCGTACTGACGATGGCGAATATGGTGTGCCTATCCTTGCTTTCAAAGCTGCAATGATCAGCGCCGCGCATAAAGATCTGGGCATTGAGAAAACTGTAGTTAGAAAATCCCTTTTCATTCCGCCAATTTATGGAGCGCGCAATATTGCGCGCATGGAAACGGACGCGCCGACAATAAGAGAAGATCTAGTAAGGATTGGAGCGGGCACTACTGATATCAGATACCGACCGATGTTCGATAATTGGGCGGTAAAAATGGTGATTCAGATAGACTCTGACTTGCTCACTGAGCAAGACGTTGTGAACCTGATAAACCGTGCTGGCTTTTCAGTTGGCGTAGGAGAATGGCGTCCGGAAAAAGGCGGGGAATTTGGCAGGTTTGAATTAGATTTGAGCCATCCGATTAAAATCATTAGTAACGACGACCTGGAGAAAATAACATGACAGTACAATGGAAAAAAGGCGCTCGCTGCAAAGTGAAACCCGAAGTCGCCCACAGAGTTTTTGAGAAGATACGCAAAGAGAAGGGGCATGTTGACCTCTCTGAAATTGTCAGGATTTCAAAGCCACACAAGGCACCACTTCATAATGAGTTCGAGTGGGACGATAAGAAATGCGGGGTAGCACATCGGCGCGAACAGGCGCGATACATGGTGCGAAAAATAGAAGTGGTACACGATAAAACTGGCGTTAGTTCGCGCCAGTATGAATCTGCAACAATCCACGTTGTTGAACCAGGGAAGGATGCGGAGCCAAAGGTGCGAAAGGTATTCACAACAACAGAGGAGATATTGAAAGACCCTGACGCCAGGGCGGAGTTGTTAAGTAATGCTATTCGTGAAGCACTTGCGTTTAGGCGTCGATACAGCCAACTAAGCGAG
>JAAEMX010000164.1 GCA_024225035.1 Lentisphaerota bacterium
ATCGCAATCGCTTGGTTCTGCGAAACCTAGGATTGTAATAGGCGTATCCACAAGTTGGGACTCACTGAAAATCCCCCTTGTCCTCGTTCCCATGCTCCGCGTGGGAATGCAGGGTGCAGCGCTCCGCGCGGATATCCCCAAGGCGAAATTTGTCCGGCAAATCTCAGTCCCCCAACTCATGGATACGCCCGATTGTAATTCACGTAATTTGAACACTCGTGGGCTTTGACTTTTGTTTTTTCTCTTTCATTCATGTCTGTTGCCTTTTTTGGTTTGTGGCAGCACGTCGTATCCAGAACTATTTGCAAAATTGTTTTACTGCTATCCAATTTTCACCAGCCCTCCCTTGACAGTCAGCATCCCCCCGCCGTCAACAGTTTCCATTGCACTGGCTTTGTTGGTCATCATTGCACCGGCTTTATTATCAAGATTTACGCCGGCTTTGTTGGTCAAATTTGCTCCTGCATCATTTGTCAGATTTGTTCCGGCTTTGTTTGTAAGCCCTGTGCCGGCTTTATTGGTCAAATCAGTCCCAGATTTATTGGTCAGCGCCTGACCTGCCTCACTGTTCAAATTCTGTGATGCCTTAATTGTAATATTCTTTCCACTCTTGATTGTTACTTCTCCCTTTACATCAAGAGTAAGATCCCCATCCACCTTCAAAACAAAATTCCCTTTTACCCCATATTCCGGAAAAAAATTGTAAAAAATAATTTTATTAAACAGTTAGCAGTAAAGATTGTAACTTCTCAACACATTTATAAGAAACACATCTGTCTATTTTGATTTATTGAATATATTTACATTTTGATCTGAATATTTTTTCAGCTTACCCATATTTAAGTTATTTACTTTATTTGATTAGATTAACGCTTTCAACTTTTGCTGATTTTCATAAACCCTTGACAATAGGGCATTCAGAATTATGGTATTTACGATAATGTTTTGGATATGTCATCATAACCTGCTGAATTTATTGTCCTATGTAATAATTAAGAAGGTTTATCATGTTTTTGCCCGTATCAGTTCCAGTTCAAATGAATAGTACATTTTACAGAACTTATTGAAAATTAAAAATTAGTACGTAGAAATGTCTTTTCTGTTGAAATACTGCCTGAATCTTTCAGGCACATTTTACTAATTAATTTGTGTAGTAATTA
>JAAEMX010000165.1 GCA_024225035.1 Lentisphaerota bacterium
AGCTTCGCCAACAACATTACCAACCGCTGTGATCACGGCATCGCCAGCCATCGTCCAGTCGGCGCCTGCTGAAACCAAAACGTCACCACCAGTTGTGATGTCGCCGTTTGAGGTTTGATTCAAAGATCCACCAGCGATCAAGCCCACGTCACCACTGGTGCTCGTGATCGATGCGGTCTGAGTGATATCGCCACCTACCTCTACCAGAATATCGCCAGTGTTACTGGTCAGTTGCGAATCAATCGTTGTGTTGCTGACCGATGTCAGATAGATCGTGCCCGATCCGCCACTGGTCAATGCAGCGTTCACATCCAGATCGTTGCCAGCATCCAGAGTGATGTTGCCAGTTCCGCTGATCACATCGGCGTTGATGATCACATCGCTACCCGCACCGCGAGCTTCGATGAGCACATCGCCAGCACCGTTCGCTGATACACCTGGTCCGCCTGAACCACCATCAATCGTGAGCGAACCGGCAAGCGAAACAAGCTTGACCGGACCATCAGTGTCAGTACTCAAATCCTCAAGAGAAGACACTGTGAGATCTTCGCTGACATCAGTCGTTGTGCTGTTGAAGTTCACTCGGACCACGGACTCAATATCCACTGTCACCGCGGCAACCGTTGTGACTGTCAGACCGTCCATTTCTGAGACATAAATACCTGACTCGGCGTTGGCAGCCAGAGTCGAAACCGTGATCTCGATCGCGTTGTCATTCGCATCTGCATTGCCATTCCCTGTATCACTGCCACCGATCAGGCCGCTCGTCGCAACAAGCGAAAGGCTCGTGGCTGAAACATTCATCGAACC
>JAAEMX010000166.1 GCA_024225035.1 Lentisphaerota bacterium
AAAAGGATAGCTTTCTGGCCGGTCTTTGAATCTTCAAGTCTCAGATAACCGCCATCGAAATCGACTTCACTCCATTTCAGCATTTCAATTTCAGCTTTACGTGCTCCGGTGAAGATCAGGAGTTTCAGGATCGCAATTGCATATGGATTTTCGCCGTGTTCGATAGCTTCATGCATCGCCTGACCCAATGCAACCAGTTCCTTTTGGCTAAGATAGCGTTGACCTTTCTTGTCCGGAAAGCGCTTAACTCCGCGAACCGGGTTGATCTCGATAAATCCACAATCAAAAGCATAGGTGAAAATACCGCCGAGTAGCCCAACCGTTCGCGAAGCAGTTCCCTTCCCTCCTCTGACAATCGCCCGGCCGTGCAAACCTGTTTTGACATCAGTTGCTGTTTTGCCGTTTGCAACATCTTGCAGAAAACGCTTGATGTCTGCACGGGTGACATCCGGCACCTTCTTTTTTCCAAGTAGCGGTTTGATATGCCTTTCAATACGGCCCTCGTCCGTCGCAATGGTGCTCGCCTTCTTGGTACCGGTTCCCTGTTCGAGATACAGGTCACATAATTCGGCAACCGTGATCTGTTTCTTGGTATCCTGCTTTTCCTTAGCTGGGTCTTCACCATTCGCAACGCGCCCGAGAATTTTGCGCGCCTCAATACGCGCCTGATCAACGGTCCAGGGTGAACCATGCGCCCCAATAGTCATGCGCCGTGTAGGTGCACTCCGACCGCTTCCAACCCGATATTTGCAAACGTAAGTCTTGCGCCCACCCTTGGCGATCTTGATACCAAATCCCTTGAGGTCACCATCCCAGAGAAAATAATCCCCGTCACTCAGTTTGGCTCGGTCAATTCCCATTTTGGTTAATTTGTTGGACATCCAAAACTCTCAACGTGTTGGTGGTTACTTTTTCTCAAAAAGTAACCACATAGTAACCACCATAGCGAGAACGTCAAGGAACATTAATCAACCAACATCAATCAAACACAAGAAATTACAACATCTTACCGAACATTAAGGAATTAGGAAAAACATAAGTAACAGGTAGTCCTTTGCCCTCCGAAGGCAGAGGTCACAGATTCGAATTCTGTCGGGTGCGCCAATAAACATAATATATTCAGATGCTTACATTGAATACTATTATCAATATGATTTTCGCATGTGCTCGCGGAAGCAATACGAAAGCAGAAAAAATCCAATCAAGAGCATTGCTAACCAAATAAATACAAGATGTTATCAATAAACAATGGCCCTCATTTACTGAGCACCCCTGAATAATTCTATTATTTCCTTATCCATCTTCATTACTACAGAAACAGCAATGATCATGCACATCGTCGCACTACAATGATCTTCGACTACCGCATCTCCGGTAAACTGCCCCACACATGATATGTTTGATTTTGCTGTTATTCAATCATCCTCACCTCCCTCAAGCATCCAAAGCAGTTCTTCGTCCTGCTCCACAAGCTGCATGATCAAGCTGATCAGGTCGGATTTGGAGTACCCATTCAAATGATCTTTCAGGTGCTGGTGTTCCACCAGACGTTCAAGACAAGCAGGGCTTGGGAAATAACTGCCGTTCTGTTGAGAAATAACGGCATAGACAACAGCAGCGAGATGTTTGCATGGGCCAAAATCCTCATATGCCGGACAGGTACAATCACCACACAAACGACCTTTCTCCAAAGAAAGCACGACAGAATAGACCTGTGTCCCAACACATTTTGCGTTGATTTTGACCGGTTCGATACGCTCGAGATCAACCATGCCTGCCTCACAATATCGCCTGCCGCGTTCACGATATCGTTCTTCGATAAAATCGTTTATCTGTTGTTCTGTTATTTGCATTCGTAAAACCTGAAGTCGGGCTGAATTTGGAATTCCAATTAAAAGCACCTGTGTGGTTGGAACGCCTTAATACCACCGGTAAGTGTTCATGTAATATCAAATGAAGGAACAAATATGAATCCTGAAATCACAACCAAATCGAAAAAAGGCCAACTTATCGGCCGATGGTCTATTTTTGAAGTTGATTGTTTTGATCGTGATTACCTTAATCTTGTTGCACCAGCCACAATGACAATCACGGATCAAGGCGTCACGGTGATATTGCTTTTGGTGCCTTACAAGCAAGCCTTAGTCTTGGATATGGCCGAACTGTCATATTTTTTAAATGGCGTGGTTTTGATGAGATGGATGAAGTCACTGGTGAAGGTAATGTGGAGTTAATTGAAGACAATTTGATTGAGATTACTTTTGAGTATGACAATGGCGATACTGCAATCTTTAAAGCAAGGCGTGCAAATTAGAAAAAAACATGCAGACTGGTCCATATGGGAAACAACAATAAGCGGGAAAAAATACTACAACGTCTTGCAGATCTGGAAGCTGAGCGCCTTGAGTTGAAAAAGCAGTTGGTATTGCTTGAAAAGAATACGGCTGTATCCAAATCATTTTCAACAGAACGATCTGAGTTATCCGCCGACGCGAAGATTGCACTTTTCCTGAGTTTGTTTCGCGGACGCTCCGATGTTTTTCCCATTCGTTGGGAAAATGCAAAAACTTCGAAATCTGGTTACGCAATCGCCTGTGAAAATGAATGGTCTCGGGGGATATGTAAAAAGCCACACGTGAAATGCAGCGCCTGCGAACACAAGGCGTTTTTACCAGTAACAAATGACATTATTCGGTTTCATTTGACAGGTCGTGATGCAAGACAAAGGCCGTTTTGTGCAGGTGTATACCCCATGTTGCTCGATGAAACTTGCTGTTTCTTGGCAGCCGATTTTGATAAGAACAGCTGGCAAACGGATATCTCTGCTTTTGTGAAGACCTGCGATCAGGTCAATATCCCAGTTTACGTCGAAAGATCTCGTTCTGGCAATGGTGCACACGC
This sequence comes from Lentisphaerota bacterium, assembly GCA_024225035.1. GTDB lineage: Bacteria > Verrucomicrobiota > Lentisphaeria > Victivallales > Victivallaceae > Zth2. The sequence goes on from JAAEMX010000166.1 coordinate 2,902, forward strand.
CTGGTTTTTCTTTCAAGAAGCTGTTTCAACTGCTGATGCACGTCGACTTGGGGCATATATTCTGACTGAAACAATGGAGCAATATCCCGAAATTGGTTTTGCATCCTATGATCGCCTGTTTCCGAGCCAAGACACCTTGCCGAGAGGTGGGTTAGGGAATTTGATTGCTCTTCCACTACAGAACACACCCAGAAAAGCTGGCAATAGTGTATTTATCGATAAGAATTTTGACCCTTATCCGGATCAGTGGGAATTCTTAAAATCAATCAAGAAAATCACAACCAACGATTTGGAGGCTGTTCTTTCAGAAGCCCGTCAAAAAAAACGAATAATTGGTCTTCCGTTCCCCAAAGATGTGGACACTGAGAAACAACCATGGAATCTATCTCCATCGCGCGCGCATAAGGCGATTCAAATATCTGGCCCACTACCACAGTCCGTCCAGATTATTGTTGGGGATCAGATATATATTACCAAAGATAATTTATCGCCGTCTTTGAGAAATGAAATCATAAGACTTGCTGCTTTTCAGAATCCAGAGTTTTATCGGGCGCAGGCGATGCGCCTTTCCACTTTTGGGAAACCACGCATTATCGCCTGTGCAGAAGATTATCCACAGCATATTGCCCTTCCGAGAGGTCTTTTTGCGGAACTTTCCGAGTTGCTCGAAGGATTGGAAATAAGCATTGAACTTTCAGATGAGAGAAGTTCTGGAGCAAAAATTCAGACTGCCTTCAAAGGCAATTTAACTGAGAAACAAAAATTGGCCCAAAAAGCTCTTCTTGAAGAAGAAACAGGCGTGCTTTCGGCTACAACCGGTTTTGGGAAAACAGTTTTAGCGGCATCGGTTATTGCAAACCGCTGCACGAATACATTGATATTGGTGCACCGTCGTCAACTTCTGGATCAATGGTTGGCTCGGTTGGATGCTTTTTTGGATACTGAGAATTTGAAAATTGGTTCCCTGGGTTCTGGTAAAAGAAAACTATCAGGGCAAATTGATGTTGCTCTCATTCAAAGCCTGGTCAAGAGGGGAAAGGTGGACGACTGTGTCGCTAATTACGGCCAACTCATTATTGACGAATGCCATCATATTTCTGCAGTAAGTTTCGAGATGGTTGCCCGTAGAAGTAAGGCAAAATATGTACTCGGGCTGACCGCTACACCATACAGAAAAGACGGACATCATCCCATTATTTTCATGCAGTGTGGTCCGATAAGATATCGGGTTGATGCCAAACAGGAAGCTGCAAAACGCCATTTTGATCACCTTTATTTTTCCCGGCACACCGAATTCCGACTTCCTGATTTTGATGAAAAGCCCTCTATTCAGGCTATCTATCAGCAATTGGCAATTAATGAAGCGCGGAATAATTTAATATTTGACGACGTCTTGCAGGCGTTGGAAGCTGGCAGGTCTCCTGTCTTGTTAACCGAGCGCCGGGATCATGTTGCCTATTTCTGCGATAAGTTTTCCGGTTTTGCAAAGAACATCATTGTGCTTCAAGGTGGGATGGGTGCCAGACAACGACGTCAGGCTATCCAGGTTCTCAAGGAAACTCCAGATACTCAGGAGAGGTTAATAATTGCAACCGGGCGCTATTTGGGTGAAGGTTTTGATGATCCCCGGCTTGATACGTTGTTTCTGGCAATGCCAATTTCCTGGAAGGGAACTTTGGCGCAATATGCCGGCAGACTCAATCGAAGCCATGAAGACAAAAAAGATGTGGTCATCATAGATTATGTGGACAGCCAGGTTCCAACCCTTGCCCGGATGAGTCAAAAGCGAACAACAGGTTGTAAAAACCTCGGATATGAATTTATTTCAAAGCCCCCTTGGGCAACATAGATCGCGAAACCAAACGGAATACGCGAGTTTTATGAAAAGCTCTTGCTTTCAAATGGCGCAAAATTATTTGAGTCGTTTGTTAAAAGACGCATATATCGTGGATTTACATATATTTTTTCGCGACCGATCTTGCGTTCGACAAGAACGCCTGTTTTTGCAAGTTGTGCCAAATAAACAGAACCCGTCTGCCGCTTTGCTATGCCCGCCTTTTCAAGATTCGCGATACGGCAATAAGGCTGGTTAAAAAGCACCTCAACCAATTCCGAGGAATATATTTTTGGCATTTCAGCCCGCATGAATTGCCGCGTGGCTTCCATAAGTTTCAAAATGGCTTTGATTTTTCCACTCATCCAGTTAGACGTTTCCTGCACAGCGTTCAGCATGAAAATAATCCAGTCTGTCCATTCCTCTTTCAAGGTTACGTTCAGCAACAGCTGATAATAATCAGTTTTGTTTTGGATAATAAAGCGGGAGAGGTATAGGATGGGAGTATCCAGCAAACCACAGTCAATCAAATAAAGAATATTCAATACGCGGCCTGTACGGCCATTTCCATCGGTGAAGGGGTGGATTGCTTCAAACTGATAATGACAGACTGCCATTTTGATTAGGGCGTCAAGGTCTGCATCGCTATGTAAAAAGTTTTCCCAATTGGCCATTTTTTCCCGAAGCAGTGTTTCACCTTCCGGTGGAGTATAGATAATCTCACCAGTCTTGTCATTTTGGAGTGCTGTACCAGGGGTTCTTCTGACTGTCATATTTACCCCCTTTATCGTTGTGCATATTTTTTCAGCGGTGGTGGTATTCAGGGGGCGCTTTTTGAGGTTCATGTACCCTTCATAAAGAGCCGTTCTATATTGCAGTGCCTCTTTGGTTGCCGGGTCAATATTGGCGGGCACTTTATCTGCATATTGGAACAGGCGATCTGTTGTTGTGACAATGTTTTCAATCTCAGAACTTGCCTGGGCTTCCAGCAAAGGCATCGTATTGATCAACACTGATTGATCTGGAAGCATTAGCGCGGCTTGCTTGAGCTCAGCCAATGCAGCCCTTGCCTCTATGCATCTCTTTAATACGACTTTGGTTTCCACGTCAGTTTTGGGTGGCAGCAGGGGTAGGTTATTAAAAGGTTGACGGGTATCAAAGTCACTCATGTTTAATTTTCTCAGTTTTATCGACAGATTTCGAGCATATGTCGATATGATCGACATGTCACGGGAATATGTCGATATTGAGCAATGTTTTCGACATATCACTCTCATGTCCCTTTTCAAGGTTTTAGGTAATATTTCCCGCTCACCGCTTTTGCCGATGTTTTTGTTTATAGTGTAGCCTGCATATATGTCAGGAGACGAGGATTTTAAACGACGGTTGATCAGACTCTGATGCGTGGGTTGGATACCACATTATCCCTGGCGCGTCGCGGGGCTGCCTCACTGTAAAATTCGAGCATGGGAGAATTTCTCCCGCTCATAGTAAACCCGAGGGTTCCCCTGACCATTACCTCGCCCCCTGGCCTATATGCAGGCAGCGTGTTTATTGTGTTTGTTGACTTTTCTCCTTTTCTTTTTCCCTGTCTATTCAGTCTCTCAAACTGGTTTGATTGCGCGAAGTGCCCGGGCG
>JAAEMX010000167.1 GCA_024225035.1 Lentisphaerota bacterium
AAAATATTAAATAAAAAGCAAATCCCGTGGGAGGCTTAAGCCTTTAAAGAATGCAGCCGGGATTTTGGTAAGCAACAAATGCGGAAAAAGCCTAGCAAAGGGATTAGCTCAAAGAGTCAAGAACTCGGTACTCTCAAGAAAGATATCTATATTTTCTAAAATGGCATCCTGAATATCATCTAGTGCCAAAGTTCTGGCATATACTGGGAAATTAATATATGGCCAGCCATTTTGTCTTTCTTGATACTTTTTTATAGATTCATTTACTATTCTAAACAAAGCATCCATTTTTTTATTTATGTTTGTATTAATGTGATGGGGCCTGAAGCGGCCTCCCCAGCCTTTATTTTCCTCTTTGGGAGGAAAGAAAATATCAATTTTATTTACATAACAGCAATATGCTAATAGTCCGGGGGCTAACAAGTTGCTCAGAGCCGACATAAATGATGGGGATTTGGTTTTAAGGGCAGAAAATGTGCTAGCTTTATACACTCTTATATACAGGTTAAGTTCCGGGTATTTCTTAAGGAGCTTGTTAATTAAACGATCGTGGGTCAATATATTAAAAATGATGTCCATCTTTCTCCAATCTGTATACATTGAAAATGCTATAACTAGGCAAAAATTACTTTAATCTTCCTCAAATATAGCTATTATGACAATAATTGGAGTTTATTGTTCCCTTAATTCAGGTGACCATGTCTAATGATTTCGCCTTTTATCATATAAATAATGTCTTCACAGATATTCGTGGTGCAGTCAGCAATTCTTTCCAGATGACGCGAAACGTTTAACAAATCTACATAATATTCAGTTTTCTCAGGATTTTCTTTGATCAGTTCCTGCAGGTCGATAAACATTTGACGGTTATAGTCGTCAACGATATCGTCCTTTCGGATTATTTCGGCGGCAAGCTGTCCGTTCATGCAAATTAATGAATCAAGCGAACTTTTGAGCATGCTTCTTGTGACATCCATCATTGGTTTGAAGTCGACAGCGGTTTCAGTGCCGTTATGTTCGCACAAATGCTTTACCCGTTTGGCAATATTAGCGCCCAGGTCACCAATCCGCTCGAGTTCGTTATTTACTTTTATACAGGCAACAACATAGCGGAGATCTCCGGCAACAGGTTGGTGAAGGGCCAGTATTTTGAGACATTCTTCTTCAATTTCAATCTCTTTCTGATCGATGAGAATGTCATTATCAATTACTCTTTCTGCCAACTTTGGGTCAGTCTCAATGACTGCGACAACGGAATTTCTAACCGCGCCTTCAACCATTGAGCTGAGTATTTGAATATTCTTCTTCAGACCGTCTATTTCTTTATTAAGATGCACTTTCATAACTAACTCCCTTAAGATTCTCAAATCATTCTATCAGACTTTAAATCAGCCGAAACGTCCGGTGACATAGTCCTCTGTTTTCTGATTAGAAGGACTGGTAAATATTTTTTTAGTAAGGTCATATTCTATGATATGGCCTTCATAGAAAAAAGCAGTGTGCTCAGATATCCTGGCTGCCTGCTGCATATTGTGGGTAACTATCACAATAGTAAATTTTTCTTTAAGCTCTTCGATCAGGTTTTCTACTTTCAGGGTACCGACCGGGTCGATAGCCGAGGTAGGTTCATCCATAAGCAAAACTTCCGGTTCTGCAGCAATAGCACGTGCAATACATAAACGCTGCTGCTGCCCGCCTGATAAGGCCATGCCGCTTTTCTTCAGTTTGTCTTTGACTTCATCCCAAAGAGAAGCGCCGCGTAAGGCTTTTTCAACACGCTCGGCAGTTTGAGATTTATTGAGCTTAAAATGCAGCTTTAAGCCGTATGCGACGTTATCAAATACAGACATTGGAAATGGTGTTGGCTTTTGGAAAATCATCCCAACTTTTCTTCTGAGTTCGAGAATATCAATTGAGCGATCGAGAATATTTTCGTCATCCAGAATGATCTTGCCCTTAGCTCGTTGCTCCGGGTATAGTTCAAATATTCGGTTGAAAGCACGCAAGTGGGTTGACTTGCCGCATCCGGAAGGGCCGATAACTGCAGTTACGCGGTTTTCCAGTATGTCCAGATTATTATCGAACAGAGCCTGATGATTACCGTAAAAGAAGTTCAGGTTCTGAACTGAGATTTTAATTTTTTCTCCGTTTTCATTCACCATTATTCAAGAATCCTTTAACTGGCGTGTTCTTTGTTTTTGAAAATAATTCGACAGGATATGTTAAGTATCAGAATGATAAATGTTATTACTAAAGCTGCCCCCCATGCACGGGTGTGCATGACATTGAAGGGCGAATTAGTGGCGTATTCATTAATAGTTACTGTCAAATTGGCTGTTGGCTGAGTGAAAAAAGTGAACGGCCAGTCATCGCTCCAGAGTGCGGTAAAAAGCAACGGGGCAGTTTCTCCGCTGACCCTTGCTATTGCCAGCAGCACTCCGGTCACCAGCCCGGAGCTAGCTGCTTTGCAGACAATGCTGAAAGTAGCGCGCCAGCGCGGCATGCCAATGGCCAAAGCTGATTCACGCAGTGCATCCGGCACCATGCACAGCATGTCTTCGGTTGTGCGCAGTATTACAGGGAACATGATTACTGAAAGCGCAACCGACCCGGCAAAGCCGGAAAAGTGTTTGGTAGAATAAACCAGCATGGCGTAAACAAATAATCCACATATAATTGATGGAATTCCCATCATGACGTTTGCGGAAAAACGAATTATGTTGCCCAGCTTGCTGTTACGGGCAAACTCTGACAGGTAGATACCTCCCAATAAACCGGGAGGAACCCCAATAATTACAGCACCAATGGTTATGATAACTGTACCAAGCAAAGCATTGGCGATACCGCCGTCAGGAATTCCGTATGGCTTGGTAGGTTCAACAAAGAATGACCAACTGAACGCTTCAATTCCTTTTGAGCAAACAGTATATAATATCCAGAGCATTACAGCTACTGCAACTGTTACAAACAGGATAGAAAGCAGCTTCATTGATATATCAATTGTTTTTCTGAGAACTAAACCACGTCGTCTCATTAGCTTTCTCCCATTTGCCGACTAATTCTTTTCAGCCAGAGTTGAGCAAGTACCTGTATTAAAAATGACATAACGAGCAGAATCAGGCCAAGCTCGAATAATGAACTCTTGAAAATGCCTTCAGCTTCGGCAAAGTTATTCGCCAGAGTCGCAGCGATAGTTGTACCAGCTTGAAAAAATGACTTGGGCATAGTCTGAATATTGCCGATTACAAAAAGCACCGCCATTGTTTCACCTACAGCACGTCCCAGACCCAGAAAAACTGCGCCGAGTAGACCGCGGGCACCGTATTTCATGGTTATGTCATAAGTAACTTCCCATGAAGTTGCGCCAGCCCCAAATGCAGATTCCTTGAGTACTGAAGGAACCATTTTGAAAACATCACGCATTACAGCACTGACAAAAGGTAAAATCATAAGTGCGAGAATTATTCCGGAAGTCAGAAATCCAAAGCCGTTATAATTGCCTCCAAAAAAAGGGATTGATTTCAAATGCAGTGTATTCGCGAGGAATGGTTGAACTGTGCTCTGCATGAAAGGAACAAACACAAACAACCCCCACATTCCGTATATAATACTGGGAATAGCTGCCAGCAAATCCAATGCGTAACTAACAGGAACGCTGAACCACGCCGGGGCGCTTTCAACCAGAAACATAGAAACAATAAAGCTGACCGGAACAGCAATCAGCACTGCAATCCCGGTAGTAATGAGAGTCCCTAATATTGAAGGAAGCGCTCCGTACACCTGTTTTACCGGATCCCATTCGGAAGAAATAAGAAAGCGCCAGCCAAAAGTTTTTATAGAGGGCAGGGCATACCAGAATAGCTGGACGAAAAAACCAAGCATGAGCAGCGCCGCAAGAATAGCGGCGGCTCCGGTAAGAACCTTGAATATTCGGTCTGAATATTCCGGCTGGATAAGTTTTTTATTACAATAGCTCATTACTAGTGATTGATAGGGTTTTATTAAGTAATTGTCCGGCCTTATAAATGAAAGGCCGGACTTGAGTTTCTACATCAGGCTGAATGTTTATTTAATCATCTGCCCATTATATTTAACTTCTTTATTCCACATTTCTGAAACCATACCAACTACATTTTTAGGAATTGGTACGTAGTGCATCTTTGCTGCAGTAGAGGCTCCCTGAGTGTAACACCAGTTGAAGTATTTGAGCATGGTCTTTGCTTTTGCCATTTCCTTCTGAACCTTGTATATCAAAATATAAGTTACACCGGTAATTGGCCATGAATCTTTTCCCGTTTGATCGGTCAGAACCATGTAATATCCGGGAGCATTTTTCCAGTCAGCGCTGGCGCCTGCTGCCTGAAATGCATTCAGGTTTGGTTTGACGAAATTTCCGGCTTTGTTCTTGAGGCTTGCTGTAGCTAGTTTTGATTCAAATGCATACGTATATTCAACATAGCCGATAGAACCACGTACTTTAAATACATTGTTGCAGACACCAGGGTTTTTCTGACCGCCAATACCTACAGGCCATTTTACAGCTTTACCATTGCCAACTGTTTTTGACCAGTCATCTGAGACTTTTGTCAGGTAGTTGGTGAAAATCCAGGTAGTGCCTGAACTGTCTGAACGATGGACAACAGTAATTGGCATTGCAGGAATATTTAAGTTTGGATTGAGTTTAGTAATGGCAGGATCATTCCATTTTCGAATTTTTCCAAGAAAGATGTCTGCCAGAGTTTTGCCGTCAAGTTTTAACTGATCAGTTTTTACTCCTGGAATATTTACAACAACAACGACACCGCCCATCAACATCGGGAATTGCACCAGGCCGTATTTGTCAAGTTCAGCTTTTTTCAATGGTTTGTCAGAAGCTCCGAAGTCAACCGTTTTTGCTCTGATCTGGTTGATTCCTGCACCTGAACCGACAGACTGATAATTTACCCTTGCGCCGGCAGTTCTTTTGTAATTGTAAGTCCAGACACGATAAACCGGTGCTGGGAATGAAGCACCTGCACCATTCAATGTAACAGCAGAGGCATCAATGCCTGTTACTGCAATTGCGGCTGCGGCTATCAGCATTTTCTTCATCAATCGTTCTCCTTAAATAATTTCCTAATACATTGCTTTTTAAAAATTTCCACCTCAATTCAGTGAGGTTTCAGGTAGCCATTTACAACCTGTTTGGTCGCTACAATGTTAAGATAACTCCGCAGTGTTAGAATGCTGTTACGACGTAATTAGGAAACAAATAAATTAAGGATATGCTTGTGTGAAAGTAATGTGAGATAAATGTTAGGCGTTGTCTATAAACGAGATATCAACAGTATCTTATCCGCCTTTGCGTATTTCAAAGATACACATCGGCGCAAATAAATTTGGAATTACTTTAGTGAAAATTTTTCTCTGATTGCCCAGCGGCAACTCGCGTAGAATGCGTATATCCATTTCCTTGCAAAGCATCCTGAAATCTTTCAATGTGCCAAGGTGAATATTTGGAGTGTCATACCAGTGATAGGGCAGGTTTTTAGTTTCAGGCATTGTGCCGGTCAACATAAGCTGAAAGCGGGTTTTATAATACCCGAAGTTAATGAAACTTACGATAGCACGCTTACCCACTCTCACTATTTCACTCAGCAGGCGGTCAGGGCGCTGAACTTCCTGTAATGTTCGGCTGAGAACGACATAATCGAAACTACTGTCTTCAGCAAAGTCAAGGTCATGATTAAGGTCACCGTGAACTACAGGAATGCCAGTCGCAATTGATTCAATAATCTGTTGCTGGCAGATTTCAATTCCGAGACCTTTGACATTTTTCTCGTATTCCAGGAGCTTCAGAAATACACCGTTACCGCAGCCCAGATCAAGGACTCTGGTGCCGGATTCAATCATTTTTGATATTTCGACCAGATCCTGACGCTTTGCAAGTTCTTCTTTAAGCTTACTTACCATCAATAACCTCCAGTCGATTACGTAGAAAATCTGAAATCATTTTGCCGAGAACTTCAATTTCAAGTAAAAAAGCATCATGTCCGTAGCTTGACTCTATTTCACAGTATGAGACGTCAATACGGTTTTTTAAAAGGGCTTTTACCAAGTCAACGGACTGAGCCGTTGGAAACAGCCAGTCGCTTGAAAAAGAAATCACCAGAAACGGGCATGTAACATTTTTAAATGCTGCAGCAAGGTTGCCTCCTGCTTTAGCCGACACATCAAAATAATCCATGGCTCGGGTAATATAAAGGTAACAGTTCGCGTCAAAACGTTCCACGAAACGTTGTCCTTGATATTGCAGGTAACTTTCAACAGCAAAGTCTCGTTTGAAGTCGAACGAATATGATTCGGATTCCTGAAGGTTACGCCCGAATTTACGGCGCATTGATTCATCACTCAGGTATGTTATATGCGCCAGCATTCTGGCTGTTGCCAAACCATTCTCAGGAATATTCTCAGTATAATCTCCGTTATCCCAGTTTTTGTCAGTTAGAATAGCTTCCCGACCAACCCAGTCAAAGGCAATGCTTTGGGGTGATAAGCGTGCTGTAGTCGCAATTGGTATGATGCTTTCTGTAAGCTCAGGGTAGCTGATCGACCATTCGAGAGCCTGCATGCCTCCCATGGAGCCGCCGATTATACTAAGCCATTTTTCTACCTTCAAATGTTTCATCAAACGACGTTGGGCCCTGACCATGTCAGCTATGGTAATTACCGGAAAGTCCATATTATAGAGCTTTCCAGTTGCCAGATTAATAGAGCGAGGCCCGGTCGAACCGGAGCAGCCGCCAATGACGTTACTGCAGACAACGAAATACTTCTCAGTGTCGATTGGCTTGCCTGGGCCAATCATATCATTCCACCAGCCTGGCTTGCGGTCTTCTTCAGAATGCCAGCCCGAAACGTGGGCATCACCAGTCAGGGCATGAAAAATCAGAATTGCGTTGCTGCCATTTGCATTGAGTTTCCCGTAGGTTTCGTAGCGAATATTAACAGAATGTAGTTTTTTCCCACAGTCAAGCAATAATGCATCAGAGTCATCTGTGCCAAAAAGAAAATCTTTTGATTTTACAATATGTTTTTTGTTTTCAGCCACTGTTCTGGTCCATTTAGTTCGACAAAAAGTTAAATTTCTTTAACCTTAGTTCACTATATTGAATTTTCAAACAGGCAACCATAAACAGGCTGCAAAAATACGGGATTGCCTGATTCGAAAATTAGTTGGTATCAAAGAAACTATTTTTGATAAACGTTGTTATTATATATGCCAAGGACAATTTCAGTAGCTAGTCTAGCCTCTTCTCCGGAAACGATCGGTTGACGATTAGTTCTGACTGCATCAACAAAATCTTCGACAATGCGCTCATGCCCGCTGGTTTCTTCGACGGCTGCGCTTCCAGCTCCGCTGTGCATCTGTCGAACCGCCTCTTTGCTTGGATTTGGGATGTCGTCAATATGCCATTCGGAAATCATTCCATTAGTCATGACAATAGTCCCCTTTTCGGTGTGTATATATAGTTCAGGGGCAAATCCGGGAGAAGCGCAGGTTGAGGCCTCAATTGTACCAATCATTCCATTTTCATGTTGCAGAATTGCCACACCGTGATCTTCAGCTTCCATGTCATGCAGGAATGTTCCAAGCATACTTACAGTTCTAACTGGGCGCCCAAAGAACCACCCGTAAATATCAACTTGATGACAGGCCTGTTGTATGAAGGGGCCGCCGCCATCAATTTCATATCCGCCGCGGTATGCAGCGCTGTCGTAGTATGACTGCTCACGCCAGCATTTGATTTTATAATCAGCGGCGATTATTTTCCCGAAGGCTTTTTGATCAAGAAGTTCTTTTACAATCATATTATCAACATTGGTGCGATACTGGTAAGCACAGCCAAGTTTGACGTTGTTAGCTTTGCAGGCGTCAATCATCTGATTCATTGCCTTTAATGAAATATCCAGAGGTTTTTCGGCCAGGACATGTTTACCCATTTGCGCGGCGGCTACAGCCCACTTGTGATGAAGGCCGTTTGGAGTGGCAATGATTACACCGTCAAATTCTCCAGGAAAAGTGTTGAGATCTGCCGTTACTGGCAGCTTATTTGATATGCCTTCCGGCAAATGTAGGTTTCGTGATATAAAACCGACAGTTTCAATATTCTTAAGTTTCTCAATAGCATTTAAATAAGTCTTGGATATGTTTCCAGTGCCAATGATAACAAACCTGAATGTTTCCATGTGATACCTTCCTTTCAATGTCAATCCGTCATTTATCCGTCACTAATGTTGTAACACGTTGACATTTAAATTTATTTCGAGTATAAAAAGAGTATTTTTTATCACCGTCATTCAGTCGTCAATTAATTTTTTAATCTAGATGAATGAAAACCCTGAAGCCTTTATTATAAGCAGCTTTGGAGTTGTTTTCAAGTTGTTGATTAAGAATGATAAAGTGATTTAAAGGCATTTAAGAATTGATTTTTTTCTTAATTTTTAAACTATTTTTCTTTAAACATTATTAAAAAGCGCTATATTGATATTTATCGCAATGTCTCGTTGTTTTGGAAGGCATGGAAGCGTTTATATATATTTTGATAACATTAACTTGGGCTTTGAGTTCAAACGTTATTCAAAAATATGTATGTAATAAGTTGCGTCAATGCAATATTTAATAAATCGGGTTGTTATGTTTATAGTATTTGATTTTTCAAAATATATTATCAATCAGCTTAAGCCTGTAGGGGTGAGCTGGTTGTGCAGTCTACTGCTGACCTGATTTCTGCATACTTTTTTGAATTCGCTTGTTCACTCGCCTTAAAGGCTTGTGATGGAACAGCTTGATCTACATATCGGGTCGCAAAATGCTGAGCAGTTGGAAGGTGTTACTGAAGACAATGTTTCTTTAGAATCATCAGCACTGCCGCTCGCTGTTAGAATGCGTCCTGTTGAATTAGACGAATATGTTGGCCAGCGTCATTTACTGGCGCCAGGCAAATTGCTTCGTCGTGCCATCGATGCCGATAGATTTACCTCGATTATTCTCTCTGGACCTCCGGGAACCGGCAAAACAACACTTGCTGAATTAATTGCGAATTCCACTAATTCTGAGTTCATCCGTCTGTCTGGAGTAATCTCTACTGTAGCTGACATTCGCAAGCAGATAAAAATAGCTACAGAACGGAGAAAAATAGTTAACCGTAACACTATTCTGTTTGTTGACGAAATCCACCGTTTTAATAAAGCGCAACAGGACTCACTTCTGCCTGATGTTGAAAACGGCAATGTGCGATTGGTTGGAGCAACCACACATAACCCTCAGTTTTATGTTGTTGGTGCACTGCTTTCACGATCTTTGGCATTTACCCTTGAGTCACTTTCGGCCGAAGATATTCGCGTACTGCTTGAAAGAGCTGTTGCTGATAAACGGGGTTTTGGTAAACAAAAAGTCAAAGTTTCTGATAGTGCAATGGACTTTCTTTCAAGTGCCTGTGAAGGTGATGCTAGAAAAGCACTTACATCTCTTGAAATTGCCATCATGACGACTGAGACTGACAATGACGGAGTAATTCAGGTTGGGGATGCTGAGGCTGAAGAATCTATTCAGCAGAAAATAATTAATTATTGTGATGACGGCCATTATGACACAGCCAGCGCGTTTATAAAAAGCATGCGTGGAAGTGATCCTGATGCGGCCGTTTACTGGATGTCAAAAATGATACATGCTGGCGAAGATATAAGATTTATAGCTCGCCGTATAGTAATTTTTGCCTCTGAAGATATTGGCAATGCTGACCCAAGAGCTCTGACTTTGGCCACAAGTGCCATGCAGGCTATTGAAATGATCGGCATGCCTGAAGCAAGGATAATCCTTTCTCAAGCTGCAGTTTATTGTGCTACTGCTCCAAAGAGTAACGCCTCATATGTGGCAGTGGACGCAGCTTTGAAGGATATTCGTAATGAACGTGTTCAGCCGGTCCCAAGCTACTTGCGGGACCCAAATTCTTCCGGTTCACGCGAGAAGCGCCGGGAAGCGCCGGGATATCAATATCCTCATGATTTTGAGGGAGGTTTTGCGGCTCAGGATTATATGGGAGTACCAAAAGTTTACTATACTCCAAATGGTGCCGGCTATGAGCATAAAATCAAACAAAGACTGGAATACTGGGCACAGTGTCGCCAGTCGGAGGCCGAAAGATGAGTTCTGCTGAAATTAAAAAATCAGTGCGTAAAGAATTCGCTCTATGTCGCAAAAGTTTGAGTCCGGAGTACAAGGTTAACGCTGATGCAGCAATTAACAGCAGTATCTGCGAACAGCCTGAAATTATCGGTGCAAGCTTTATTGCGGCTTATGTTTCCGACGGTATTGAAACTGATTTATCGGTCTCAATTGAGCATTGCCTGGCTCTCGGAAAAAAAGTGTTTCTGCCAAGATATTCACCGGATACCGGTGTTTATGAAATGGCTGAGATAAGCAACTTGTCGGAAGATCTAGTTGAAGGAAAATATGGACTGCTGGAACCGGCAGGTCACCTTTCAACTGCATCTAGGACCGAAATGAAATCCATGGTCTGGCTGGTCCCTGGGGTGGCTTTTGATCTGAATGGAATGCGTCTTGGACGTGGTGGGGGCTATTATGATCGTCTATTAACCGATGCCGAAAATATGGTTATCGGGATATTTTATGACTGTCAGAAAGCTCAGGATTTACCGGCAGATGACCATGATCGTAGAATGAATAAGGTGATTACTGAATCATCTGTATTTAATTTCGAAGAAACCGTAACTGAGGAGAACTCTAAATGACAACTTACATCATCATGGGTGTTGGTGGCGCTATAGCAGGCTTTGTCGTGGCCGCTTTTATGCAGAAAATGCAGAAGGCTTCGGCAGGACAGCTCGCTATCAAAATAAGAGAGGATGCAGAAAAAGAGGCTGAGCACATTAAGCGTGAAGCCAAAGTTACTGCTAAAGGGGAAGTTCTCAAGATGCGTGAGGAGGTTGAAGATGAACTGCAGCAGCGTCGCAAAGAGCAGCTGTCTGTTGAAAAACGACTTTCTCAACGTGAAGAAAATCTGGAAAGAAAAGCAGATGGACTGGAGAAAAGAGAAGAGAATTTCACCCGTAAAGAAAAAGATATTGATGCACTTCGTGACCGTCTTGCTAATCGTGAGCAAGAGTTACAAAAGAGCATTTCCAAGCAGATTGACGAGTTAGAGCGTATTGCGCTGCTGGATCGTGAAAGTGCTAAAGAAATCCTTCTTGAAAAACTCAAGAATGAAGTTAAAAACGAGTCAGGTCTACTGGTTCGTGACGTTCTTGAGGAAGCAAAGCAGAAGTCTGAAAAAGAAGCTCGCCGTATTTTGACATATGCAATTCAGCGTTATGCTTCTGATTGTACATATGATCGTACTACAGCAACTATTCCATTGCCCAGCGATGAAATGAAAGGCCGTATTATTGGTCGTGAAGGCCGTAATATCAGGGCGATTGAATCTGCAACTGGTGTTAATATTCTTATTGACGATACTCCGGAAGCAGTTGTGATTTCCTGTTTTGACCCTGTCCGAAAAGAAGTAGCAAGACAGCTTATGGAACGCCTCATTGCTGATGGCAGGATTCATCCGACTCGTATTGAAGATCAGACTAAGAAAATAGCTAAAGAAGTTGAAGAAGAAATCTTCAGTACAGGTGAAGCAGCTGTTCTTGAAACAGGTATTCAGGGAGTTTCTCCCCATATTATCAAGTTGCTTGGCCGTCTCAAATATCGCTATAGCTTTTCTCAAAATGTATTGCAGCATTCTCTTGAAGCAGCTTACTTTATGGGCATTATTGCATCAGAGCTTGGTTTAGATGAGCAAAAGGCTAAACGTATAGGACTCTTCCACGACATTGGTAAGGCTGTTGACCATGAAGTTGAAGGCTCCCATGCTGCTATTGGTGCTGATATTCTGCGTAAGCATAATGAAGCTCAGGACGTAATTCACGCAGTTGCAGCTCATCATGAAGATGTCGATGCTGCCAGTATCTATGATATTCTTATCAACGCTTGTGATACTTTGAGTGCATCCCGCCCGGGTGCTAGAAGTGAGACAACGGAGCTTTATCTTAAACGTTTAGAACAACTCGAAGACATTGCACACAGCTTTAATGGCGTAGAATCATGTTTTGCGCTTCAGGCTGGTCGTGAAGTCCGCGTTGTTGTGAATCCGATTAAGATTAAAGAAGGTGAAGCACAGATTCTGGCAAAAGATATTTGTCAGAGGGTTGAAAAAGAAATGAACTATCCAGGTCAGATCAAAGTTTCTATCATTCGTGAAACAAGATCCATTGACTATGCGAAGTAATTCTTAATGCTTCAAACCGTTCTACGGTAATAAAAAATCCTGCCAATTTTATGGCAGGATTTTTTTATGTCATATTGAACAATAAAGATTAAGGCATAAGCAAGCGCTGGGCTTCAAGATCACCAAGTTTAGCGGCTTTAGAAATCCAGTAAAGTCCCTGCTTTTCGTTCTTGCGGGTACCTTTCCCTTCAAAATAGCAAATTGCCAGGCGGCGCATGGCTTTGGGGTCGCCCTTTTCAGCGGCTTTCTTAAACCAGTAAAAAGCTGCTCCCAGGTCTTTTGGGATAATCTTCCCGCTCTGGTAGTAGGCTGCCAAGTTGAATTGAGCATGAGTATTGCCTAGCTTTGCAGCTCTGAAAAAGTATTTGACGCCGCGTCCCGGATCTTTAGGGATACCAATGCCGTCAATGTGGAAAACACCCATTTTGAAAATTGCATATGGATTGCCTTGTTTGGCAGCTTCAACATACCATCTTATGCCCTTTTTAACATTTTCCTTTACAAATTTCCCTGCAAGATAATATTCACCCATCTTCACCTGAGCCATAGGGAGGCCTGCTTCGGCAGCCTGTTTGAAAAGCTCAAATGCTTTACGTTCATCAAGCTTGACCCCTTTGCCAATCTGGTAGCAATAGCCCAGTTTTCCGGTTGCCTCAATATCACCTGAATTTGAGGCTTGCCGTAGCCAGTAAAGCATTTTTGAATCGTCTTTTTCAACTCCGAAACCGCCGTAATAACAGTCTGCTAAGCGCCGCATTGCTTGACAGTCACCCTTAGACGCGGCTTGCAAAAATAGCTTAAATGCTGTGGATTTTTGGGATTCAGTCGGCTTATCCTTAGGGTTATCAAGTATAAATACACCAAGCTGACGAATGGCTGGTATGTATTTTTGCAGAGCCAGTTTTTTCATGATTTGCATGGCTTTAGGATAATCAGCAAATAGAGCTGGAGTTTTTATACCTCCTTTACGCACAGGCGGAATACCTTCAGCATAGCACATGGCAAGGTTGTAGGTGGCCGCTTTAAGCTTCTGGTCAGAAGCCTTGCGATACCAGCGAAAAGCCAGATAACGATTTTTCTTCATGCCAAGCCCGTACTCATAGCAAACTCCCAGATTATACTGGGCTTCTTGGTTGCCGTCTAAAGCTGATTTGCGGAACCAGTGTGCCGCTACGGGATAATTCTGAGGCCGTTTTTGACCATAGAAATATTGATTGCCTAGCTCCAGTTGTGCGTTTGTATCACCTGATTTTGCTTTTATGCGCAGTGGGTCATTTTCAGGCTCATTGTCATTTCCAAACGATTTAAACGTAAGGCATGGCAGTATAAACAAGGCAAGTATACTCAGCAGAAATATTTTTTTGTTGAATGTCAAATTAAATGACTCCATGGTTATAAATGTCCGAAAGCCGACTATAATAGCCGGCTTTCAAAATATGACTTCAATTTGAGGTGAAAGTTACTTCTTAAGTTCTTCCACTTCAGCTTTAAGAGCTATAAATTTTTTGGATAATCTATCAAATTTTTTCGGCATTGAGCGGCGATTCATAAATTCACGCTGGCCTTCGGCAGGAGTGCCAACGGCAATTGATCCAGCCGGCAGGCTTTTGACAACACCTGATGTCCCAGCAACCTGTACACCGTCACCGATGGTAATATGTCCGTTGATGCCTGCCTGAGCTGCGATAATTACGCCACGGCCAAGTTTGGCACTTCCCGCAATACCGGACTGGCCTATAAGGATAGTTGATTCGCCAACTTCTACATTGTGAGCAACCATTACCTGATTGTCAATTTTAACGTTTGACTTAATCCAAGTCCGACCGAAACGAGCACGGTCAATAGTAGTGTTAGCGCCGATTTCAACGTCATCGTCAATTTGAACAATTCCGGTCTGCGGAACTTTTGCCAGTCCTTGTGGCCCTGGAACGAAACCAAATCCGTCTCCGCCGATTACAACGCCAGGATGAAGTATGGCTTTATGTCCCACTTTGCAGCGGTGCATGATAGTAACGTTTGGAGAAATCTGGCACTGTGCTCCAATAATAACTTCCTGGCCGATAAATGTTCCAGCTCCGATTGCAGTGCCGGAGCCGATTTCAGCATTTTCATCAATAACGGCATTGGCACCGATATATACACCTTCGGCCAGCTTTGCTGACTCAGCAACTATTGCGGAAGGATGAATGCCGGGAGCATATGTAACAGGCTCCGGGGCAAAAAAAGCTATAACTTTAGAAAAACCGTAATCAACGTTATCGCAAAGCACATAAGTGCGATTTGTGTCGAGCTGTTTTTTAAGTTTTTTGTCAACAAGAATAATACCGGCTTTGGAGTCAGGTAACTGGCTTAAATAGCGTTTATTACCGACAAATGAGGCCTGATTTTCAGTAGCTTCCATAAGTGAAGCTACACCGGATATGGCAAGATCAGTATTTCCAATTACATTTCCATTAACTGCTTCAGCTATTTGTCCAGCCGTAATCTGTTTCATTATAACTCCCTGATATTTATGCAAATTATCTAATTGCTGAGTCTACATCTTTTTGAATGTCTGGATTGTCTTGACCGCGGTTCAATGCTTTCAGGATTTCATCGGTAATATCAAAGGCCGGGCTGCTGTAAAGAATAGCAGGAATGGCGTTAAGGGTTTTACCGGTTTTATCAATAATAAGAGTATAACCTTTTAAGGTTGCACGGCGTTTAACTTCCGTCAGGATTTCATCGATAATTTCTGTACGTTTCTTTTTCTCCAGCTTCTTGAATTGACGCTGTTTTTCCATTACATATTGTTCTATTTCAGCTTTCTTCTGCTGCATGTCACGGAATTTGCGTTGTGCTTCAAGGCGCTTTTTTTCACGTTCAGATGCTGAAAGTGCGATATTCTGAGATGCGTCACGAAGTATCTTATATTCTTCTTCCAGCTTGTTCATTGAATCGATCAATTTTCTAACCCAGGCTTTATAAATCTCATCCTGTTGTTTCAAGGTTGCATCAGCCTGCTTCTTCTTGTAGAAGTTTTCGAAAATTTTCTCCATGTCTACGGTCGCTACCTTCAGCTTTGGGGCGGCAACAAGCGCCACTGCTGTACACATGATTACTAAAATTGAGAGTTTTTTTAACATAAACTACCCTTGGTAAGGTTGAATTACTCGTCCTCTTTATTCATCACGACCTGTTGTCGTGCGAGCTCTACGATTTCCAGCAGTTTCTGGTTTCGTATTTTCATAGGTAATGCGCTAAAAGCGTCAAGTAGAATCTTTTCGTCACTGGTCAAGCTGGCATACTTTTCCAGTTGGGATTTACTTTTGGGTTTATAGCTGATAGCTTTAGATTCATTCTCATCGCTTGATTTAGGCAAATATGCCTGTATCAAAGGATAGAGTTTTTCCCATGTATCCTGTCTGATTGACTGGGACTTGCGACTCATATACTTGCTCAATGTTTCAATATTTACATTTGCCTGTTGGGAAAAATCTGATATTGAACCAATTGCATCTATGCAATTTTGCAGTGCTTTAATAATGTCCTCGGTAATTTTCATATTAAAAATCCCGTTCTGTTTAAACTGAATTGATTAATATACAACGCAATTTAGATATAGCAACCTGATAAAATTAATCCTCTTCAAGCATTTTGAAGATCTCGGCAAAGCCTGCAGCAAGTGAAGCTTTGTCCAGAGTCTTTATAATGTCTTCGGGTTCGCATACATCAACGAGATCCTCAGGAATGTATGTGAGAAATTCGGAAGGTATCTGCGGACGGTCAAAACCGCGATACATTCGAGCACTTGAGCAAGACATTATCAGCTTTTCTTTCGCTCTTGTAAGCGCGACATAGAACAGTCGCAGCTCTTCATCGGTACTGCCTTCATGTACTGATCTTTCATGAGGAAAGATATTTTTTTCGAGTGCAACAAGGAATACATAGGGGTACTCCAGGCCTTTAGCAGCGTGTACAGTAGTCAGAGTTACGCCGTCACCGTCGTCGGTATCATCTTCGGTTTTATCATTCTCCTGAAGAAGGGCGTAGCTTTCCAAATATTCCCCAAGGGTAGGGGGTGTTTCACAGCCGCGTTCATATTGTGCAATTGCATTGATAAATTCGTCGATATTTTCACGACGTTTAAATGAATCATCAATGTCTTTGTAAATTTTCTGAAGGCCATTCAGGTAGCCAATGTCACTAAGGTAAGCTGAAACTTTGCGAGCGAGGTCGCCTGGTACTCTGAAAGATTTTCGATAGCGCTTCATGCAGTCATGGAGTTCACGAGCTGCCTTTGCTGCTTTACTTGAAAGATCTGAAATGAAATCAGAATGACCAAGCAGCTCGGTAAACGGCAGCATTGAAGCACCCTGGTATTTTTTCAGCATTTCAACAGCTTTTTTCCCTAATCCGCGTGGCGGTATGCTAAGAATTCGAAGAAGGCTTTGGTCTTCTTTGGGGTTTACCAGCAGCTTCAGATAAGCGACGGCATCTTTAATTTCTTTGCGCTGAAAAAACTCCTGCCCTCCAACCATCTTGTAAGGTATAGAGTTGTTTCGTAAGCTTGCTTCGATTTGCCGCGATAAATGATTGGATCGGTATAAAATGGCGAAATCGCTGTAACTGTACTCGGGTTTTTCTTCAATTTCCTGAGCAATGAATTCAGCGATAAAATCAGATTCAGCCTCGGCGCAAGTCGTGTTGACTAGTAACAGGTTGTCGCCGTCTCCCATTCCTGACCAAAGATTTTTGCTGAAACGATTGGCGTTTTTGGCAATAACTTCGTTTGCGGCAGTCAGAATTTTATTGGTTGAGCGATAGTTCTGCTCCAGTTTAACCTCACAAGTATTCCTGAACATTTGTGGAAATTCAAGAATATTACCAACATTCGCGCCGCGCCAACCGTAGATACTCTGATCATCATCACCTACGACACAAAGGTTTTGCTGTTCACCAGCAAGCATTTTAATTATCTCAAACTGTGCATCATTGGTGTCCTGATATTCGTCTACAAGCAGATATTGATACTTTTTCTGATACTTCTTCAGCACTTCAGGGAATTTGTCAAATAGCTCATAAACAAGCAGCAGCATATCATCAAAGTCGAGCATATTCTGCATTTCAAGTGTGTTTTGATACTCACGGTAGATTCGAGCCATGATAGCATCGTTTTCACCTTCTGCATATTTTGATGCTTCGTGCGGCAATAGCAGCTTGTTTTTCATGCGCCCTATGAACGAACGTAAAGGGGACAGGGGTACATGATCTTTGGAGTAGCCAAGTGCAGCGGCGGCCTGTTTGAGCAATCCGCTTTGATCTGAGTCATCGGCTATTGTGAAGTTCGGCATATAACCTAAATGTTTGATTTCCTTACGCAGAACCCTGACACAAAATGAATGGAAAGTTCCCAGTGTTACTTTTCTTGCTAATTCAGGCGCAACGAGTTGTTCCAGCCTTTCTTCCATTTCCTGGGCAGCCTTGTTTGTAAAAGTCAGTCCAAGGATGTGACTGGGATCGACCCCTTCCTGCAGCATATAGGCAACCCGGAAGGTTATAACACGGGTTTTTCCAGTTCCGGCACCAGCAAGTACCAACACCGGTCCATTAATGGTTTTTACTGCTTCAGCTTGTTCTGGATTCAGTTGTTTCAGGATTTCTGCAGCGATCATTTATACAACTTCCGTAGCTATATCAAAAGTATCGGCGTCAGCAATTACTGCGGCGGCAGTTACTGGGTGTTCGAAATCTGCAAAGGCTCCGCCCTTGATAGAGTATGTACATGCGGCATCTGCGTTTTCTGCATCAAAAGCTGTATCAATATTCTCATCTTGGGGAGTGTTTTTTTCATAGGTGGAAAGGTAATAAGCTTTTCCTGGCTCGAGCTTGAAGGCGCGAACCATCACAGCGTCTTTTCTAACTATTCCAAGGTATGCTTCGTTGCTGTTCTGCTGAATTACTGCTGCAATTCTAGGAGTATCGTAGTCATCTTTTTCGTAATCCATTGCCAGCAGGCTGAGAGCCAGCGCATCGCGTGGAGGCAGGCCCATCGCTATTTTTTCTGCAATCGGGTCAGTGTGGGAGCCGTTACTTACTATCGCAAAGTCTCTGGCAATGCGAACACAGTTGTAAGCTATATATGGGCTTTTTTTCAAGTCATCTTCAAATCCGGCGCGAGGCATAACAGAAACTGTTTCGCCCTGCTTGCGAGTTTCACGATTTGGAAACGAGCGTGATGAAACACGATACATAGCTGCGGCCTTGCCGGAGTTGTTCATGCCGATTGCAACAATTCTGCCTAAATACATATTGGAGTGTCTCCGTGTGCTGTTTTAAAACTACTAAATCATCCTAGAAAAATGCAATTTTTAATGTCAAAAGCAAGCTCTGATCTGATAAAAAAGCCAAATTATTATAATGACAAGGGGGAAGAAGTAATAGTTATAATGAAAGAGCTAAAATTTATTATATAACAAATCCTGAGCTTTTTTTGCTATTCTGTTAGCAATTCTACTTATATAAAGCTAAATTTGACTTGAATACATTAATGAGGCCTAAGGTCTTGAATTTGTCGAAGGTGTTAGAAAATGCGTTTTTATATAAACAGTTTAAAATATATTGTGATAAGCTTACTCGTTGCGGTGTGGGGATTTGGATGCCGCTCTGTAGATGTTCCGAATATTGAACCACCGGCTCAAATGCAGGTTGAAGATCAAGTCAGCAGCGAGGCCCCTGATGCTGTTGGTGAGTTGAATGGACTAGATGATTTACTTCCGGGGACTAGGCCTGTTTCTATTGCCCAAAAAACTGCAGAGAATAAAACTATAGCTTTAAAAAGGCCGGAACAGCCGCCTGTAGTTCCTTTTAAAAAGCATCTTAATGTAAATAAAGTAGTAACTACTGATGGTAATGGTTCTCTGTTTCTGTCTTCGGATAATTTTATTGTAAGGTGGAATGTTTTTGGACCTTTCTATTATTCCAGCAATGATTTGCAGCTGAATGGTACAAAGTCTGTGTTGCATCGAGAATTTGTGAAAGATGAAAAAAGTTTGACTGGAACCGAGGATGCTGACACTGGTTTAACCTGGCGCTTAGTTAGATTTAACTCTAAGAGTAGCCCAGGGCAGGTTGATCTTGCTCAGGTATATAAAGGAAAGAACCAGTACGCCGCGGCTTATGCTGTTACATACTTGTACAGTAAAGAAGCTCTGGATGACCTTATTTTATATGCGGGCAGTTCCGGCTATATTAAAATCTGGGTAAATCATCAGCTGGTTCATGCTTATGACAGGCAGCCCAGAACTGGTAAATGGGATCAGGATGTTGTCAAAAACATTTCTATGAGAAAGGGCTACAATCTTGTTGTTGTAAAGTGTGTCTCGGTTGGATCAAATTGGGACTTCTTTCTTAGGTTTTCTGATAGAAATGACAACCCTCTGAAGTTCATTCCTCAAAATTGAATTCCCTGCGCCTCTTGTAAACTTCTCTCTTTGTCTTTATAGTATATATAACGAGGAAATTTGCAAATATTGCGGGGAATTTCATGCTTACTATCCGCAGAATAAAGAAAATCGGCAGTACTTACAGGAATTTGCATCGTTATGAACAAATTCTGCATGTACTTTTTAAATTTGGATTTGGCGGTCTAGCTGATACTCTGAAGTTGGATAATTATTTTGAATTCGGCTTCCGTATATTCACCAAGAAAAAAATTAAGCTGACATCGCATACTATGCCTGAGCGTGTTCGCTTAGCCTTTGAAGAGTTGGGGCCGACTTTTATTAAGCTGGGGCAAATACTGTCTACCCGCCCTGATTTGATTCCCATGGATTATGTTGATGAACTCTCTAAACTTCAAGATTCCGCGCCAGAGTTCTCTTATGAAGACATAGAGGCTATTATTAAGGACGAGTTCGGAAAAGATCCTAAAGATTTGTTTAAATCTTTTATTAAAAAACCCATTGCTGCAGCTTCGATAGGGCAAGTTCACAGAGCGATAACGCATGATGGGCAGGATGTTGTAGTGAAAGTGCAGCGTCCGGGAATAAAAAAGATTATAGAAATAGATCTCGAGATAATGAATCACCTGGCTCTGATTATGGAGCACCATATTAAAGAATTTGCTTTGCAGAAGCCTACTGCCATTGTTGGAGAGTTTGCCCGTTCCATAGCTAAGGAACTTAACTATGTAATTGAGGCATCACACTGTCGCAGATTCGCTGAAAATATGCGGAATGATAAATATATCTATGTTCCCGAAGTGCTTGACGATTACAGTACTCACAAAGTTCTGACTATGGAGCGGGTGAAAGGTGAAAGAGCGACCGATATAATAAAAAATGATGAGCTGCGCAAGAAGTTCGATTTGAAGCTGGTTGCGTCAAAAGGCACGGATTCTGTGCTTGAGCAAATTTTTATGCATGGTTTTTTTCACGCCGACCCTCATCCCGGTAATATAATTCTAAAAGATAATAATATAATCGTATTTATAGACTTTGGTATGATGGGGAGAGTTTCTACTCAGGAGCGGCATGATTTTGTAAGAATGCTGCGAAATATTCTGCGTGGTGATGAGCATCGTATTGCATTGGCATTGATGAAACTTACTACATATGAACATGAACCTGATATCGTAAAGCTTCAGAGGGATATATGTGATATTATTGATGAAAACCTCTACTTGCCTGTAAAGAAGATTGAGCTAGCCAAAATTCTTGAAAATTTGATGCGAACATTGAATGAGCATGAGTTAACACTTAAACCTAACCTCTATATGATGCTTAAATCACTCATCACAATAGAGCGCCTTGCTCATGAATTTGACCAAGAACTGGAAATTTTTGAGCACCTGAGGCCTTTTATACTTAAGCTAAGGCTCAGGAGTTTGCATCCTAAGTATATGTTTAGTAATATGATGGAGCCAGCTGAAGACTTTTTTAATGCCCTGGGGGATATTCCCCTTAGTTTGCAGACTGTACTTGAAAAGACAAAAGAGGGCAAGATGCAGATTGAGTTTGAGCATAAGAACCTAAGCGAGTTTTATGACACTCTGGAAGACTTTAGTCATCAGATATCTTATTCGATAGTACTAGCTGCCCTTGTTATCGGCTCTTCCCTGATTGTGCACGCCAAGATTCCACCAATGTGGCATGGTGTGCCTCTGATAGGGGTTATCGGTTATGTTCTTTCTGGCCTTATAGCAGTCAGAATTTTGCTCTTTCCGAAGCATCATAAGAAACGGTAGTTGAATATGCTGTTCTACCTGTAAAGTATGTTTAAAAAATGCCATTATGCATTGAATTGCAATAGGCAAAACTACAAAAAACATCAAATCATCGAAAAATCTAAAAAAAAAATCTTTTTACATTTGCAATAATCGGAGCAGCCACTAATATAAAGGCCTGTTTCAACAACATAATCACCCAATAAGCTCGGGTGGCGGAATTGGCAGACGCGCATGGTTGAGGGCCATGTGGAGAGATCCGTGGGGGTTCGAGTCCCCCCCCGAGCACCAATTTTTTTTTGGTCTTTTTTTTTGGAGTGGTATTTGAAAGAGAAATACGCAAGTGTATAGTTAGAACTTGTATTTGCCTACGCTGTGAGGTGTTTGCAGAATTACAGGCGCCCACATAGCTCAGTCGGTAGAGCACTTCCTTGGTAAGGAAGAGGTCACCGGTTCAAGTCCGGTTGTGGGCTCCAGATTATATAAATTTTTTGAATAATAAACCATAAAAAAACTCTAAAGGTTAATGCCAGGAGGACAAAAAGATGGCTAAAGAAAAATTCGAAAGAACTAAGCCGCATGTTAATATTGGTACTGTCGGCCATGTTGACCATGGTAAAACTACTTTGACTGCTGCTATCACTATGGTTCTCAATAAGAAGTATGGTAGTGGTGAGATCAAAAATTACGACGAAATTGATAACGCTCCTGAAGAGCGCGAACGTGGTATCACTATCAATACTGCACATGTTGAATACGAAACTGAAAAGCGCCATTATGCACACGTTGACTGTCCTGGTCACGCTGACTATGTTAAAAACATGATCACTGGTGCTGCTCAGATGGATGGTGCTATTCTGGTGATTGCAGCTACAGATGGTCCGATGGCTCAGACTCGTGAACACGTTTTGTTGGCACGTCAGGTTGGTGTTCCAGCTATCGTTGTGTATCTGAATAAAACTGATCAGCTTGATGACGAAGAATTGCTCGAACTCGTTGAAATGGAAGTTCGTGAACTTCTCAGCGAATACGACTTCCCGGGCGATGATATTCCGGTTATCAAAGGTTCTGCTCTTAAGGCTGTTGAAGCTGGCGGCGATCCTGATAATGCTGACTGCGTAAGTATTCTTGAACTGATGAATGCTGTTGATGAATACATCCCTGAGCCTGCTCGTGATATCGATCAGCCTTTCTTGATGCCGATTGAAGATGTTTTCTCAATTGAAGGTCGCGGTACAGTTGTAACTGGTCGTATTGAGCGCGGTATCATCAAAGTTGGCGAAGAAGTAGCAATCGTTGGTATCAAAGATACTGCTAAAACTACTGTTACTGGTGTTGAAATGTTCCGCAAAATGCTCGACGAAGGTCGTGCTGGTGACAATGTTGGTTGTCTGCTTCGCGGTACTAAGAAGGATGAAGTTGAGCGTGGTCAAGTTCTGGCTAAACCAGGTACTATCACTCCTCATACTAAATTCACAGCTGAAATTTACGTATTGAGCAAAGATGAAGGCGGCCGTCATACTCCGTTCTTCACTAACTATCGCCCGCAGTTCTACTTCCGTACAACTGACATTACTGGCATCATCAACCTTCCTGAAGGTGTTGAAATGGTAATGCCTGGCGATAATACCACTATCAATGTTGAGCTGATCAATCCGATCGCTATGGATAGAGGTCTTCGTTTCGCGATTCGCGAAGGTGGACGTACTGTAGCATCTGGTCGTGTTGCTGACATTCTTGAATAGTCAGGTATTTTGATTCGATCAATTATCCCGAACAGTTCGCTCTGAGCCGTTCGGGTTAATTATCTAAGATAATAGGTGAAAAAATGGCACGAGAAATAGTTACTCTGGAATGCACTGAGTGCAAACGCAGAAATTACACTACAAAAAAAGAGAAACGCAATACTCCAGGTCGTCTGGAACTTAATAAGTATTGCAAGTTCGAACGTAAACATACTCTGCATAGAGAACGTTCAAAATAAATTATATTCGTATTTTTCGCGCAGGAGTGTAGCTCAGTTGGCTAGAGCAGCGGTCTCCAAAACCGCAGGTCGTGAGTTCGAGCCTCACCGCTCCTGCCATTTAATAATTTATAGATATTAAATTTAAGGCAGATACAGATGGACAACGGAGTAATGGCAAAAGTTAGACGTTTCCTTATTGATACTATGGCCGAGCTGGGTAAATGTACGTGGCCTGGAAAGTCTGAGCTATTTGAATCAACTATTCTGGTTATCGTTAGTATTGTTGCTCTGGTTGCCTTTACCGCTGTAGCTGATCAGGTTAGCAGGTGGTTTGTTCAGTTTATTACCGGAACACTTTAATAAATTTTAGAGGAATTCGAGCATGCAAGAAGAAGTAGGAAAATGGTTCGTAGTTCACACTCTTTCCGGACAGGAAAACCGGGTGAGGGATTCTATCCAGCGGCAGCTCGACCTTGAAGGAAATGATATTCCGGTATACGAGGTCTATATCCCAACGGAAAAAGTTTCTGAAGTCCGTCAGGGGAAAAAAACTACTACAACAAGAAAATTCTTCCCTGGTTATATTTTGGTTCGCATGGACCTGTATGAGCCGGGAACTACTAATATAGATGAAAAAGCCTGGTATTTCATTAGAAATGTTCAGGGAGTAATCGGTTTTATCGGCGGCGGTAATAATCCTGTACCGCTTTCGGATACTGAAGTTGATGAACTCTTCCATCAAACTAAGGAAGAACAGCAAGTCAGGCCGAAAATTATGTTTGACATCGGTGAAACTGTCCGTATTAAAGACGGAGCCTTTGAAAACTTTGAAGGTGTTATTGAAGAAATTGATAATGAACGCGGCAAACTGAAACTCATGGTTTCAATTTTTGGCCGCTCAACCCCAGTAGAATTGGAGTTCTGGCAGGTTGAACGCGAAGTGTAGCGTTCTATACTCAAGTATATACTAATACAGTGCGAATGTGGGAGAAAGCCTGCCATTTCAAACCACGACGTGCTGAACGGAGATCATTATGGCAAAGAAAGTTACTGGAGAAATCCGTTTGCAGATCCCTGCTGGTGCCGCTAATCCAGCTCCTCCGGTTGGACCGGCTCTTGGTCAGGCGGGTGTTAACATCATGGATTTCTGTAAACAGTTCAATGCTGCCACTCAAGCTCAGAGTGGAATGATTATCCCTGTGGTCATCACTGTTTATCAGGATCGCTCATTCACTTTTATCTGTAAGTCGCCTCCGGCTGCAGTATTGATCAAGAAAGCTGCGCAGCTTGCTTCTGGTTCTAATAGCCCAGGTAGAGAAACTGCTGGTAGTATCACTGTTGATCAGATTAAAGAGATTGTTGAGATCAAGAAAAACGACTTGAACGCACGGGATGAAGACGCAGCAATCAAGATTATTGCTGGAACTGCCCGCAGTATGGGCATTGAGGTGTCTGATGCATAGAAGTAAACTTTATTCATCACAGGTACAATGCTTCAGCCGCCAGCAAATCTACAGCGTTTCAGAAGCAATTGAAATCATCAAAAAAATGCCTCACATCAAGTTTGACGAAACTGTTGACGTTGCCTTTAAACTCGGCATTGATCCGAGAAAGTCAGACCAGAATGTGCGTGGCGCTTGCCCTCTTCCAAAAGGTACTGGTAAAAAGATTTCAGTTTGCGTTATCGCTTCAGGCCCTCAAGCTGATGAAGCTAAATCTGCTGATGCTGATATTGTCGGTTTTGAAGACATTATTGAAAAAATCAAAGGCGGCTGGCTCGACTTTGATATTCTTATTGCAACTCCCGACGCTATGAAGCAAGTACGTCCTCTGGGTCGAGTTCTTGGTCCTCGTGGCCTTATGCCGAACCCAAAGACTGGTACTGTTACTAATGACGTCGCTGCAGCTGTTAGCGAAGCTAAGGCTGGTCGTGTAGAGTTCCGCGCTGATCGTGGTGCTTGCGTTCACGTACCGCTTGGTAAACTGTCTTTTGCAAATGAAGACCTGCTTGAAAACTTTGATGCAGTATTCGATGCATTGCAGAAAGCCAAACCTGCTACAGCTAAAGGTACATACTTTGTTAGTTGCACCATGTCTTCAACTATGAGCCCTGGAGTCAAAGTTGACGTCAAAGAAATCGTGAGGCAAAAATTATGAGAAGTGAGAAAACCCATCTGGTGAATTATATCGGGGACTTGCTCAAGGACTCTGATTATGTCTACTTTGTATCTTACAAGGGACTGGACGTAAAACAGTTTTCTGATTTCAGAACTCAGCTCGCTGATAAAGAAGCACAATGTCATGTTTTGAAAAACCGCCTTATCAAAAAAGCTGCGGAACTTTTCGAGATTGAAGACTTGGCTAGCTTTGAACTTAAAGATACTACTGCACTCATCAGCGGGTCTGGTGACCCGGGTGCGGTTGCAAAGGTTATCAAAGACTTCGGCAAAGAAAATGAAGCAGTTGCTGCTAAAGGCGGTTATTTTGAAGGCGCTGTTCTCTCAGAACAGGACGTTAACGAAATCGCTGCTCTCCCAGCCAAGGAAGTTCTTCAGGCACAGTTGCTTGGTGTCCTTCAGGCTCCTTCGAGAGACTTTGTCAGTGTGCTTAATGCCAAAGCTGCTACTATACTCAATGTGCTGAATGCATATAAAGATAAAATTGAAAATAATTAATAAAAACCAATAACAGAATAACAGGAGGCATTTAATCATGTCTGAAGAAACCAAAGTTGAAGTTTCAGAAGAAATGGACAAATTCATTTCTTATGTTGAGAGCATGACTGTTCTCGAACTCTCCAAGCTGGTTAAAGCTCTGGAAGATCGTCTCGGTGTCAGCGCTGCTGCACCTGTAGCTGTAGCTGCAGCTCCTGCTGCTGGTGGCGAAGCCGCCGCTGCTGCTGAAAAGACTGAATTTGACGTAATTCTCACTAGCTTCGGTGAAAAGAAAGTTGGTGTTATCAAAGAAGTCAGAGCCATTACTGGTCTCGGACTTAAGGAAGCTAAAGACTTGGTCGAAAGCGCTCCAAAGGCCGTCAAAGAAGGCGTGTCTAAGGAAGAAGCTGAGCAGATCAAAGAAAAGCTTAAAGGCGCTGGTGCATCTGTCGAGGTTAAATAACCTTTAGGTGCAGCCTATAACGGCGGGAATTTACGCTGTATTTTCCTGCCGTTCTTTTTGCGTTTATACGCTTTGCCTCTTTTGAGGGTTGTAGGTGCGGGGAATTAACGTTCTCCAAATATTTTTTGTCGGTAATATCTGGAATGGTGGGCTATGACAGATCGTATCAATTTTGGTAAATTGCAGGAAGTGCTGGACGTCCCGGACCTTATTGGCGTTCAGATTAATTCCTATGAAGACTTCCTACAAAAAACAGTTCCTGCTGCTATGCGGAAGGATCAAGGCCTGCAAGAAGTATTTAATGAAATCTTCCCGATTGAGAGTTTCGATAAGCAGCTCGTAATCGAATTTGTTGAATATTCTCTTGGTGAGCCCAAATATAATGTAGTTGATTGTATCAAAGACGGTAATACTTACAGTGCTCCGTTGTATGTTGATTTTCTGCTGAAGAACAACGGTACTGAGATTCCCGAACGTGTATACCTTGGTGAAATCCCGGTGATGACTGATCATGGAACTTTTGTCATTAACGGTGCTGAAAGGGTTATAATTAGTCAGCTGCATCGCTCTCCTGGCATCTGTTTTGAAAAGGAAAAGCACTCTAGCGGTCGAACTCTGTATTCTTACAGAATTATTCCTGACCGTGGGTCCTGGATGGAAGTCCAGTTTGACATTAACGATTATATTTACATTTATCTCGACCGTCGTCGTCGTCGTCGCAAGTTTCTTATTACTACTTTCTTACGTGCGATTGGTTATGAGACAAACAAAGATATTCTCAATAAAGTTTATGAAGTCAAGTCACACTCTGTCAGCACTTTGCTGAAAGCAAAAGACTTGTCTGTTTATAATACTGTGGATGATATCATCAATGAAGATGATATTGTTATTCTTGAAGAGCTCGTTCAGATGAACGAAACTAACCTTAAAGAACTACAGGATGCAGGTATCAAGCGAATTGAGCTTGCTATGATTGAAGAAGGTGACAAATACCTGATAGACTGTTTGCGTCGCGATCCAGCCAGAAATTCTGAAGAGGCGCTTAAAGAGATTTATCGCAGAATGCGCCCCGGCGATCCGCCGAACGTAAACAACGCGAAACAGCTTATCAAACGCCTTTTCTTTGATATTAAGCGCTATGACCTTGGTGCTGTTGGACGTCATAAGATTAACGAAAAACTCGGCGTTGAGCTGGAAATGTCTGAGCGGACTCTGACTCCAGAGGACCTCATGGCTGCGACAATGCAGCTGATTCACTTGCGTCACACTGGTGGGCAGGTAGATGATATTGACCATCTTGGCAGTCGTCGTGTTCGTACAGTTGGCGAACTTATGCAGAATCATTGCCGTGTAGGTCTGCTCCGTACCGAGCGTCTTATTCGTGAACGTATGACTCTGATTAATGCTGAAGAAGCTAATATTACTCCTGGCAAACTGGTGAATCCAAAAGCTTTTGCTGGTGTAGTTCGTGACTTCTTTGCCAGGAATCAGCTCTCTCAGTTCATGGATCAGACAAATCCGCTCAGTGAACTCACCAGTAAGCGTCGCTTAAGTGCGCTAGGTCCTGGTGGTTTGAGCCGTGATCGTGCCGGATTTGAGGTTCGTGACGTACATTCTTCGCATTATGGACGTATTTGCCCGATTGAGACCCCTGAAGGACCTAATATTGGTCTGATTTCTTCCATGTCTCTTTATTCGCAAATCAATAACTTTGGTTTCCTTGAAACTCCTTATAGAAAAGTTATTGACGGCAAAGTTTCTGATAAAATTGATTACCTCTCTGCTGATCGTGAAGAGCAATTTGTTATAGCTCAGGCTAACGCTCCTATCGATGAAGAAGGTAATTTTACTAAGCCTATGGTAATGGCTCGCTATAAAGGTGAATCTGAAGAACATCCTCGTGATGAAGTTCATTATATGGACGTTTCACCTAAACAGCTTGTCAGTGCAGCTGCTGGTATCATTCCGTTCCTTGAACATGATGATGCTAACCGCGCACTCATGGGATCTAACATGCAGCGCCAGGCTGTTCCATTGTTGAAAACAGAAGAACCATTGGTTGGTACTGGCCTTGAAGGCCGTATTGCTCGTGATTCACGTGCTGTTCTTTGTGCAAGGAAAGATGGCATTGTTGCTGAAGTTTCATCTGATACAATTGTTATTACCAATGACGGTGAGCCGCTTGTTGAAACTAACAAAGGTATCGCCTATCAGCTGATTAAATATATGCGCAGTAACAATGGTACTTGCGTAAATCAGCGTCCTAGTGTTATGCAGGGACAGGCAATTAAAGCTGGCGATGTTATTGCTGATGGTGCTGCGACTAATGACGGAGAACTTGCTCTTGGTAAAAACGTACTTGTGGCATTTATGCCTTGGTGCGGATATAACTTTGAGGATGCGATTGTTGTTAGTGAACGTCTGGTAAAAGAAGATGTTTACACCAGCATTCATATCGATGAGTTTGAGATCATTTCGCGTGAAACTAAGCTTGGTCCAGAAGAAATTACTCGTGATATTCCAAACGTAAGTGAGGAAGCATTGCGTAATCTTGGTCCAGATGGTGTAGTTTCACTTGGTGCTGAAGTTAAGCCTGGTGATATTCTTGTTGGTAAGATTACTCCTAAGAGTGAAACTGAACTTGCCCCTGAAGAGCGTCTTTTGCGTGCTATTTTCGGAGAAAAAGCTGCAGACGTTAAAGATTCCAGCTTGATAGTAAGCAGTGGTAAAGGCGGCATCGTTATGGATGTACGCTACGAATATGCTCAGGATCCAAACCAGCAGTCTTTAACTAAATCTGAATTAAGACGTCAGGTCAAACAGGTTAAAGACAACTTTAAACAAGTTCATTCTGAACTGGTTGAAGAGCTTGCAGAAAGACTTGCTGATCTCATGCTTGGTCAAAAATTGCCGCATCCTATTTATGATGCGTCATCAAGTAAAGAGAACGCAATTCTGATTAGCTCTAACCGTAAGGTTACTCGCAGCTCAATCCTGAAGCTGGCTAATAAACCAAGCGACTGGCGCATGGAAGACTGTCCTCTTAAAGAGTCAGTCAATGAAGTGATTGAAGTGTTCCTGCCTCGCTTTAAAGATAATGAAACTAACCGTGACGAAAACATTGCTACCTTAGAAGGTGGCGAATCTGTTGATCCCGGCATCATCAAGCGTGTAAAAGTATACGTAGCTTGTAAGCGTAAGCTGCAGGTTGGTGACAAAATGGCCGGTCGTCATGGAAATAAAGGTATCGTCGCTAAGATTGTTCCGATTGAAGACATGCCGTTCCTTGAAGATGGAACTCCAGTTGATATCGTGCTTAATCCTCTTGGTGTACCTTCACGTATGAATGTTGGTCAGGTGCTTGAAACACACTTGGGCTGGGCTGCTAAGATGCTTGGCATCAAAGTTGCCACTCCAGTATTCGATGGTATTGATGAAAAAGCTATCATTGATCTCATGGATAAAGGTAATGCTGAAGTCGAAAAGACTGCAGGTGATAATTTCCGCTGGGGCTTCAAAAAACATGAAGACGGTTCCTTTAAATATGATGGAAAGACTGATCTCTATGACGGACGTACTGGTGACTTGTTCAATCAGCGTGTTATGGTTGGTCAGATCTATATGCTTAAACTTGACCATCTTGTTGCTAACAAGATTCACGCTCGTGCGGTAGGCCCTTATTCGCTGGTAACTCAGCAGCCACTTGGTGGTAAGGCACAGCACGGTGGACAGCGTTTTGGAGAAATGGAAGTATGGGCGCTCGAAGCTTATGGCGCTGCCTGTGCTCTTCAGGAAATGCTGACGGTCAAGAGTGATGACGTTTCTGGTCGTGCGAGAATTTATGAGTCCGTTGTTAAGGGGCAAAATGTCCTTGATGCCGGCCGCCCGGAATCGTTCAACGTACTTCTCAAAGAAATGCAAAGTCTTGGTCTTGATATTCGCACTGTCAAACAGGCTCCCGAACAAAAATAACTTGGAGGGATGAGCATTGATTGATAATACATATGCTTACAGAGAACTTCTTGGGAAGTCTTCATCAACTTCTTTCGGAGCAGTATCGATTAACGTTGCTTCTCCGGACGTCATCCGTTCCTGGAGTTTTGGTGAGGTAAAAAATCCTGAGACTATCAATTATCGTAGCTTTAAACCCGAAAAGGGTGGTCTGTTCTGTGAAAAGATTTTTGGACCGACTCGTGACTGGGAATGTAACTGCGGTAAATATAAACGTGTAAAGCACAAAGGTATAATTTGTGACCGTTGCGGTGTTGAGGTAACTCAGTCTAAGGTTCGTCGTGACCGTATGGGCCATATTGAACTTGCCGTACCGGTTTCTCATATCTGGTTTTTCAAATGTATGCCAAGTCGTATCGGTCTGATGATCGATATGACAGCTAAGTCACTTGAGCGCGTAGTTTACTACGAAGACTGGGTGATTACGGATCCAGGTGATACTCCGCTTGAAGTCGGTCAGACAATGAGCGAACTGGAGTACCGTCAGGCTCGTGAAGACTATGGTGATGCTTTTGCGGCAGATATGGGCGCTCCTGCAATTAAGACTTTGCTGGAACAGATTGATTTGCCAATCCTTCGTGATGAGCTTGAACTTGCTCTTGAAGGTACTAAAAATAAAGCTATCCGTAAAAAACTTGCTAAGCGTTTGCGCTTGGTTGAAGGTTTTATCGGCAGCAATTCTCGTCCTGAATGGATGATTCTGACTGTACTTCCTGTTATTCCTCCGGACCTCCGTCCGCTGGTTCCACTGGAAGGTGGTCGTTTTGCTACTTCTGACTTGAATGACCTTTATCGTCGTGTAATTAACCGTAACAACCGCTTGAAAAACCTACTTCAGCTGCGTACTCCGGAAGTAATTATCCGTAATGAAAAGCGTATGCTTCAGGAAGCTGTTGATGCCCTGATGGACAATGGTCGCCATGGCCGTGCCGTTACTGGTGCTGGTAATCGTCCTTTGAAATCTTTGAGTGACATGCTTAAGGGTAAGCAGGGACGTTTCCGTCAGAACCTGCTTGGTAAACGTGTTGACTACTCCGGTCGTTCAGTTATCGTGGTTGGTCCTGAGTTGAAACTCTGGCAGTGTGGTCTTCCTAAGAAGATGGCACTTATTCTCTTTGAGCCGTTCATCATCCGTCACCTTAAGGGACGCGGCTATGCTCATACTGTGCGTGGCGCGAAAAAGATGATCGAACGCGGAGAGACAGTTGTTTGGGACATCTTGGAAGAAGTAACTAAAGGTCATCCAGTAATGCTGAACCGTGCGCCTACTCTGCATAGACTCAGTATTCAGGCATTTGATCCTGTTCTTATTGAAGGTTCTGCTATCCGTATTCATCCGTTGGTATGTACAGCATATAATGCGGACTTTGACGGTGACCAGATGGCGGTACATGTACCGTTGTCGAATGAAGCTCAGATGGAAACAAAATTACTTATGTTGGCTCCAAATAATATATTCTCGCCAGCTCATGGTAATCCGATCACGACTCCTACACAGGACATCACGCTCGGTTCTTATTTCCTGACCTTCCCCCCTAAGAACAAAGATAAAGCCAAATGTTACAAGGATTATTTTGAAGTATTGTATGCTTTGGATTGTGATTTTATTCACATTCATGATGCAGTGAAAATTCCTAATCCTAACTTTGGCACTGATACAATCTACGGTGATAAGGGAAACAAGTTTCTATTGACTACTCCAGGGCGTTGTATTTTTAACGAAATCTGGGATGATCAACTTGGCTTCTTCAATGAAGTTGCCAAAAAGAAACAGCTTGGCCTACTGGTCAGTGATTCTTATAAAATCGCTGGTCATCAGCGTACTGTAACATTGCTTGACGACCTTAAAGATCTGGGTTATAAATGGGCTACATTGGCAGGATTCTCTATCTCAATTACAGACCTTAATGTACCTGAGATGAAAGAATCTCACATTGATACTGCCCGTGGTCAGATTGATAAAGTTATGAATCAGTATAATACTGGTGTTCTGACTGAAGGTGAACGTCATAATAAAGTTATTGACATCTGGACTCAGACAAGTAACAGCGTTGCTAACGAACTTTTCAATACTTTGGAAGCAGCATCACGCCGTGGTGAAATTAACCCGGTTTACGCTATGCTTGATTCTGGTGCCCGTGGTAGCCGCGATCAGATCCGCCAGCTAGCTGGTATGCGTGGTTTGATGGCGAAACCTTCCGGCGATATCATTGAGCGCCCGATTATTTCTAACTTCCGTGAAGGCTTGACTGTACTTGAGTACTTTATTAGTACGCATGGTGCACGTAAAGGTTTGGCGGACACAGCGCTCAAAACGGCGGACTCCGGTTACATGACCCGTAAACTGGTTGACGTAGCTCAGG
This sequence comes from Lentisphaerota bacterium, assembly GCA_024225035.1. Classification (GTDB taxonomy): domain Bacteria; phylum Verrucomicrobiota; class Lentisphaeria; order Victivallales; family Victivallaceae; genus Zth2. Next base: position 32,998 of record JAAEMX010000167.1, read on the forward strand.
ATATTATCTGTCGTGAAGATGACTGCGGTACAGTCAAGGGTGTCTGGGCTTCTGCTATTGTAGAAGGTGACGAGGTTATTCTGCCATTGCGTGACAGAATAATGGGTCGCTTCGGTGCTATGGATATCAAAGATCCTGCCTTTGACGACGGCAGGTTGATTATTGGAGCTAATGAAGAATTTACTATTGATTCTGCCGCTTTGATTGAAAAGCGTGGTATTCAGAAAGTTCTTATTAGATCAAATCTTACTTGTGAAACACCTCACGGCGTGTGTATCAAATGTTATGGCCGCAACCTTGCCTCAGACCGTTTGGCAAAGAGTGGCGATGCACTTGGTATTATTGCCGCTCAATCTATTGGTGAACCCGGTACTCAGCTGACTATGAGAACATTCCATATCGGTGGTACTGCGTCATCAGCTTATAAACAGCCGGTTATTGCCGCACGTAATGCTGGTACTATTAAACTGGTCAATGTCCGTACTGTTACTAATCAGAAAGGCGAAACCGTTGTTGTAAATAAGAACGGTTACATCGTAATTTACGATCAGAAAACTGCGAAAGAAGCCGAAAGCAGGGCTCGCAGTAAAGCGGAAGCAGAAGCTGCCGCTATCGGCTCTTTCTATAACAAGGACTATGACTACTGGTCAGACGCGTTACGTGAAGCCGAACTTGACCGCTACGAACTTGAAGCTGGTGCTGTTCTTTCTAAAGGCGATGACGAAAAGGTTAAGGCCAATGAAAAGTTTGTTCATTGGGATCCTTACCACGTACCGATTATCGCTGAAGAAGATGGTATCGTTGAACTTCATGACCTTGTAGAAGGTGTTACGCTTAATCGTTCTAAACGTGGCGGCACTGAAGAAATTACGGTTATGGAGCATCGCGAAGACTTGCATCCGCAGATCGTTCTTTCTGACAAGAATGGCGAGTTCCTGGCTAACTATCCGTTGCCAGCAGGTGCTTTCCTGATGGCTAAAGAAGGTGAAAAGATTGTTCCTGGTATTGTGCTTGCACGTGTGCCTCGTCAGACGGCAAAGAACAAGGACATTACAGGTGGTCTGCCACGTATTGCCGAACTGTTTGAAGCTCGTATTCCGAAAGATATCGCTGAAATCGCTCGTATCGACGGCATTGTTGAAGTTGATAAAATGTCACGCGGTCGACGTCAGCTAGTTATTCGTGATCCGGAAACTGGTATAACAGAAGAACATAATAATATCCCGGCTAACAAGCACTTGACTGTAAGTAAAGGCGATTTTGTTAATAAAGGTCAGAAGCTTACTGAAGGTTCTTTAGTGCCGCATGCATTGCTTGAAGTATGTGGAGCTCATGAGCTACAGCGCTACTTGGTTGATGAAATTCAGCTTGTATACCGTGCACAGGGCGTTGAAATTAATGATAAGCATATTGAAATTATTATCCGTCAAATGATGCAGAAGGTTAGAATCTCAGATCAGGGCAGTACCATGTACTTACCAGGAGAACAGATTGACCGTGTTGAATTTGACAAAGAAAATCAAAGTGTTGTATCAAAGGGCGGAAAGCCTGGTGAAGCTGAACCGATCTTGTTGGGTATTACTAAGGCTTCTCTTGAAACTGAAAGCTTTATTTCTGCCGCATCCTTCCAGGATACAACTCGTATTCTGACTGAGGCTGCTACTTATGGCAAGATTGACTCGCTTAACGGTTTTAAAGAAAACGTTATTACCGGACATTTAATTCCTGCTGGTACAGGTACATGTGAAATGCAGGGCTTACGCTTGCAGTACCTTGGTGAGGAAATATCTCCGGAAATGCCCGAGTTAATCGGTGAGGATGAAAAACAGGAAGTTGCGGAAGGAAATTCTGAATAATCCTGTGAAAATTATTCAAAAGGTTGGTTTTTTTACTGGTTTTTTGCAAAAATAAAGAAAACATATTTGCAAAGTACCAAACACAAAGTAACTTAACTGGCCTTTGAAGTGTAATCTAAGAACATAATTATATAATTTGCAGGTAATGAAATGCCAACAATCAATCAGCTAGTCCGTAAAGGACGGCAGAAAAAAGTTCAGAAGAGCAAATCACGTGCTCTTAACGCATGTCCGCAGAGACGTGGCGTCTGTCTTCAGGTGACTACAAGAACACCGAAGAAGCCGAACTCTGCTATGCGTAAAATTGCCAGAGTGCGCCTGACAAACGGTCAGGAAGTAACTGCCTATATTGGCGGCGAAGGTCACAACTTGCAGGAACACTCCGTTGTTCTGGTAAAAGGCGGTCGTGTTCGCGATCTGCCAGGTGTTCGTTATCACGTAGTACGTGGTGCGTTAGACAGTCTTGGAGTTGAATCCCGAAAACAGGGGCGCTCCAAATATGGACAGAAACGTCCAAAGTAAAAATATTACTGAACTAGTAATTCAGTTCAACTGTCGACATCAACGGGTGCCGACAGTTTTATTTGTTGATTAAGAGTTTATTTAAAGGGCAGCTTAATGAGAAGACGCAGACCTGAAAAAAGACAGATGACACCTGATGTCAAGTACAACAGTGAGCTGGTTTCACGTTTGATCAATACTATCATGTGCAAGGGTAAAAAATCCACTGCGCAGAGTATTGTGTACGGGGCATTTGACGTCATTAAGAAACAGAAGCCTGATATGGATGCGCTTGAAGTTTTCCTGCAGGCTCTAGAGAATGTAAAACCTAAACTGGAAGTTAAAAGCCGTCGTGTTGGTGGTGCTACTTATCAAGTTCCGATTGAAGTTAGTGCTGAACGTCAGGTTGCTTTGGCTATGCGCTGGATCACTGGATACTCTCGTACTAAGAAGGGTAAATCCATGATCGACGCTCTTGCTGGCGAATTGCTTGATGCCTTTGAAAACACCGGCGCTTCTATTAAAAAGAAAGAAGACACTTTTAAAATGGCGCAGGCTAATAAGGCTTTCGCTCATTACAGGTGGTAAAGGCATAATATGGCAGTGATCGCAGACAGAGAATATAAGGAAGCTCCAGGACGTCATGTCCATTTGAAAAAAGTGCGCAATATTGGTATTATGGCGCATATTGATGCTGGTAAAACTACGCTCTCAGAGCGCATTCTGTACTATTGTGGCATCAATTATAAAATTGGTGAAGTGCATGAAGGCACGGCTACAATGGACTGGATGGAGCAGGAACAGGAACGTGGCATTACAATTACTAGTGCTGCTACAACCTGTGAGTGGAAAAATCATCGCATCAATATTATTGATACACCGGGACACGTTGACTTTACAGCTGAAGTAGAGCGTTCATTGCGCGTACTTGACGGTGCTGTTGCAGTATTCTGCGCGGTTGGTAAAGTTCAGCCTCAGACAGAAACTGTCTGGCGACAGGCTAAAAAGTACAATGTTCCAATCATCGCTATGGTCAATAAAATGGACCGTACAGGTGCTGATTTTGACGGTGTTGTTAAAGATATTCAATTTAAGTTGGGTGCTACTCCGGTCCCTCTTCAGATCCCTATCGGCGCTGAAGGTGATTTTGCTGGTGTCATTGATGTCGTTGGGAAAAGGGCTATTTTCTTCGACGGTGATGAATTTGGCGCTAAAATGCGTGTTGAAGACATTCCGGCAGAATATGCAGATCAGGCTGAAGAAGCTTACTTGCATCTGATTGAGTGTGTTGCTGAAGTTGATGAAGAAATCATGGAAATGTTCCTTGAAGAGAAAACTCCGGATGATGAGACTCTCAAGAAGGCCATTCGCCGTGCAACTCTTTCCAGTGATATTGTACCAGTTGCCTGTGGTTCTGCTTTCAAAAATAAAGGTGTTCAGCCTTTACTTGATATTGTTACGGAATATATGCCATCTCCGCTGGATATCTGGGATATTCAGGGAACAGATCCTAAGACTGAAAAACCTATTTCACGTCACGTTGGTGATATGCAGCCGTTCTCAGCTTTGGTCTTTAAAATTATGAATGACCCTTATGTGGGTAAACTTACCTTCTTCCGTGTTTACAGTGGTGTTGCGGAAAAAGGTATGTCTGTATATAATCCGCGTACCCGCAAACGTGAACGTCTGGGACGTCTGCTCCAGATGCATGCTAATTCACGTGAAGACCGTAGTGCTGTTTATAGTGGTGATATTGCTGCTGCTGTTGGGCTTAGAAATGTGACTACCGGTGATACAGTCTGTGTTGAAAATGATCAGATCACTCTTGAGTCAATGAATTTTCCTGAACCAGTAATAGCTATGGCAGTTGAGCCCAAGACTAATGCTGAGCGTGATAAGCTTTATAAAGCGTTGGGTGCTCTTTCTGATGAAGACCCGACTTTTACTGTTCGTAGTGATGAAGAAACTGGCCAGACTATCATTGCTGGTATGGGTGAGCTTCATTTGGATATCATTAAAGATCGCCTGGTTCGTGAATTCAAAGTTGAATGTAATACCGGTGCTCCTGAAGTAGCATATCGTGAGTCTATCAAAGCGGCTACTGAAGCAAACACCAAGTTCGTTCGCCAGAGTGGTGGTCGTGGTCAATATGGTCATGTTGTCATCAATATCGAGCCTAAAGATCGTGGATATGGAGTTACCGTTGAAAGTAAGGTTGTTGGCGGTAATATCCCTAAAGAATATATTAAACCTACTGAGAATGGAATTCTGGAAGCTGCTAAGTCTGGTGTCATTGCTGGATATCCTGTTACAGATTTCCACGTCAGCATTGTTGACGGCTCATACCATTCGGTTGACTCTTCTGAAATGGCGTTTAAAATCGCCGGTTCAATGGCGTTTAAAGAAGCAGCCCGCAAAGTCGGGGTTACTCTGCTTGAGCCTGTTATGAAGGTCGAAATTAATACTCCGGATGAAAATATGGGTGATATTATTGGTGATGTGACTTCACGTCGTGGTAATATCGTTGAGGTTGACGCTGATTCTCAAGGCAGTTTCACAAAGATTTTAGCACATGTGCCGCTGTCGGAGTTGTTTGGTTATGCGACTGCAATTCGTTCATTGTCTCGTGGTCGTGCATCGTACTCAATGGAACCGGCACATTTTGATTCAGTACCAAAGAATATTCAAGATAAAATAACGGAGAATAACTGACCTATGAGCAACGCAAAAAGTCAAAAGATCCGGATCCGGCTTCAGGCGTACGAGCACCGTATTCTAGACCAGTCAGTGGCCGAGATACTTGGTACAGCCAAACGCACCGGTTCTATGGTTGCGGGACCAATTCCACTTCCTACAAGAATTGAGCGTGTTACTGTTAACCGGTCACCTCATGTGAATAAGAAGTCTATGGAACAGTTCGAAATTAGAACTCATAAACGTATGATGGATATTGTCAATCCTACTGCTAAAACTGTGGATGAGCTGAAAAAACTCAATCTGCCGGCAGGGGTTGATATCGCTATAAAAATTGGAAGCTAAATAGATTCCAACAGGTACCAATGCTTTCGTTACCGATTGAAAGTATGTATCTGAAAGGAGAATTATGAAAAAGATAATCGGTAAAAAAATTGGGATGACACAGGTCTACGATGAGACCGGCAAAGTCACACCGGTTACTGTCATTCAGGCAGGCCCATGTGTGGTTGTTGATGTCAGGACCCAGGACCGTGATGGTTATTCAGCGGTCCAGCTTGGTTTTGGTGAAAAGAAAGCCAAGAATGTTACAAAACCTCTGCTCGGCCACTTTAAGAAAGCCGGAATCAAGGAAGCACTTCCTTCTACATTGCGCGAATTCCGCTGCGAATGTGACCCGGAAGTTGAACTTGGCAGTAGCGTTAATGTTGACGTTTTTGAAGCAGATGATTTTCTGGATGTTACCGGTACTGTTAAAGGGCGCGGTTTCCAGGGTGTTGTAAAGCGTTACAATTTCGGCGGCGGTCGTTACTCTCACGGCGGTGGTTGGAAGAGAAAACCTGGTTCAATTGGTCAGTGTGAATTTCCGGGCCGTGTCGACAAAGGCAAGAAAATGCCGGGGCAGATGGGTAATGTTCGCAGAACTATCCAAAACTTGCGTATCGTTCGCGTCATGTCTGAAGAAAATATTCTTTTTGTCAAAGGCGCCGTTCCGGGGCCTAACGGTGGTATCCTTTACCTGAGTGAAGCCATTAAAAAGAAGAATTCCAAATAACGTACAGGTAGGTGAATAAAATGTCTAAGAAATTAGAGATTGTTGATTGCAAGGGTGCCGCTGTAGGCGAATATACCCTTCCTGATAACTGCCTGGAACTGGAAAAAGGATCTCAGGCTGTTCATGAATGTGTTGTAGCTTTTCTCGGAGCTCAGCGTGCTGGTACTGCTTGCACTAAGACCCGTGGTAAAGTTCGTGGCGGTGGTGCTAAGCCATTCCGTCAGAAAGGTCTCGGTCGTGCTCGTTCCGGCAGTATCCGTAATCCTATATGGACTGGCGGCGGTACTATTTTTGGTCCAGAGCCACGCAGTTATGCCAAAAAAGTCAATAAGAAAGTTAAGAAACTGGCTCTCAAGCGTGCTTTCTCAGAACGTATTGAAGAAGGCCGTGTTGTCGTTCTTAATAAATTTGACGTTGCTGGTAAGACCAAAAACGCCAAAGCTGTTCTGGATGCTTTGAAAGTTGACAGAAACGCGCTGCTGGCAGTTGGCGAATTTGATGAGAAAAACATCTGCGCCACTGGTAATCTTGATAACCTCGTTCTGCGTCGCGGCATGAGCGTAAATGTTTACGAACTGCTCCGCTTCGATAAGCTTATCTTTACTAAAGATGCTCTCGATGCGTTTGTCGGGCGTCTGGGTTAAGGAGACCGAGCAATGAAAAATGCATATGATGTAATTATCGCTCCTGTTGTCACTGAGAAGAACAATGCTATGATTGAAGAAAGCAAATACGTCTTCAAGGTTGATACTAGAGCTGAAAAAATTGAGATAGGCCGGGCTATTGAAGAACTTTTCAATGTAAAAGTTAAGTCCGTCAATGTTATGAATTATAACGGCAAACCGAAGCGTGCCGCCAGATCTTCCAAAATGGGCCGTCGTGCCAATTGGAAGAAAGCTATTGTTACTCTGGCTGAAGGCAGCATCGACTTGTTCTAAATAAGGATCGTTGAGGTTAATCTATGGCTATAAAAAGTTATAATCCGACTACTCCGAGCCGACGGAACATGACTGTTTCGGATTTTGCCGAAATCACTGCTTCCGCTCCTCAGAAGAGTCTTACTAAAGGTAAAAAGTCCACTGGCGGACGTAATAATCTCGGCCGTGTGACTACTCGTTTCCGCGGTGGTGGTAATAAGCGTCGTCTCCGCGCAATTGATTTTAAACGTGATAAAGAAGGTATAGCGGGAAAGGTCACTTCTATTGAGTATGATCCGAACCGTACTGCCAATATTGCATTGATCACTTATGCCGACGGCGAAAAAAGTTATATTCTTTCTCCAGTTGGATTAAAAGTTGATGATGTCATTATGAATGGCGAAAAAGCCGAGCCTAAAGTTGGTAACTGCATGAAACTTAAAGATATTCCGGTTGGCCTGAATATCCATTGTGTTGAAATGCGTGCCGGTAATGGTGCTAAGCTGGTTCGTTCAGCTGGTCAGACTGCAACTCTTCGCGGTAAAGATGAAAAGTATGCTCTGGTTAAGCTTCCTTCCGGTGAAGTTCGCATGATCAATATTGAGTGTCGTGCTACTATCGGTCAGGTTGGTAATCTTGAGCACATGAATATCAAACTTGGTAAAGCTGGTAAAAAACGTTACCTGGGTAAACGCCCGCACGTTCGCGGTGTTGCAATGAACCCGGTCGACCATCCTATGGGTGGTGGTGAAGGTAAATCCAGTGGTGGCGGTCATCCAATGTCACCATGGGGTCAGCTGTCTAAGGGTAAGAAGACTCGCAATAAACGCAAGGCTTCTAGTAAATTCATCGTTGAACGGAGGAAGAAATAATGTCTAGATCTATTAAAAAAGGTCCGTTCGTTGATAATTACCTGATCAAGAAGGTTGACAAGCTTAATGAGAGTGGTAAAAAGACTCCTATTAAGACTTGGTCACGCCGTTCAATGATCATTCCTGAATTTGTTGGACATACTTTTAATGTTCACAATGGCAGAAGCTTTTTGACTGTTTTTGTTACTGAAAACATGGTCGGTCATAAGCTTGGTGAATTTTCACCGACACGTGTCTTTAAAGACCACGGTGTTATTTCTGGTAAATAATTGCCGTATATAAGGCTGCACTGCAGCCTTATATAAACCCCGCTTTTGGCGGGGTTTTTTTATGCCTTGATTTCTGTATTTCAACATAATGCTATATATTGCTTTTTAGTGATAACATTGTACTTTATTTAACGATGAACTGTTAATTGGGAGATATTGTTAGATGGGTAATAATAGTAAACTTGTTTTAAAGGGTGTAATCCCTCCTTTAGTTACTCCTTTGCTTTCTGAAAACCGGATAGACAGAGTTGGATTAGAACGTTTGGTTGAGCATGTGATTGATGGTGGAGTGCATGGTCTTTTCTTGTTGGGGACAACGGGAGAGGGACCCAGTTTGAGTGCTAAGCTGAAACGTGAGGTTGTAAATTACGCATGTAACGCTGTTAAGAGCAGAGTACCTGTACTGGTAGGTATTTCGGATACTTCTTTTGAGGAATCTATTTTGCTTGCAAAGCATGCAGCGGAGTGTGGCGCAGATGCTGTTGTTTTGGCTCCTCCTTATTATTTTCCTTCAGGACAGCCTGAGCTTCTTGAATACCTTAGGCATATTGCACCAAAACTTCCTTTGCCGCTAGTCTTATATAATATGCCAGCCTTTACAAAAGTTGATATAGAGGTTGACACTCTACGTCGTGCTTCGGAGATCAATAATTTGATTGCGTTTAAGGACAGTTCAGGAAATATGATAAGATTTCATGAGTATATGACTGCTATGTGCTATGTCCCTGACTTTTCTCTTTTGATGGGGCCAGAGGAGTTGCTTGCAGAAGCAGTTCTTTTTGGTGCTTCTGGTGGTGTTGCTGGAGGAGCAAATATTTGGCCTGAATTATTTGTCAGTCTTTATGATGCAGCTAATGCTGGGGACGTTTGCAATATTAGACTGCTTCAGGAAAAGGTCTTTAAGCTTAGAAAAGTTTACTCATGTGGCCGATTTGCTTCTTCCGGTATTAAGGGGATAAAGTCGGCGTTAGCACTGTTAGATATCTGCAGTGATTTTATGGCTGAACCTTTTCACGCTTTCCATCTGACTGAGCGTAAAAAGATTAAGGCTGTATTGTCTGATGTTAAATTAATTTGAAATGGGCTATATTAGGCCGTATAATGTACTATAGTGCGTTTTATCTTGAGTAAATCAAGTTAGAGGTAACTGATGGATACGGAGAAAAAGCCTGAAGTCGATGTCACTCAAAAAATATCACTGCCTTCCAGTGATAAGGTTGCGCCTGAAGAACAAAATGATTCGAAGCCTGATAAAGAAGAGAAAAGTCCTGAATTATCCACGACTAAAAAACTTTTTTTCAGCAAAAAAAGAATTGTTGATGATGTTGTCAGGTCCACTTCAAAGCCAGCCGTAGTGACTAATATTGAACCTGCCGATAAAGATCTATCGCTTAATCATGTTAAGGACCTTTATGAACTTAAAGAGAAGTTTTCTGAAGGTGCTCAAGGTGAGTTGCTGTTTGCTTTTGATAAGGCCTTGAAGCGTGAGGTTGCAGTCAAGTCGCTTAAAAAAGATACTGACCCGGCAAGTGTTGAGCAGGATATCAAGCTATTTGTTTCCGAAGCTCGTATTATGGCTCAACTTGACCACCCTTCAATTATTCCACTTTATGGACTGCATTGTGACTCTGAACGAGGTTTCTATCTTGTAATGAAACATATTAGCGGTAAAACTCTTGAAGAGTACCTGCGGGAGATTATTGCACTTTACCAGACTGATGGATTAAGCCAGTACAATGAGCATCGTTCATTAGGTATTCGCCTCGAATATTTTATTAAAATATGTGAAGCAGTTCAGTATGCTCACAGCAAAGGTATAATTCACCGTGACCTCAAACCGGCTAACATTCTGATCGGTGACTTTGGTGAAATATACGTCATGGATTGGGGATTGGCTAGTCTGACTAAAGATGAAGATGAGAATGCGGATGATGCTGATAAAACTGATGATAAAGGGAAAGAGGCTTCTTCCGAAAAAGGTAAGAATTATTGTGCTGGCACTCCGAGTTATATGGCTCCTGAATTGATTCAAGGTGAAAAATACAGTCCGCAGACTGATATTTTTGCACTTGGAATGATTCTTTTTGAGATAGTGACATTAAGAAAAGCAGTTACTGGGGGTTCAGTAAATAAGATACTTAACAGAATCTTGAACTGCGATTTTAATAAATTTAAGCATCGTTTTGGTAAAATAAAGTTTAGCGGAGATATGAAGGCAATCATTGCTAAAGCAATATGTAATAAAAAACAACGATATAAAGCAGTTTCCGAGTTATGTGAAGATGTAAAACTATTTCTGATGCGAGAAGAGATATCAGCGAGACCGGATAATTTTTTACGGAAAGGAACGCGCTGGATGTCTAACCACAAACTGGCAGCCTTTTCAATGGTTCTTTTCATACTGCTCTGTTCATCTGCGTTAACAATTAACAGCCTTTTTGAGCAGAATAAAATTATTCGACTAACCCGACAACGTGAGATGATTCTTATGCAGTTCCAGAATAAGGTCAATGATAAAGGTCATGCCATCGAGCGAATGTTCCTGCATTTGAAAGGTCTATTGACAAGTGCTGCTGTAAGGGCTGGTGATTTATTGAGTGGTAATGTCCCTCGCGTAAAACCAAAGCTATACATGAACAGAGATTATTTAAACCCGGCGACAGCTCCTATGGATTTGCAGAAATATACATCTTATGCTAAAAAAATCAGTCTTGCACATCCGGTTTTTAAGCTTGCTCCGGGTGTTAAGTTTTCTCAGGTTGAAGATGATATCTATAAAATTTATCCATTGAAATCTTCTTTTATATCAGCATTATTCAGAAGCGATCCTAAGTTGGAGTACAGGCCTGTGATAGTCAAAAAAGACACAATTATCCATACTGGGCAGCCTTTGACTTGGATTTATATTGGTTTGAACGATGGAGTTTTCATGGCCTATCCCGGTAAAGGAGGGTATCCTGAGGACTTTGACCCACGAAAACGGCCTTGGTACCTTTCCGCATTTGATAAGGAAGGGGTAGTTTGGAGCAGGCCGTATTTATGTGCCAGTGGGCAGGGGATTGTTACTGCATGCACCGAGTCTGTCTTTGATTCACATGGTAATTTCCGTGGAGTTATAGGCATGGATATTAGTTTCAGTTATATTACCAGCAAACTTTTCAAAGACGATGGGCGTCGGGATTTGAAAAAATATTTGCTTGAAAGTGACGGTAAAATAATCGTTTCAACGGATTACAACAAATCAGCTTCTGAAGGCAGTATTACGAAAAACAGTTTTCTGAGTTTGAAAAAGTTCCCATTCACGGAGATTTTCAGACAAGCGGTTATTAATAATGGCGGATTGTATAGAGCAAAAGTTGAAGGTGAAAAATATCTTTTTGCCTTCAGTTATATCCCGACTATAAAGTGGTATTATGTTGAGCAAGTCAATGAAGACGACCCGGAATTAGGTTTGCCGTTAAATATTGATGAATAAAATGCTTCCAGGCAGTTTGAACTACCTGGAAGCATATAGTTTATTTTTTGTCTAGTTCATTCAAGGCAAAGGCATATGCTCCTATAGATACAGCTTTGCTGGTGCCTAGTATTGATCTGCTGATACCGACACGCTTTTCTGAATCGTAATTAATTGTTTTATCAGTGCCGGGAATAGGCAACTGCATTGTTTTCCCAGCTTTAAAATTTTCAATGTGGTTATCATTTTCCAAGTCATATACTTTCTGGACAATACGGCCTAGCTTGTTTCCAGAATAGTTCCTGATTTTTCCGTTAATCTCTTTGAGCAGATGGTCAATAAAGAGTTCATATGAGTTAGATATTCCTCCACCTATGACTATCAGGCTGTCAAACAGGGTTGTGCAAGTGGCAAGCGCATCGCCAAGCACTGTTCCTAGGCATTTAAAAGATTGTTTTGCTGCATCCTGAAAACCCAGGGCATGACCTTTGGCAATAGCGGCAATTTCTTTTGGGGCGGGTGCGCTGTGAAAATCTATCTCGCAACACTTGGCGTACTCATGACGAATTGCTCTGATACATGCGCCTTCTTCAGCAAAGCATTCGGGATATAAGCGATTGCGCAGCAGCCAGACTTCCGTTGCGTTTGAATTGTCACCAATAAGAAGCTCGTTGTTGTTGACCATGCCGCCGCCAAATCCTGTTCCAAGTGTTATGCCAAAAAGGTTTCTATAGCGCTTACTGCTACCTGATTCTCCCAGCATTTTATTTACCTGAGGCAAAAGACCTGCAATGGCTTCACCATAAACGAATAGGTCGCCATCGTTATTTATGAAGACAGGTAGTTTGAAATGGTGTTCCAGGATCGACTTGAGAGGAACCCCACCAGCAAAGCCGGGGACATTACCGATATTTTCAATTATGCCGCTAGGATAGTCAGCAGGGCCAGGAAAAGCAAAGCTTATGGCATCCGGCTTGCGCTCAAGCTGGTTCATTATCAGCTTAAAACCGCTTTTTATCTGCTCCAGAGACTTATTTAAGTCCATAGTTTCAGCTGGAAGACTGACTGGTTCAGTAATTTCATTATTGCCGCATATAGCTGAGAATACAAAATTTGTACCTCCAGCATCCAGAGTCAGAACAATGCGTTTATCAGATTCATACATAGCAAAACTCCGGTTAAATGTTATATCGCTGGTTCAGATTCAATATTACTGGCTACTCTTTTTTTGTGACAGACCAGAACCGAAATCGCGACTGTCAGAATGTAAAGAAGAGCAATCGTGGGGACTAGAAAACTTGTTGGCACGGAGGTCATATCGGCAACGAAACCCATTACTGGCGGAATAAATGCACCGCCGACAATAGCTGTTACCATGAGACCTGACAGCTCATTTGCTCGGTTCGGCATTTTATCCAGAGTTATTGAAAATATTAACGGGAAAATGTTGGCGCAGCCAAGTCCGGCAACGAAAATACAAATAATCGCAACAATTTTGTCGCATGACAGCAAGACTATCATTGGAACTACGGCCAGAATACAACTGCCGAGTAGAGCTTTTTTAGGATTAAGCCAGTTAAGAATAATGCCTCCTGCAAAACGGCCTATTGTCAGAGACAGGAAAAAAAGTCCTGCTCCCATGATTCCGGTTTGCCTGAGGTTCACTCCAAACTCTGATTTCAGGTACATCGGGACTCCTGAGCTTATACAGACTTCAGCTCCAACGTACAGGAAAATACCGGTTACCATTATCAGGGCGAAAGGGTTTGCCAGTAAGGAAAAGCAGGATTTCAGGGACGCTGGTTTTTGTTCAGCTTTCTGCTCCTTGACATCAAGCATTGAAACCAGAATAACTGTAATGAACAGTGATATTGCAAAAATCGGGAAAACAACGTCCCAGCCAGCTCCAAAAAATCTAGCTGCAATCGCCGGAATCAGAGGGCCTGTCATAGATCCGATAGCTTTGACAAATTGTGCCATGGAAAGGTCGCGTGAAAATTTGCCTTGCTTTGAAACATCACGCATAATAGGGTTTCCAGCCACCTGCATAATGGTAGCTCCGGCGCCCAGCAGCAGAATTGTAACTAAGAAAAGCGGGAAGGATTTGAGACCAAGAATAAAAGGTATGAACATACCGATGGACGCAATAATCAGGCCAAGCATAAGAGTTGATTTTTTGCTTTTTCTATCCTGCAAAAGGCCTATCGGAACTGACAGCAAGCCAAACATAATAAACCCGGCAAAGGCTATCAACGAAGCTGAAAAGTTAGAAAGATGAAATTCTTCTTTAGCCAAACCGACAAATGGACCGACAGCGTCTCCAAAACCCATACAAAGAAAAGCCAGGAAAATCGGCAGGGTCCTGCTTTTGATACTTAGACTCATTTTTTTATTTCTCCTAAATGCAATACATGGCAAATTAATATTCGGGCGATAGAGGTGGTGTAGATATTATGCCAGATCGGCTCGAGGTAGTAAAACGACAGGCAAAAACATTTTTCATAAACTCCGTTATATATATTAGCTCGAATAAATATAAGTGCAAATAAAAGCAATATGATATTTAAAGGATATAACCTTTTTATGTAAGGTTGGTTGAAGGGAGCATTTCTGAATGGACTGAAAATGATTTTTGATAGCAATACAGCGTCTATTATTTTGATTTAACACTGAAAAAAAAGACCGCAGAAGTAAATCTGCGGTCTGGATATCTATTTTGTTGACTAGCCTTCGCAGCCGTCCCAACAGTATGTACAAAGCTTTTCTTTAGGAAGTCCGATTGCTTCAATCAGGCTTTCCAGAGTCTGATATTTCAAGGTGCCAAGCTTGAGTTCTTCTCGAATTTCGTCCAGCATTTTATTATATTTTTCGCAGCCGGTTTTAGTGTATTCCTTCAGAGTTTCAGGCTCAGTTACAGAGCGCCCTTCAAGTTTGTCGATGGCTCTTCTGGCAACCAGATCAAGATCGGAGCGTGAACGCGAAAAGTTCAGGAATTTACATCCGAAGACCAGAGGAGGGCAAGCTGAACGCATATGTACAGTTTTGGCTCCTCTTTCTATAAGCCGGTCAACCGTATCTCTGAGCTGAGTTCCGCGTACAATTGAATCATCACAAAAGAGCAGACGCTGGTTTTTTACAATTTCCTGAATTGGGATCAGCTTCATTCTGGCAACAAGGTTGCGCATTTTCTGGTTTTGCGGCATAAAACTGCGCGGCCAGGTTGGAGTGTATTTTACAAATGCTCGTTTGTATGGGACCTTGCTGGCGTTTGAGTAACCAATTGCGTGACCAATTCCTGAATCGGGAATGCCGCAGACAGAATCCAGTTCAGTATCTTCGCTGTCATTTTCAGCCATGAGTTCGCCGTTGCGGTAACGCACGTTTTCCGTGTTTATGCCTTCATACGTAGATGACGGGTAACCATAATAGACCCACAGGAAGGAGCATATTTGCATTTTCTGCTCGGGTGCTTTTTTCTGAATAACCATTTCAGGCGTGATTTGAACAATTTCGCCTGAGCCAAGATCGCATTTATGTTTGTATTCCAGGTTTGGAAAGGCAGAGCTTTCCATTGTAACCGCAAAAGAACCGTCTTTTTCACCGATAATGACTGGTGTACGTCCATTGAAGTCACGTGCGGCATAAATGCAATTGTCAACCATCAATAATATTGAACACGAGCCTTCAATCATCTCCTGAGCAAACTGAATGCCTTCGACAATGCTGTCTTTTCGGTTTATCAGTGTTGCAACTAGTTCTGTCGGATTTAATTCGCCGCCACTCATTTCAGAAAAGTGCGAGTAGCCGCTGCGGAAAGCACGTTTTGAGAGATCGTCAAGGTTATTTATCTTGCCGACTGTAGCAATCGCGTAAGTGCCGAGATGACTGGCTATAATAAGGGGCTGATCTTCATAATCACTTATTATTCCAATACCGGTATTGCCGTCAAAGTCGTTGATGTCAGAGTCAAATTTTGACCTGAACTGCGCGTTAGAAATGTCGTGTATCCGGCGAATAATTCTGCCGGACCCATTGGTGACGGCCAGACCGCCACGTTTTGTTCCGAGATGCGAATGGTAATCAGTTCCATAATAAAGATCACCGACGCAATCATACTTCGATACAACACCGAAAAAACCACCCATGCTGTTGCCTCTTAAAGTTTGGTCGCTTGTCTTTGTATATAATTTATATAATGATGAAAAATATAGTATACCACAGAAAAGATCATTTTAAAAGCAGGATGTGCTAAATTAGTATTAGGAGTCTAAGTTTTAGTGAGGCTAATCCTGCATGTAAAGGTTAATGCTATAGCGTTTTAGTTAAAAGTGTGGTGCCGTGTGATGCTAAGCATGAATTTATTTGCGGTAATTGAGTTAATAGTGTATATTAATAATGAAGCCTGGCAATTATCAACGGAGGTTATATTATGGATCTCGGTGTGCCAATAAGTATCCTAATTATCGTCAGTGTCCTTACTTGGTTAGTATTCGTAGTTACTGCCTGCAAAATCTACCGCTTCTTCACGGAATTCGAGAAATTCAAGGGAAAGAATGATGCTGAGTTGAACAGCCTGGTGTGGCATGTCAAGAAAATGGAGACATGCTTCTCTGAAGTAATTCTTGAATTACGCAGAGCCAACAAACTTCTTTATGAAATAAGAGGCGCTGGCTTAATTCCGGGAGATGTGCAGGAAGCACATGGCAGTGACGTAATTCGCCTTGACAAGCTGGACAAATTTAAACTTGAACAGCTTGAAAGCGATGCTGCCAAAACTGACACCAGGGCTATAAAAATTAAAGCAGCTAAAGCAGAGTTTTCAATTCCTGCTAAGTGAATTAAGCCACGGCAATAATGGTGCCGGTCAACAATAAAGCTCCAATGATCATTACAATGATCTGAGCAATTATGTTGAATATGAGCACCAGCAAAGCTTTACCCCAGCCGATCACAAAGAATGATTTAATCAGGAAAATCGCGAAGAAGTTTCCTATGAGCATTCCCAGTATTGGCCCGATAGGCGGAATAAATGCCAGAAAAAAGGCCAGTACACTGCAAAGAACACTTACCGCAATTGCCACACCGGTGGCCTTCATAAATGTAACATTGGGTACTGAAGCCATTTTGGCTCCTATATACATGAAAAATCCGCTCAGAATAATTACTGCCAGAAGTAGTAGCAGAACAGCGCCTGCACCTGTGAAAAAAGGTACCATAATACACCTCTGAGGTTTTGGTTAGGTTCAGCCAGATTGATTAGCTGAACATTAAGGAAAACTAGTTCTCTAAAACATTAAGATATATTAACCCGCAAACCACCCTCTGGCAAGTCCCGGAAGTGATAATCACCATTAATGCAAGAAGACAGGGAATTCATGTATGAAATCAAAATAATTAGGCTGTGAATGAAACATTTTGTCCCGTCTGGTGGTCTGTTGCCATATTAGAGAGAGTACATAATTCAATTAAATAAGGTAACTATGAACTACATTATAAAGACAGCAATTCTTCTTTTCCTGGTTATGGGAGCTTTCAGCAATCTTCCAATTTTTATGAGCGTCCTAAAAGATGTTCCCCACGAGAGGCGTCGATTTATCATAATCAGGGAGTCAATTGTGGCGTTACTGGTTCTTAGTACTTTTTTAATATTTGGGCGCAGTATACTTGATATTATGCAGATATCTCAGAGTGCCCTCGGTATTGCCGGGGGAATTATTTTGTTTATGATTGCGATTAAGATGATATTCGGGCAGCGGAATGAGAATGGTGTTGAACACAAGGGAGAACCGTTTATTGTTCCTTTGGCTATTCCTATTCTGGCCGGGCCGTCTGCGGTTGCGGTTATAATCTTATTACGCGGTAATCCCCACTTGAGTTTTGCTGCGGCTGGAAGTGCGCTGGTTCTAGCTTGGGTTGGCTCTACAGTCATACTTTTAAGCTCTTTGAAGCTGCATCGTTTCCTGAGCCGCAAAGTTCTCAGCGCTGCGGAAGCCCTCATGGGGTTGATCTTGACCGCTATTTCAATTGAAATGTTGCTTAAAGGAATCAAAACAGCACTTGCCAGCAGCTAGTTTTCAAGCATCCTAAAGCAAGTTACTTGAGTATTACAGAATAACGCTATAATTGCAAAAAGAGGTATGACATGAATATTGTTTTTTCTACAGCTATCGTACTTTTTCTGGTAATGGATCCATTCGGTAATCTTCCGATGTTTATTTCTGTTCTGAAAAATACAGCTCCGGAGCGTCGGGCCTTTATAGTCTTGCGTGAAGGGGTTATTGCTTTAGGAATATTAACACTGTTCTTACTTTTTGGGCGTGATATTTTGCGTTTGCTGCAGATTACTCAAGGCTCATTAGATATGGCCGGGGGTATTATTCTTTTTGTTATTTCGTTGCAAATGATCTTTGCTTTTGGAAATGGTGCACATGACAAAACCCAAGGGGAACCGTTTATTGTCCCCTTGGCAGTTCCCTTGATTGCCGGACCGTCTGCTGTTGCTGTGGTTATTTTGATGCGAGGCTATCAGTCAGCAAGTCTTGGACAGAGTTTCATTGCTTTATTTTTTGCATGGTTTGTGACCACTGTCATTCTGATGTCATCTGCCAAGATGGAGCGTATACTTGGCCCCAAGGTTATTCGTGCCGGGGAATCCCTCATGGGACTGCTTCTTACCGCAATATCAGTACAAATGCTGGTGCGGGGCATTAAGATGTCCTTTAATCTAAGCTAGGTTCGTTTTATACTGTATTCATCAGTATCGGTTTGTGTCTTTAATTTAATTTTAAAAATATGACATTGTTATGCTTTTTAGTACAGGTGAACAGGCTGTTAAGTTGTTTTTTACTGAATAATATTTAATGGTGCATCTTTTAAAAACTTGAAAAATAAATTAAAGAGTATGAAATAGATTGATATGGTGTCATATTTATAAGCTAAAATACAGCAGAGAAGGTGTTTGTTTTTTAGATACATTGAAAATGACATATTCTAAGTTTTTCAGGGGATCGTGGCTCGGAGTTGGGAATGGAATACAAAATATCTGGTCTTTCTCAAAATAGACTTTTTTTTTCTTTAATTGAGTTTTTCATTACTCTTGCCATTCTTGCCATTCTTGTTGTTTTACTTCTGCCATTTTTTGCATAAGAGAAAGATCAATCCAAATTTGGCAAATGGAAGCTTTTTAATCATAAATACATCAAAGATCCTAGCTGTGTTCTTAATATGACCTTTCAGGAAGGCAGAGGCGATGTCAGAAACTATGCTAGACCGACAGGCATAAAAGGATATGACTGGAAGTCTGTCAGGGGGCATTTGAAAGGTGATTGCGAGTGGACCGTAGGTCGCTGGCCGAAGAAAAAGAAAGCAGTACTGATCCCCGGTTGGTATTCTTATATTGAAATTCCACATAACGATGCTTTTAAGTTTGGTACTTTTGATAATTATACCATATGCCTGTGGCTTTGCCTGGATTTTCCGGAAAGTGCCGGGCCTATTCTTACCAAAGGCTATATTGCTGATACTAAACCTGGTTATTTTTCCGAAATATATCTCGGAAACGTTGGAAAATGGGAAGATGATGAGGTGCCTGCTAATTTTGATGTGATATGCTCTGGAAGAAAATCTAACTTCCTTGAAAATACCGTTATGTGTTACCCTAAAGTATTTAAAAAACATGAATGGGTACATGTAGTACTCCGAAACAGGTTTGTAAAAAACTTGAAGTTTATCGATTTATTCATCAACGGCGAAAAAATGACTGTTGAGAATGAGGAGGAATACGCTGATACCATTGCCATGGCAGCTCCGCTTTTAATTGGAGCCGTGACGCCGCAGAAAACCGAATCTTTAAAATCCAAAAAACCAGATCCGGATGAGAAAAAATATGGTTTCAAGGGGCGTATTGATGAACTGCTGATTTTCCGTCGTGCTTTGAAAGATAAGGAAGTTATCAAGCAGTATGAAGCAGGGTGTCTTGACCCTGAATAAGGCATATTGGCAGTGTGCCGGTTTGAAAATGTTTATCCGAGCCGTTATCTTCAGGAAATTAATATTTTTACAATACAAGAGGATTTATTGCGACTATGGATATTGATTGGAATATTGCGCTTGAGAGGCTGCAGGCTTTTTCTACCGCTGACTGGGTTTATGCCGGGATTATTATAGTAATTTGCTTCAGCTTTTTCGGATACGGATTGAGCGGCATCCTGGCACGTAAGATTACGAGTAAATTCGGAAGAAGATACGAAGGAGGCAAGGCTGTTTTTACTGGTTTGGTTTACTGTATTATTGCAGCCGGTCTAATGCTTGCTTTTGTCTATAAATTCAGTAAAACCAGACTGCCTGAATTTCATAATTCCTTGAAGGCTGCCTTTTCTTCGCAATCAGTTGACCCCAATCAAAATAAATAACTTATGAAATCCACATACAAGCAGCAAATCATTATTGTCGGGGCAGGGCCCGCCGGCCTTATGGCTGCTTTTAGTGCAGCGCAAGCTGGTGCAAGTGTTCTCATACTCGAAAAGATGAAACGTCCCGGACTAAAGCTGTTAGCTTCGGGAGGGGGACGCTGCAACCTGACAAATGTATTGCCGCAACAAGAGTTCATGAAAGCCTTTGGGCGAAATGGAAGGTTCATGCGTGATGCGCTGAACTCCTTTTCACGTGATGACCTGCTCGAATGGATGAGAGCTCAGAAAGTCGATGTTGACTGCGTAGATGGTTTCTATTATTTCCCTGCAGCGGCACGTTCTTCAGTCGTACTTGAGGCCATGGTTCAGGTTTGTCAGGAAAATGGCGTTAAATTCAGGCTTGGAGAAAAGGTTGAAAAGCTTGTTGCAACTAAAGAGGCTATTCAAGGAGTGCAAGTTGCAGGAGGCAAAGTTATCTATGGGAAAGCAGTCATTCTTGCATGCGGCGGCAAAAGCTATTCAAAACTCGGCGGAAGTTCAATAGGGTACCAGCTTGCAGAACAGGCAGGACATAAAATAATTATGCCTGTACCCGGTATGGTTGGCCTTAAAACTATTGAAAGGTGGCCGTCATGCTGTACCGGAATTTCACTTGATAAAGTTAGGATATCGATAGACATAAAGAAATATCGGAAGCAGTATTTTGAAGGAGCTTTGGTATTTACTCAGGACGGTATCAGCGGTCCGGCAGTGGTAGATATTTCGGCAAATGTAAATGAACTACTGCTCGAGGAAGAAAGCGTTCCTGTTAATGTTTCATTTTTCCCGGAGAAAAAAGAAGATGAAATATCGGGCATGTTAAAAAAATTGCTGGAGGAGAATCCACGCAAGAAGCTGTCTAACATAATATCTTTAATATTTCCTGCAGCTTTGGCAGCGGCTTTATGCGATTATGCGGGTGACTTGGCTGGAGTTACTGGAGCAGGGGGGATCAAAGCCGCTGGATTGCCGGGGAAAGTTTTCAAGTCATTAAATAACATACTTCTGAGTTGTCCGCTTTGGGTTAATGCTAATCAAGGGTTTGAGAAGGCTATGGTTACTCGAGGAGGGGCAGACTTAAAGGGAATTTATCCTAAAACAATGGAGAGTAGACTGAAACAGCACCTCTATTTTGCCGGAGAGGTTGTCAACCTTGACGGTCCGTGCGGAGGGTATAATCTGCAATGGGCGTTTTCCAGCGGTTACCTTGCCGGGCAAAGCGCAGCTCTCGAAGCAAGTCAATAGTTTGTTTGGGACGTTTGAAACGTTTTGGGAGTTACCGTATAACGCTTTTTAAACGCACGAATAAAATTCTGGCTGTTAGCAAATCCACAAATAACAGCAATTTCCTTGACGGTATATTCCTTTGCACGTAGCAGGCGTGCCGCATATGATAATTTGGATTCCAGCCAGAAACTCCGTGGTGACATACCAGTCATTTTATGAAAAAAATCAGTGAATGAACGTTTGCTCATATTACATTGTTTTGCAAGTCTGTCTAGCCCGGGGAAGATAAAAGGCGGTTTTTGTAAAGCCTGAACAGAGCTGGCAAAGGCATTGTTGACTCTTGACGGATTGGCTTCTTCTTCATATTGTACTCTCTGTTTTATCAAGATGATAAAGATTTCAAACATTAAAACCTGTATTTCCAGCTTCGATGTTTCTGTTTGAGCTCCGTGAAACAGGTCATAAAGTTTATTAAACTTACTTTCAAAGCTTCGCCGCATTCTACCAATCTTAATCATTCTGGGAAACCCCAGAGGGATGACCCCTTTAAACTGGATTTTTAGATTATAGTTGCAGAACGGGTTATCATCTTTGGTAATGAAGGCGTGGGGTTCGTATGGGTAGACTATATTGATAGTGCCGGGCTTAAGTTCATATTCAGAATTGCCAATTACGCAAGTTCCGCTGCCGCTTTGCGTATAAGTAATATGAAGGATATTGGGGTGAAGATGCAATGCTGTTGCTTTGCCGGGGACGGGATCCAGATAGTCAATGAAAACACATTGCGCATCTCTCTGTATTATCTCGCAGGTATCTTTATTTTTCGGCTTATTATTGCTCATGATGATTGTTTATATGCCTGATGTGATTATTGACTGTCTCTAATTATAGCCTTATTATAGTAACATTGCAAATACACTATCGAAAGATATAAACATGGAAATCCAGCAAATACGTGAAAATATTAAGCCGCCTTGTGATGTGATAGATATTCATATGCATCCCTGGTGGAGTCATGGTCATCTTTACTCAAGTACATTCAAGAAATGTGCAGAAGTTCATCTTCATGCCGCCGATATTGCGGGCATAACTAAAATGGTTGTGTTCGATGTTGAGGATGATGATAATAAAAATCCATCGCCTCAAAGGCTTATCGATATTAATGACAATTTGATGAAGATTGTAGAATTTGCTCCGGAGAGGTTCATTCCGTTTGCATATTTGAACCCGGCATATCCTTATGAGTCACTTAAAGAACTGGACCGCTGTCTAGAGTTTGGAATGAAAGGAATCAAGCTATGGTGTGGGCGGCGAGCCGGTAACGCTGGAACTTTGATTATTGCAAAACGTGCTGCTGAACTAGGTTTGCCGATTATCCAGCATTGCGCTGAAAAGCCTTTTGGTAATTTGCAGGGTGAGTCTTACCCAGAGGATGCAGCTGAACTGGCAGAGGTATGCCCTGAAGTTAATTTAATTCTGGCACACTTGACTAACATTGGGCTGCGCGGGATCGAAGAAATCAAAAACTACCCAAATATAAGTATAGATATTTCCGGTGGTGATCCGTTATTTGGTTTTACTAGGATTGCCATAGATAAGCTCGGGGCTGACCGTATATTTTTTGGTACTGATGTTTCAGTAAGAGGATATGGCAGCCAGTTATCCAAAGTGTTGAACGCTGAACTGACACTTGAAGAAAAAGAAAAAATTCTGCATTTGAATGCTAAACGAGTAATTCCCGGACTGGAGGTGTGACAATGATTAATGATATTAGCTGTTTTTATGGGCCGTGGACTACTCATCCGGTTCAAGGAGATGTTAGACAAGTAAGTGAAAAGTTAAAGCGTATTGGTATTGATCGTGGCTACATCAGTCCACTAGCGGCAGTGTGGTGCCGAAATCAGCATTTGTATAATTGTGAATTATTGGAGCTTACTTCGGAGTTTGAAAATTTACTGCCTGTTCCCGTTCTTGATGTTTCTGTGCCGACATGGCAGGAAGAATGCATTGAAATGTGCAAGGACACAAGAGTTAAAATGTTCAGAGTCTTTTTGAACTACACTTATTGGGATCAATCAATGCATAACTTGAAAGAAATATTTAAGTTCTTTGCTGAAAAAAATATCCCGGTAATTTTCCAGCGACGAATGGAAGACCGACGTTATAATCATAAATTAGCGCAGGTTCAGGATGCGGATATTAATAATGTTGTGATTAAATATGCAATGAGGGTTCCAGAGCTGAAGCTGGTAATCGGTGCGGCGGCTGTTGCGCATTTAAACTCTTCAATTCTCGACCACAAAGGAATTTATCTGGATACTTCCATGCTGGAAGAGCTTAAGTGGGCGAGAGAAGCGTTTGATAATGGCTTAGGTGGACGCTTGCTTTTGGGTTCACATATCCCCATTTTCGAAGAGAATGCGGGCTTTAGCAGATTTTTACCGCAGCTGGCAGATGACGAAGCGGAGATGGTTTTTGATAGGAACTTTGAGAAACTTTTGAACTCTTGATTTTGCAGTAAAAAGCCCAATCGATTAGAAAAGCTCTCGATTGGGCTGGTAGTTTAATTTGCAGATTATTTATAATTGTCAGGTTCTATATTGAGTTTGGATATCTTATAATGAATAATCCTGGTTGTAGCGCGAAGGTGTCTGGCAACGGCTGCTACATTACCGCGCTTGAGCTTCAAAGCATCAACAATCAGTTCTCTTTCGAAAGATGCTACCAAAGTGTTGAAGTCAGCATTGATATCATTTTGAATGGTTGCGGTATTTGTCGCTTGTCCGGTCTGTAGCGAAGGCGGTAGGTTATAACCGTGAATAACGTCATCATTGGCTGTCAAAACCGCACGTTCTACACAGTTTTCCAATTCACGTACATTGCCCGGCCAGTGATATGCCATCATCATGTTAATTGCCGGAGTTGAAATACGTTTGATGGATTTATTGTATAGTTTGTTATATTTTTCGAGGAAGTAATCAGCAAGCAGCATGATATCAGAACGCCTTTCTTTCAAATCCGGCAAACGGATGGGAAATACATTCAGTCGGTAGTAGAGGTCTTCACGAAATGTACTCTCTACCATCATTTCCTCAAGTTTCAGGCTGGTTGCCGCAAGTATCCTGACGTCTACCCGGCGCTCTTCGTTGCTGCCGATGCGCTGAAATGTTCTTTCCTGGAGAAAACGCAGGAGCTTTACCTGCATTGGCTGGCTTAAATCGCCGATTTCATCAAGGAAGATAGTACCGCCGTCGGCGGCCTCAACTCTTCCGGTACGTCGAGCCGTTGCTCCTGTAAAAGCACCTTTTTCGTGACCGAAAAGTTCGCTTTCTATCAGGTTTTCAGGAAGTGCTGCACAATTTACCGCAATAAACGGTCTTGAATGGCGCTGACTTGCACGATGAATAGCACGAGCTACCAGCTCTTTCCCTGTTCCTGAATTCCCACGTATCAATACTGTAGCCATACTGTCAGCAACCTGAGATATCATAGCATATACAGAACGCATGGAACTGCAGTTTCCGACTATATTGGCTGGACGTAAATTACGATCAAGTTCTAGCTTGAGTCGTCGGTTTTCTTCCAGCAGACGGTCGCGCTCTTCTTTTTCTTTGAAAATAACTGAAACTGCATCCGCCATAATATTGGCAACAGTTTCGAGCAGATTAAAGTCTTTCTGCAAATCGGTGTTTTTTGACTTTACTCTGTCCATGCTCATTGTGCCAATGACATTATCTTCATAGATAATCGGCACACAAATAAAAGCTATTTCTCTTTCAGAAGCCCTGGCTTGGGTGCGGTCAAGGAAACCTGGTTCCAGTGATATTTCAGGGATGATAATTGGCTTGTGCTCCAAAGCTACCTGTCCGGTAATTCCTTCTCCAATTCTGTATTTGCCGCGTTTGATTTCAGCGTCGCTGAGGCCGTGGGAGGCTTCAATGTATAGTTCATTGCCGCGGCGCAGGGTTATGGTGCCGCGTTTAAGACCTATTTCGCGGTATAGAATGTCGAGTACTTCTTTGAGCAGAAGAGATACGTTTTTCTGCCTGACAATAACGTGGCTAATTTGGTTAAGAACTTCTATTTCAATGTTTTCGTTCTTATACATGACTAAAAAAGTCCCTGAGTTTATTGTTGTGTAAAAAACGACAATAATGTCAACTCAGGGACAATTCAAGCCACTTTGTTACATTTTTGTTATATTAACAAAAATCTAACATTTGTTTTGCAGTTATGTTATTTCTCAGGCGAATTTTGCAACTGCCCGTTTAAAACCCTCGGTTGAGCGTTTAATGGTATCCTCGTCTATACAGAATGTTAGACGGAAATAGCCTTCATAACCGAAGCCTCTACCGGGAACTGCAAGTATTTTTTCTTCCATCAGTGCAGCGATGAATTTATTTTCATCAGGTACAGGAGATTTGGGGAAGAAGTAGAAGGCCCCGCGCGGCATTGAGTACTCTATGCCGGCATCGTCAAGAACTTTTGCCATGGCATCACGACGTTGACGGTAAATATTGATGTCGACCTGAGTATCAATACAGGAAATAAGTATTTTTTGAGCAACAGCTGGAGCGTTGACATATCCGAGGATACGATTAGTCATAACTATGCCGTTCAGCAGTTCAGAAGGATCTTCGATGGCAGGGTTTACAGCAAGATAACCAATTCTTGCGCCAGCCAGAGACAGGCTTTTAGAAAATGAACCGACTATTACTGTATAATCATAAATGTCAAATAATGATGGAATTTCCACATTATCATAATTAAGGAAACGGTATGGTTCATCAGAAACCAGATAAATGACTTTGCCGGTTTTTTCAGAATGTTTGCGAATGACTTCCGCAAGAGCTTCAAGTTCCTCGCGGCTGTAAATCTGTCCGGTTGGGTTATTGGGGGAATTAACTACAACAGCTTTGGTTTTTTCAGTAAAGGCAGCTTCCAGAGCTTCGACATCCAGCTCAAATGTTAGCGGCTTTGATTTTACAGGGACCAGTTTCCCACCGAAGTTACCGGCATAAAATCCATATTCTACAAAGTATGGAGCCGGGCAGATAATTTCGTCACCGGGTTCCAGAATGGCTCTGAAAAATGTATTGATAGCACCGGCAGCGCCACAGGTAGCGATAACATTTGACGCGGGAACTTCTACACCTTGCTCTTTGCTTAAATAGTTAGCCAGAGTTGCACGAGTTTCAGGATAACCGGCATTTGGCATATAGCCAAGGGCAAAAGGTGATCCGGCTGCCGAAGCGATTTCCTTTAAAGCTGTGCTGACTTCTTCAGGAGGAGGCAGGTCGGGATTTCCCAGACTGAAGTCATATACATTGTTTTTTCCGTATTTATTTTTAAGTTCAATGCCATGTTCAAACATCTTACGAATCCAGGATGAGTTTTCCATATAACTCTTAACCTGATTGGAAACTAAGTTCATTGTAGACCCCATTGATTAATATTGCTATGTTCTTGAATATTACCATTCAATGAGGATGCTTGCAACCTTTAAAATATATTTTAAGGTACTCCCGGTTGACATTTTCTGTAAATTATGACTAACAGAATAAAGGACAACTATGAAAAAGGAAGTTATAAATAAAGTTCTGCTCTTTGCAATTACTGAATGCGCTCGTCAGGGACGCAACAAACGTCAGACAGCCAGAGCTCTTGGTTTGAAGCTTAGTGAGTACAATGCTGTTATCAGCACAATCCCGGATTATGAAACCGCTGTAGGGAAAGGTAAGAAACAGGCGCCGGAACGCAAAGTCGAAGAAGCTTTGTTGAGACGCGCGCTGGGTTTTGTTCAGGAGGAAACCTATGCAGAGGATATGGTTGACCGTAAGACAGGAGAAGTTCTTGAGACTGTAAAAAAACGCACTGTATCAAAAGAAGTAGCTCCTGACGTAAGAGCTTTGTTGTTCTGGTTGAAAAATCGGTGCTCTGAGCGTTGGAGCGATAAACAGGATGAATTACATGAACCGGTGGAGATTGAGCTCGGACGGCAGGAGCAGAGACTTTGACAGAAAATAAGAAAATACATTTTAATAAAACTGCTGATCAAATAAAGGCCTTAGATTTGCTCGGAGGTCAATCAAAATATGTCTTACTATTTGGAGGATCGCGTTCCGGTAAAACTTTTATCTTAGTTTATGCTGTCATTGTACGAGCTTTGAAAGTTAAAGGCAGCCGTCATGCCGTATTGCGTTTTCGTGCAAACGCTGTCAGACAGTCAATATGGCAGGATACTTTTCCAAAAGTAATGCGATTATACTTTCCGGGAGTGCGGTGGGAAGAAAACCGCACTGACGGGCTGGCCATACTGCCTAATAATTCAGAAATCTGGTTTGGAGGACTCGATAGTGCGGAGCGAGTTGATAAGATTTTAGGACGTGAATTCGCTACTATATATTTTAATGAGTGCTCGGAGATATCATATTCGGCAGTGGCCACAGCTTTAACGCGCCTTGCTCAGAATACAGCCTTATCTAACAAAGCGTACTTTGATTGTAATCCTTCCGGGAAATCCCATTGGAGTTATAAGCTGTTTGTTAAGAAAATTGATCCGGAGTCACGATCTGTGGTAAAGTTTCCTGATAATTACATTTCAATGTTGATGAATCCGACAGGGAATGCCGCAAACTTACCTAAGGGATACATTGAAGAAACTCTTTCAGGGTTAACTGAACGTCAGAGACAACGTTTTCTAGAGGGGCGCTGGTTGGATGATATGGACGGAGCTTTATGGAAATGCCGACAGATAGATAATACAAGAGTTGTAAATCATCCGGAGCTGCAGCGCATCGTTGTTGGTGTCGACCCTGCAGTAACCTCCGGGAATACAGCTGATGAAACTGGTATAGTTGTTGCCGGAAAAGGTATTGACGGAGAATATTATGTCTTGTCAGATGCTTCCTTGCAGGGAACACCGCTTGAATGGGCGAAGGCTGTTGCTGCTGAATTCGAATGCCATAGCGCAGATCGAGTGGTTGCGGAAGTCAACAACGGCGGTGAACTGATTGCCGCCAACCTGCAGCGAGTTGCCCCGGAATTACCAGTTAAAAACGTTCGCGCAGCCCGGGGGAAGATTGTCAGGGCGGAACCGATAGCGGCATTGTACGAACAAGGTAAAGTGCATCATGTTGGTATATTCCCGGAGCTTGAAGATCAAATATGCTCTTTTAATCCTGCGACAGTGCTTGAAAGTCCTGACAGGATGGATGCTTTGGTCTGGGCTCTTACTGAATTAAGCAGTGGTTCCGGAGCCCCAAGAGCAATATTCGCATGAAATAAAAATGGCACCCATTTTAGGATGCCACAAAAGATACAGTCTAAAATTTAAGATCAAAAATCGTTTTGAAAGGTGAAGCTTACCAGTGCCATGCCTGATAATAAAGTCATGTTCTCAATCATTTCATTATTGTTTTCCGAATACTCACCAAGGGGTTCTTTCAGTTTACGTTTTTTGTCTTTGCCAAGATCTTTGCGGTTAATCTTGAGCATGATGTTGTGGTACGTTTCGGTACCGGAGAAATTTTTTCTCATTGTCTAATCGACCTTTATTTATTTTAAGGGTTTCGATATGGACAATAATACATACTGATTGTTAAGTCATTGTTGTTGAAAAACTCTGATTCGGTTAAATCTGAAAAAATTCATTTTTTTTGAAATGAAAATGAGGTCGCACTCCAAACATACTGATAAAAATTTATTGAAATTTCAAAAATATTTGCAATACAATCGAACAAATAAGAGAAAGTGTTAGTCTATGGTATCAGAATGTTTCCTCTCTCTCCTCCTTTTGCTGGAACCTCTCGATTCCCCAATCGAGAGGTTTTATTTTTTTATAAAGACTTTATTTCTTTTTCAGCCATTTTTTTGCTTCTTTTATATCATCATTATGAAATACTTTAACGTGACAAGGCATCATAAATCCAAATATTTTTGCTGATCCTCTAATCCAGGAGACATCCGAAACTACAGCTATTTTGTTCCACGAGGC
Source organism: Lentisphaerota bacterium (assembly GCA_024225035.1). Lineage (GTDB taxonomy): Bacteria > Verrucomicrobiota > Lentisphaeria > Victivallales > Victivallaceae > Zth2. Next base: position 62,288 of record JAAEMX010000167.1, read on the forward strand.
AAGGTGCTGCAGCCCGACTTTGGCATCATCCCACATTGCATGTGCACTGAAGCTGTCAAATTTATCTCCAATGTGATAAAGCAGGTTAAGCTTGTCAAATTTTTTGAGTTTTTCTTCAACCAGAGGAATCAGGAATTTTTCATAATCCTCCGCGGTTACGTCACCAATCGCAGTAAATCCGAGAATATTTTCCGGCAGATCTTTGATAATTTGAATCATGATAATCTCCTCAGGTTAAAATTATAAAAAAAACAGCGGTCTCCAACGCTAATATATCGCGTTAACCCGCTGCCTGTCAACTTAAAGTGAAGATTTAACTGGATTTAAGGAGTAAACATTCTGCAGGTGGACGCTTTGTCATCCCAGATATCCATATCTTTAAAAATCTTATGCGCAAAGGCAAGGTGTCCGTAGCCATTTGGATGGAAAGCGTTAGACATCCAATTAAGAACTAATCCTGGTTTATCTCTCCAAATAGCTTCATGATCAATTAGAGGAAGGTTCTTTTCTGCAGCAAATTCTCGGAGTGCGTCCATGAATTTTGGAAAGTGCGGTTCACGATCCGGAGCTGTATTTTTTATGATTGGACAAGTTGTCTGCACTATGAGCAGTGTGCCAAGCTCGGCAAATTTATCAGCTAAGGCATTGAGGTTTGTTTTGAATTCTTCAATAGAAATGTTGGTACAGTCATTCATGCCGATCATGAGAAAAGCGACGTCAGGTTTGAACTGAGCTACTCTCCAGTCAAATCATTCAAGAAGTTGAACTGTGGTGTCACCTGAGATCGCCGAGTTGATAATAATGTCGTTGAACCTTCTCATTTCATATCTTATACGTTCGGCAAAATGTTCACTGTAACTTTTCTGACCATAGCAGTGGTCAGCCCCATGAGTTATGCTGTCGCCGTAAAATAACCATTTAAGAGGTCTGTCTTCAGCCATAAGGTTTTTGATACGATCCATCTCTCTGTTTCCTTTTACTTGATGATGTGTAAAACTATTATAATACAGGGATGAGACTTGGCAACAGTATTAATGCTAAATATGTTATTTTTATTGAAAGTACTACTGTCAGGTGATAAATGACAAAGAAATGCAGATTTATGTCAATGACAAAAAGTTTTATTCATTTTGTCTGATTATTTATGACAATAAAATTTAAGGAAACATCTAATGAAAAGAGTCGCAGCTGTAATCACTGGTTCTGGTGAAGTCAAAGCGGTTGAGCAGGAACTAGCTCCTCTGAAAGATAATGAAGTTCGCATAAAAGTTTTTGCATCATTAATCAGTCCCGGAACTGAAATGAGCGGTGTTAAAGCCAAACGCGAAAAACCAGATAAAGACGCGGAAGATCAGGTTTTCGGTTACGCAAATGCCGGAGAAATTATTGAGATAAAAGGCGAAGCCAAAGACCTCAAGGTAGGAATGCGTGTTGCCGCTATGGGAGCAGGTGGTGCTCATCATGCTAATTACGCAAATGTACCGGTAAACATGGTTGTGCCTATCCCTGATTCTGTAAAATATGATCAGGCAGTCTATGCCTGTCTCGGCGCTACTTCACTGCAGGCGGTACGCCGTACTGTTCCACAACTTGGCGAATACGGAATGGTTCTGGGACTTGGTATCGTCGGAAACCTTGCTTCACAGCTGTGCCAGATTAGTGGCGGAAGAGTTATTGGCTGGGAAGGGTATGAGTCCAGAATTATGATCGCTAAAAGTTGCGGTATTAATATTACTGTTAATTTCCGCAGTCAGAATCCGGTGGATGAATCTAAAGACTTTGCGACACCGTATGGTAATGATTTTGCAATTATGGCATTTGGCGGCGAAGCAACCGAAGCGCTGAAGTCAGTAAAAAGCTGTATGAAAGTTTCAGCCGACGGACATTTCATGGGAAGAGTTATTTTGGTTGGCGGCTGCAAAGTTGTCGTCAATGGCGGAGCGGCTTTTGGAAACCTGGACATTAAATCAGCGGCACGTACCGGCCCGGGTTATCACGATCCTGCGTACGAGTATGGCAAAGACTACCCAGAGGTATTTGTTCAGTTCACTACACAGCGTAACTTGCGTGAAATCATAAAATTGATTGCTGAAAAACGCTTGATTGTAGACCCGATGACTACTCACAAAATGCAGCTTGAGGACGTTGGTAAGGCTGCCGATCTTCTGGTGAACTCACCGGATAAGGCCATGGGTATTGTATTGGAAATGAGCCACTAATTTCATATTTACGAGGAAATATCATGTCTTTTAAAATAGGTTTAGTTGGTCTTTGCACATCTCATCCATATGCCTGGGTGCCGATTTTGCGAAAGATGACTGAAGAAGGCGTTGTTGATGTAGAAGTAGTTTGCGCCTGGGATTCTGGAGAAACCAGACCTGCCGGGTTTGCCGCGGAGTTTTGTAAGAAATTTGACATTCCGCTTGCCGTTGACAGCCTTGAAGAAATGATCGGCAAAGTTGACGGTGTAATTGTCCACACTACAAACTGGGATCGCCATTTTGAGCAGGCTGCCCCGTTTATTGAGGCTGATATTCCAGTTCTGCTGGACAAGCCGCTGGTTGGCAGCATGCCGGATGTTAACAAGTTGCTGGGGCTCATCGCTCAAGGCAAACGCATTTGCGGCGGATCGAGCCTCCGTTTTACTCATGAAGCAAAAGATTACATGAAAATCCCGGCAGAAGAGCGCGGCGAAATCACAACTGCATACGCTTCTGCTGGAACAGATGATTATAATTATGGTATACACGCCTATTCTCTGTTGTGCAGTGTAATGGGATATGGCCTTGATTCTGTTCAATTCATGTGTGAGCACAAACAAAAGAATCTATTGCTGCGCTGGAAAGACGGACGTACCGGCATTTTAACTGTGGGGCCTCAGAACTGGCTGACTACCAGTGTGACAGTTGTTACTGATAAGAATGTTTACTTTATTGAGCCTGACACATCTACTTTCTATCGGGCTATGCTTGAAACACAGTTGCCTTACTTTACAGGTATGACTGATGAGCCTCCAGTACCGGCCGAATATCTATTGGAACCGGAGCTTGCTGCACTTGCTGCCAAGATTTCATGGAGCAACGGTGGACAGAAAGTTTTCCTGTCTGACTTGCCTCATGACTTTGAAGGATATGATGGCGCACAATTTGCTGCTGAATATGGACGCGGAAGGTTTTAAGACCTCTGATGCATCATTTTGATGCGTTGTTTTATCTGAATGGGATAATTTTCATTTGTGAAAGTTATCCCATTTTTTATGCAATATATAATAGTTGTTTTTGTGCTTTACTGGTAGTATATAAGACTATATTTACGTTTAATGAAATTTTAACCAAAAAAGTTACGTATTCCGCTTTTAAATAGAAGAACTTTGACTAAATTAGTTGTTGTAATATTTTTTTATTAATTTTAGGTTCGAAGGGGTGTTTTGTGTCAGCCGGGCTGCGATCCGGTTATGACAAATCTAGAATTTAGACAACAGTCAAACTAAGGATTTAGAAAATGAAAGTTCTGGTATTGAATGCCGGCAGCTCGTCCATGAAGTTTACGATTTTTGCGATGGGCAAAGAGCAAGTGCTGGCTAAAGGACTGGTGGAACGTGTTGGTACTGATCGTCCCAATCTGATTTACAAGCGCCACGATGGTCTTGAAAAAGAGTTGACACCTACCGGCAAGAATCACGTTGGAGCTCTAAAGAGCATTTGCAAGATTATGACCGATAAGAAAGACGGTGTAATCAATGATCTTTCAGAAGTACAGGCCATTGGTCACCGTGTTGTTCACGGGGGAGAACGTTTTACACGCCCCGCACTTGTAACCAGTAATGTAAAAGAAGCAATTCGCGACTGCTTTGCGCTGGCACCTCTGCATAACCCTGCAAACCTTGATGGTATTGAAGCTTGTGAAAAGACTTTTGACGGCATTCCTAACGTTGCTGTTTTCGATACTGCTTTCCATCAGACCATGCCGCCTGAGGCCTACCTCTATGCAGTTCCATACAACCTTTACACCAAATACGGCATCCGTCGTTACGGTTTTCATGGTACTTCTCATAATTTTGTTGCTATTGCCACTGGTAAATTCCTTGGTAAACCTTTTGAGCAGCTTAAATTGATTACCTGTCATCTTGGTAATGGCTGCAGTATGGCTGCCATCAGCGGCGGTACAGTTCTTGATACCACTATGGGAATGACCCCGCTTGAGGGTTTGGTAATGGGAACTCGCTGTGGAGATATTGATCCAGCTGTTGTCCTGCGTATGGTTGAAATTGGTATGGGACGCAATCAGATTGATCAGATCCTGAATAAAGAATCAGGTCTGCTTGGTGTTGGTGGTATTGGCAGCTCAGATATGCGTGATATTATTGACGCTGAAAAGAAAGGTGATCAGCAGGCACTTAGAGCCCGTCGTATGTTTACTCGCCGTGTGGTTAAATATATTGGTGCGTATTATGCGTTGCTCGGCGGTGCTGATGCGATTGTATTTACCGGTGGTGTTGGTGAGTGGAGCGGTTATGTCCGTCATAAGATTGGTAAACGCCTTGGATGTTTCGGTATCAAAATCGATGCTAAGAAAAACGACAAGTTTCTGGGCAAATGTGGAGAAATTTCTACGACTGACAGCAAGACAAAACTTATTGTTATGCCAACTGATGAAGAACTTATGATCGCACGTAGTGTAGTCACTTCTTTGACACACACATCTTTACCTGTGGATGAAGGCTAACGCGAAAATTAAAAGGGAAGGCTAACGCGAAAATTAAAAGGGAATGTAATGTCTGCTATTGATAAATTTATTCAAAAGGCTCAAACTGCCGGTAAGAAATTAGTTCTGCCGGAGGGCCATGATGCCCGTGTTGTAAAAGCCGCAAATATGATTCTGGAGCAAGGTATTGCTACAGAAGTTATTGTATTAGGTACAGAAGAAGAAATCGCTAAGTCCTGTCAGGAAGCAGGCGTGGCGGAAGTTAAGTTTCAAGCTCTTGACCATCTGACTTGCAGCTTCTTTGAAGAATATGCTGAGCAATTCAAAGAAATCCGTGCGAAAAAAGGGATTGATATCGAAACCGCCCGCAAAGCTGTCAGTGACCGTATTTTCTTTGGCGCATTGATGACTCGCAACTCTATGGTTGACGGCCTAGTTGCAGGAAGTATTGCTTCTACTCCGGATATGCTGCGCGCTTCTTTCAACTGTATCGGCACTGCCCCGGGAATCAAGATTGGCAGCAGTTGCTTTGTTATGGATATGGCTAAACCGACTGAAGCCGGTGATGAAGTTCTGTTGTATGCTGACTGCGGAGTTAATCCAAATCCGGATGCAGATCAACTGGTTGATATTGCGCTTGCTACAAGTGATACATATCGTTCATTGCTTGGAAAAACTCCGAAAGTGGCATTGCTGTCATTTTCAACTTTTGGCAGTGCCAAGCATGAGCTTTTGGACAAAGTTGTTGAAGCTACGGCTAAATTTAAAGCCAGAATTGAGGCTGAAGGCCTTGATGTTATTGCTGATGGTGAGTTGCAGTCTGATGCTGCGCTGGTTCCGTCAGTTGCCAAATCCAAAGCGCCGAACAGTGCTATTCAGGGTGATGCTAATGTGCTTATTTTCCCTGACTTGAATGCTGGAAATATTGCTTACAAGCTTACTCAGCGTCTTGCTGGAGCTGGAGCTTATGGTCCGATCCTGCAGGGACTTGCGCGCCCGATTAATGACTTGTCACGTGGTTGCTCTGCTGAAGACATTGTAGGTGTTGCAGCAATTACTGTTTGTCAGGCTATGTAAGACTGATACTGTCTTTTAGACAGATATATTATAAAAGACCGTCCTCATTATTTTGAGGACGGTCTTTTTTTGTGCCTGAGCGCATATTGATTTTAGTTGTAAGCGCCTTGAGAATAAGTAAGTTCATAGCTGTGAGTATAAAGCTCAAAAACATTGCCGAACGGGTCTTCGCAATACACCATGCGGTATGGTTTTTCACCGGGATAGTATTCACGAATCGGCATACGCTGTTTTCCGCCGTTGGCAAGAATTCTTTCCAGAGCTCCTTCAATATCAGGATCTTTCACACAGAAGTGGAATACTCCGCTCTTCCAGTATTCAAAATTGTCTTCAGGCCTTTCGGCATTTTTAAATTCAAAAATTTCGATACCGATGCTATCACCTGTTGACAAGTGAGCGATTCGAAATAATTCCCAGCCTTTGCCAAAAACATCGTCGCACATAGTGCCGATCGCGCTGTCATCGGATTTGATTTCGGTAGGTGGCATTATAACATACCAGCCGAAAACTTTGGTGTAAAAATCCACTGCTTTATCAAGATCGGTAACAGAAAGCCCAATGTGTGAAAAATTTGCTGGATATGGCATTTAAATATTCCTTATTAAAAATTATATTTTTGTAAACAGTTATAATGTATGACAATAGCGGCTGCGATTTGTTCATCTTCGAATTTTATAAAAAAGCAATTTAATTTGCATCTTAATTTATAACAAACTATATGTAAGTAAGGATTGAGAAGAAAACAACATATTGGAAATTATTTTGCATCTGAAAAAGTCAAACTTACAAGTCGGGAAACTCTTCACAGCTGTTATTATTTTTTCACTTCCACTTACCGGATCTGCCTGTCCGGGGTGCTCGATGAAAAATGTCTTCAGCTTTGGTTTAAGAAATTCAACGGACGTAAAATGGGCCTGGCTTATAACCATTTTTATTTTTGCAGTGCCTTTAATTCTTTTTTTATTAAAATTCAGACTGCAGAAAGTTGAAAAAGTCGGAATTGTAAAACGCATTGTGATTCCAATAATACTATTTGCAGGGTGGATGTTGTGTGTTGGCGTTACTTACTCACCAAATTTTGGTTACTTTCTAATGCACTGGTTTTATTTACCGCTAGTTTTTATTGCTAATGTCATGATAAATATTGCTTGGGGTGTTACTCCTGTTTTGATTTTATCAGCCTTAGTGATCCCAGCACTATATTCATATATTGTCAGCAGTGCTCTGCTTAGGTACAAGATAGTCAGGAAAAAGAACACTGCCTAATTAATATTTGATTAAGTTCAGGCCTCCAATTATATTAATAATGAGGAAATCATTATGAGCAGGAGAGTCTTATGCGGGAACTTATCAAGCAGTGTATTGAGCGTCTTCAAAAATATGCAGGAAGCGGAGTTTTCCGTCGCTCCCTCATGCCGTAACCGAGCTTTGAACATAGCTGATGACCTGCAGGACGCGCTTTCCGAAAATGACCTTGACCACTTCACGCACTATTATGGATCAAATGAAACTCATGCGCGAATGGACTGAAGGTCACAAAGATGATTTCTTCCTGATAATAAAAAGCACATATGACCGCCTGATAATTTCAGGTCCCCCGTCCGGTTGCAGGTAGAAATAAGACTCCCGGAGTTGCCAAGATTCACGGTATCTGGATAGGCAAAGAGCCGCCGCGTGAAAAATTTACCCAGATTATATCCTCAAATCGTGCCATTGCCGCAAGGTGAGTTACTCCTCAAGGTGAGTTACTCCTCAAGGTGATAAATCAGTGACTCCTGAGCAATACTTGTGGACTGACATTAAAGCACTGAAGTCTGTTTATTCCAGCGAAAGTATAATGGGAGAGCTGGTGGTACGTGATATTGAGGAATTATTTACCGGCTCTAAACTGAGGGCAGATTAGCAAGGAGTAGTTAGAAGTTTTATTCATCATAAGGAACTTGCTTTTGCCAGCGACATTATTCGGATGCTGATTCTTGAAAGAGAAGGAGGGCTATATTTAGATGTGACATGGCTTAATGATCATAGTTCTCCCTCTGCCAATTTCAAATCTAATGATGAAAGCTTTTAAGTTACTTTTTTCTGATCAGCCGGCCCAGCTTTCTCTGGGGAAGCCTGAAGTAGAAAGAAGTGGTGATTTTGCAAAAAAATATCTCAAAACTCTTCAGTCTTTTCCAAGAAATGATTCAGACGTCATGTTAGGCAATATTGATACCAATACGCTATATGCAGGCGTAGCTGGTCCCCTGGTGACCAGGAGAGCGCTGATGATTCAGCAGGACTTAATAGACAATATGTCAGCTCAGCCGGATAGTCCAATCAACAAGTATAGAAGGACTAAGTATAAGAAACTGCCTGAAATGTTTTTAAGAAACGGTGAGTCATCAGAAGAATTTAAAAAAGTGCCAAACATGTTCCTGCGCATGGCTAGCCCAAGTGATCTGACTATGATATATCCGATTGGTCAGGCTTTGGTGGATCTTGGCTACATGTACCTGATATCTCCAGATTCTGATGAGAGACAGTTTGTACTGACCCCTGAATGCCACTTCGAATCCGTGCAGGATATGAAGGGAGGTATTGCGGTTCCGGAGCTGGGAATAAAACGAAAATTTGATTCGTTCTGGACTAAAATCAGTCCTAAAGATAAACTCAGCTCCGAATATTAATCTTTATCAGTATATAAACTTATGGTTTGCTATCTCAAAATCATCATCTTTTTGAGAAAAAAGTTCGGCTTCTGATCTTCTACCAGCGGTAAACACTTTGAATAAATCATCACCGAAGGCTGTCTTAAAAAGCTCATCTTTTTCAAATTCATCCAGTGATTCCGATAAAGTTTCAGGGTAACGTTTGATGTTTAAATTACGCCTTTGCTCATCACTTAAAGTTGCGGGATCACACAATACAGGTTTGCCGGGAAGAATCTGGTTTTTAATACCGTCCAGCCCGGCCGCAATAAGTGAGCCTAAAGCAAGATACGGGTTCATACTTGGATCAGCTGGTTTGTATTCCAGATTTATACCTGACTTCTCACTCTCGTCAACAGGCTGGATAAGCCTGACTGTCGCCTCACGATTCTCAGGCCCCCAGCAAGTGAATGCGCTGCTCCAGCAAAATGGTTTGAGGCGCCTGTAAGAATTAACACTCGGGGCGGTAACTGCCAGTAGAGCAGGGGTGTGTTTTAAGATTCCTCCTGTGAAATTGTAGCCTAGCGAGCTTAAAAGGTGTTTATCTTCAGCATTATAAAAAAGGTTAGTTTTATTCTTTTCATCCCATAGGCTCAGGTGGATATGGCAGCCGTTGCCTGGCGCATCCTTTATTGGCTTCGGGGCGAAAGAGGCTTTAAGCCAGTGGCGTTCAGCAATATTTCTGACAGTTTCTCTATATAATATCTGGTTGTCAGCCGCAGTTAACGGATCAGTATTTTTGATGGATATTTCATGTTGTCCCGGTCCTGACTCAGGATAATAGAATTGAACCTCCATTCCCTGACTTTCAAGAGCATCAATAATTTCGTATTGATGAAGCCCTATCCATGGCTATCGAGCTGAAGCATTGAGAATGGTCAAGAGGGACATCTGCCCCTTCCGGACTTTGCCTGTAGAGGCTGAATTCATTTTCGAACGCTACTTGCAGCTTAATATTGTAGCTTTCCAGAACAGCTATCATTTTTTTCAAAAAAGAACGCTGACATGCAGGAGATGGTTTGCCGTCTCTTGTTACTTGATCGCAGATAGCTGCGGCTGTGGAATCAGCATAGGGGAGTATTTTGAGAGAATCTATATCGGGAATCATCCTTACTTCGCCTACTGGCTCAAATCCTTTTACTGGCTGTAATTGATCAAATAAATTGAATGCTTGCTGGGCACAAGTCAGCCCAATCCCTGTTTTGCTGGCCCTGAGAAAAGTATTATTAGTTGCTGCTTTCCCTCTAATAATACTGCCGTTGTCACAGTAGAGGAACCTGATGAGCTTAATTGCTTTTTTATCAACGAGCTTAGTGATCTCGTCCATCTTCATTCTTTTACCCTTCTAAAATAAAAACGTTGCAAGATATCTATTTTGACAAAATCCTGCAGAAATGTTTCACAATTAATTCAATAAAACTATAAAAATTATGTTAATCCTGGAATATTCGGATGTTCGTATCTCGTCGGAACGACTTCTTTCATATTATGATAGTATGCCTGGTCTCGGCGCAGATTTACATCATATTGTTTTTCGTAATGTTGTCTTGAGCTTGAAACTGGAAATGTAACGTTAATGTCAATGACTGCTTCACGACCAAATTCAAATAATTCTGTCACTTCGGGGCGGTCATCAGCAAAATCATCTTCTATATAGAATGCTCGTGGACTTTTTGAACAGTCAGCGCAGACTATCTCTCCACAAACTCTGCAGTGGTGCTTTCTATGTCTTATTATTTTTGTGCAAACAGCACAGGTATTCGAGTCGCTGCCAGGTTTCCATGTCGGCATTATAAACTCCTCCAATTCTCTCTAATATAACTATACTGAGAACCAGATCTTTTTGCAACAGCCAAAAATTGGTGACGCTCAATGAAAAAAGTTTGTATTATTTGGCTCTGGGATGAGCTTTTTTGTAGATATTCTTCATTTTTTCAGTGGTGACGTGTGTGTATATTTGAGTCGTACTGAGGCTTTCGTGCCCCAGCATTTCCTGAACACTGCGCAAGTCTGCGCCGGCATCAAGCAGGTGGGTTGCGAAAGAGTGACGAAGCTTATGTGGAGTCATATCAGGTGGAAGCTCTGCGGTCAGCAGGTAATTCTTTAAGTTTCGCTGAAATGAACGGGGAGTCAGCCTTGTGCCGTGCTTGTTTACAAAAAGCGGTGCAATACGGCGGTCGTTTTCAGTGCGCATCCATCTTGTTTTTATATATTTACGTAATGATTTTTCCGCAGGTTTGCCGAGGGCGCAAAGCCTTTCTTTTTTTCCTTTTCCTTTTACTTTCATTACACCACCGATCAAATCAACATCCCCCATATTCAATCCAATAGCTTCACTTATACGGAGCCCTCCGCTATAAATGACTTCCAGCAGGGCTGCGTCTCTGGCTGAGGCAAAATGTGCAGAGTCAGCGTTTTTGGCGATGCCTTTCTGCAATGCGTTCTCCCAGTATTTTTCCGGACTGGTCAGCAGTCTGTCAACTTCATTGACAGACATGAATTTAGGCAAACTATGTTCCTTTTTGAGAGGAGCCAGACCGATAAAAGGATTGCTGTTGGTCATGTCTTCACGTTGCAGATGTCGGAAAAAAGAGCGCAGCGAAGATATTTTTCTGAGAATCGAGTTGCGGGCAAGTTCATCCTGCTGCAGGCGCACTACAAATTCCCGCGCGTTTATATGGCCAACTTTGTCCCATGAATCTTCCGCGCCATCCAGCATGAGAGTGGCAAACTGCCGGATATCCCTGACATAATTGTCTACAGTATGGTCACTGGCCTGACGTTCTTCGGTCAAATATTGTATAAAAGATTCAAGTCCATTCATTGCTGGGTTCCTTCGCGGTAAAACAGTGATTAGAAATTCATTGAAAAATATACTCTTATTGTTGAATTTGCAATTGCATGCAATAAATCATTGAATTATACTTTGAAAAGTCGCAAATTCATTTAATATTAAATAAAACAACATTATTAATACGATAATTTAGAAATATTGAACAGGAAGAGAATCATGCTCAAATACTTAATGCTGTTAACTCTTATAGCAGGAACAGCTTTTGCTGCTGAAGTAACAAGTCAGCCAGTTGATGGAACTGTTGTAAATGCCGCCAAACTGAATGTTAGAGTAAAGCCTGGTTCGAAGTATTCAATTGTAACTCGCCTGCCTAAAGGAACTCGGGTAAAAGTACTGATGCAGGAAGGCAATTGGCTGCGAATAGAAGCTCCTGAAAATTCATCTTGCTACTTAGCGGGTTATCTGCTTAAAGGCAATAAAGCGCGTCGTGATATTAACCTTCGGTCGGGACCGGGAGTCGAATATCAGGTATACAAACATTTTCCAGCAGGGACTGAGTTTAAAATCATCGGTCAGCATGAAGGATGGTTCAAGGTCTCTCCGCCCGCTGGTCTCACTGCCTGGGTGCACAAAGACTACATAAAACTTGACGATGAAGGAATCAAAGCAATAACTCCTAAGCAGGAAACTGTGCCTATTGATTTGACAAACGACGAGGTGAAGCCCTTTGTTTCTCCCGATCCTGAAGAAAGCAAGCCTGAATACAAACTGCCGTTTGTTAAAGATTCTGAGAAGAAAGTTCATATGCGTGGAGTAATTCTGGCATTGAAAGCTGGAGCTGTGCACGTGACTCACGCGCTTGTTATTCAGGAAAACGGCAAATACAAGACTCTTTGCTATCTGCACAGTAATGAAAATAATCTTGATATTTGGAAAGATCGTAAAGTAGTTATTTCTGGAGTTCAGCACTTCGTTCGCGGTTGGAAAACTCCAGTTGTTGAAGTTGAAGGTGTTATGATTGACAAGGAACCAGTTGCTAAAAAATAACTTAGAATGGTTTTTTGACGCAAATTGCCAATAGCGTTGCTGACCTTCTTATCCGTATTAAAATATAATTCAAAAGCCTAACATCATTATAATGAGGTGTATTATGAGAATAAAATGGCAAAATGTTTTGTTAACTGCCGCCGCTGTTCTAGTCGTAAGTAGCGCTTGGGCTAGAACGATTCCGGAACCAGGCAAAACAACTCCGGGAAAAGAGCAAACTTCTCCTTCTGCAACCGCAGTGTTACCGGCAAAGCCGGTTACTAATATTGCTAAAAAACATAGCATTAACGGCCTGAAAAATTCAATTGTAAAAATATTTGCAATGTGCAGCAATCCCAATTATTACCAGCCATGGCAGAATTACGGGCAGAGTTCCGCTGTTGGTTCAGGGTTTGTTATCGAGGGAAACCGTATTTTAACAAATGCTCATATTGTCGCGAACCAAACCTTTATGCTAGTTCGCAAACCAGGCACTCAGAAAAAGTATATCGCTCAGCTTGAAGTAGTTGGTCATGAATGTGATTTAGCGATCCTGACAGTTAAAGACCCTGAATTTTTTAAAGGCATTAAGCCTCTGAAACTTGGCGATTTGCCGGATTTACAGAGTTCAGTTATTGTTCTCGGGTTCCCTATTGGCGGTGATAATATATCCGTTACTGAAGGCGTTATTTCCCGCATCGAACCTATTGTCTATTCACATAGTGGCCGTCGGTTGCTGGCAGTTCAGATTGATGCAGCTATCAATCCCGGTAACAGCGGTGGACCGGTAATTCATGACGGCGAGGTCGTTGGAGTTGCTTTTCAAGGTCTTTCACAGGCACAAAGTATTGGTTTTATGATACCAGTACCAGTAATCAAGCATTTCCTGAATGACGTCAAAGATGGTACTTTCCACGGTTTTCCTGATGTTCCGTTTGATTACTCTGAAATGGAGAATCCTGATATCAGAAAATGGGCTGGCATGAAGCCTGAACAGACTGGTATTATTATTCGTTCTCTTCCTCCGCAAGTTAAAGAAACCGGTGAATTTAAAGTAAATGATGTTGTACTCGCTATTGATGGAGTAAAGATTGATAATAATGCGACAGTCCATTTCCGTAATGGTGAAGTCATTTTCTTTGGACATCTTGTCTGGCGTAAATTTGTTGGCGATAAGTGCACTTTTACTATATTGCGCAATGGCAAACAGATAGATGTAGTTTATAAGCTTTGTAAATTTAAACGCTTAGTTCCCAACCGAGTTTTCGACCGCCTGCCGACATACTACTTTGTTGGAGGAATGCTGTTCGTGCCCCTGACTATCAATTATCTTGATGCGTTCGGCAAGTGGTACAAAGGACCGTTTGATCTTGTTTATATGGCAATACATGGCAAAATTTCTAAGGTAAGAAAGCAGGTAGTAGTTCTTTCAATGGTTCTTGCTGATCAAGTAAACGTTGGATATCAGGATATAGGAGCTCTTGCCGTTACTAAAGTAGATGGTAAGAAAATTAAAGATTTGCGAGAGTTGATATCAATTATTCAAGCTCAGAAAACAGGTTACGTAATCCTGGAAATGCACAACAAGATGAAAGTAGTCCTGGATATTGACAAGTTGCGCAAGGCTACCCCTGAAATCATGAAGCGCTACCGGATTCCAAGGGATCGCAGCCAGGATTTGGCTGATACTATTCCTGGTAAGGAGAACCCGCAAATAATGAAAGCAGCAACCAAACCTCAAGTAATGAAACCTGTTGAGGCGTCGGCTAAGTAGTTTTTGATGAGATATCTAAGGGATGATCGCTAACTGTTGTATGTCTTCATGCGGCTCAGCATCATCCCTGTATATTTTGAACGTGACTTTATATAAATTACTGTCATCGCCTGAATCTGCTTTAGTAAGTAATGGATTGACTATAGTGAAGTGCCGTAATCTTAACTGATTATCTCCAGAGGTAAACAGCATTTTCAGGCTGGGCAGAAGTTCATGATTATCCAGTTCCAAAGATCCTATAAGTACAGTCCCAAGTCGGCATGCTGCTGATACTACAGGAGTGATTACCGCGATATCACGTTGAAGATCGTAATTAATATCGTATTTAATTGAATCAATTGTAATTGCAGAATTGCCGAAAACCATACTTCACTCCAAGTTTGCAACGATATTTTATCTACTGCTAATCTCATACATAATATATGCGATAAGAGTATTCAAAGCAGCAGGCGTAAAACGTTTGTCGGTTGATTTTTTTGTAATATATTGTATGTTATAAGACTTTCAAGTTCGAATGAACATACAGGTAGAGCTCTAATTAAAGATAAGAAGATTTAGTTTTTTTTACGGCTTTGCCTTGAATATTTTAGCATATAGTGTAAATTTCAAGCTCCATCTATGGACAGTTTGATGTTTACGCAGGATTGAAACGCGTTTCTGTTGCCTGCTTTAAATTATAATTTAAGTGGAATTATTAAAAAGGATTAATAAAAATGAAAAGAACTTTTCAACCTTCAGTAGTGAAAAGAAAACGTAAATTCGGATTCAGAAGCAGAATGGCTTCTAAAGCAGGAAGAGCCTGCATTAAACGTCGTCGCCAGAAAGGCCGCTCAAGTCTTTCAGCCTGATAAGCGGGTAAATGGTTGATCTTCGGGCAGGCGATCCGGTCTTATAAGTTTAAAAATTTTAACTCTGGTTTTGCTTTATCTTGAAGAAAAGTTTAACATCAGCTGATAAAATCGCGCTTAAATCAGAGTTTGATTACATCAGGGCTAAAGGGAAAAAGTATGTTGCAAACTGCATGCTGTTGGTTGTTGCTCCCTCGCCCGATGGTAAACTGCGTTGCGGTGTTGTATGTGGAAAAAAGTACAGCAATTCAGCAGTAAAGAGGAATCGGGCAAGGCGACTACTTTGGGAGTCGCTGCGACTGCTGAAAGATCAAATCAATCCAGCTCATTGTATCATGATTCCGCGCCAGAGAATTGCTGCTCTAAAACAGCAGGAGGTTCAAAAGGCTCTGAATTATCTGATCCGAAAAGCCGGGTTGTTGGAGGAGCATTAAAGCATTTTACGCCTTCCGGGATTTTTATCCTTGTTATAAAGGCCTATCAACAAGCAATTTCACCGTGGTTCCCACGATGCTGTCGTTTTGAGCCAAGCTGCTCTGAATATGCATTGCAAGCGTTTAGGATACATGGTTTGTTTAAGGGGCTGGCTTTGACTGTTTGGCGTTTAATGCGTTGCCAGCCATTCTGTAGAGGAGGAAACGATCCTGTTCCGCCAAAAAAAGACAGGTCACGTGCGTTGAGTACCCGCAAAAATTGAGGTTTTTACCGTGAAATTTGATAAGCAGACTATAGCAGCTTTTGTAATATGCATTGCTGTACTTCTATTATGGACCCCGTTTTGCCGTATGATGGGGTGGATACCTGAGGAAAAGAAACCAGTCAGCAGTGAACAGCCTGCAGCAGTCAAAAGCCCGGACGATGTGGTTGCCGGAGGCAAAAAGTCAGAAATAAAGCCTGCAGCTGTAAATGAAACCAAACAGGTTTCTGAAGCCGCTAATAAAATAAGTAACTCTAAGTTACTGAATATACCTCTCCAGAAAATCAGCAATAAAGACATCCAGATGACTTTTAGTCCTGCTGAAGGTGATTGTAAACAGGTTGTTTTTAAGCACTACTTTAAATCTGATTATAAAACAGAAATATCCCTGAAAAATGGAATAAAACCGGGAGCTCTTGAAATATTTGGTAAAGAGCCTTGGAAAGTTATCAGCATCGTTGATAACAGCAAAACCGGTGACAATAGTTACAAGCTCGTACGTAAAATGGAAACTGCTTCCGGACAGCAGTTCCTGCTCAGTCAGAATTGGAAAATCGTTGATGATTTTCTTGCTGATTATACAATAACAGTAAAAAACATCAGCGGAAAAGAGCTTGAACTTAAAGATTTTTCAATGCTTGGTAATCCGATACCGCCAATGGCCCAGCTTTCTGGTGACTTGATTCGCCGTGAGACTCACAGTGTTGATTATTATACAGCTGAAGGAAGTTTCGGTGATATTGATATTGGTGGCAAAGAATCTAAGTTTGAATTTACCCCAAAAGATAAAATCAAGTGGGTAGCTGTAACCAACAAGTACTTTACCGCTCTGCTATTACCTGCAAAACCGTTTGACCAGCTTGTTAAAAAGCGCATCGAGCGTCAAGGTAAGAAAGACGAAAAAGACTATTTTGTTGGAGCCTCCGGTGGTCTTTACAGCCAAGTGAATGTTTTGTCTGGAAAAGAAGTTTCTTTTTCCGCTAAGTATTACTGTGGCCCTAAAATTATAGCTGAACTCAAAAAAGTTGACTCTTCAGCATCTAAACTCATGCATCTGGCATGGGGACCACTTGATTGGATCGCTAGAGTTATGCTCAATGCCCTGGTATGGCTAAAATCGCTTTGCGGTTCCTATGGTTGGAGCATTATTATCATTACTATTATCGTTCGTCTCATTTTCTGGCCTATTACCCAAAAGGCTAATAACTCCATGAAGAAAATGCAGACCCTGCAGCCTAAGATTAAAGCAATTCGTGAACAGTATAAAAATGACTCACAAGTCATGAACTCAAAAGTCATGGAGCTTTATCGCCAGGAAAAAGTTAATCCACTTGGCGGATGTCTCCCCATCCTGCTGCAGATCCCCGTATTTATCGCTCTTTATCAGACTTTGGACGGCGCAGTAGAGTTGCGTCAAGTTCCTTTCTGGTGGGCCGCTGACCTTGCAAAACCTGATACCGTTGCGGTTCTTTTCGGACTGCCGCTCAATCCACTTATTCTGGCTATGGTTGGCCTGATGGTAATTCAGCAGCGCTTAACTCCTTCTGCTATGGATCCAATGCAGCAGAAAATGATGTTGCTGATGCCGCTTGTAATGCTGTTCTTCTTGTACAGCTTGCCATCAGGATTGACTCTTTACTGGACAGTTAGCCAGATTCTTAGCATTGTTCAGCTGCTTGTTCAGCAAAAAATGAATACTGGGGAGAAAACCAAAATTATAAAGAAAACAGCTTAGTCTGTAAAAATCTAAGGAGTAGCAAATGGATAACACTAAAACTATCGAAAAACAGGAAAAAGCGTCACGTACGCTGGCCATCATGCTCGATTACCTCGGTCTCGATGCAGATCTTAAAGCAGAACAGAAAGGCGCTAATATAGCTATTAGAATAGCATCTGAAGATGCTGGACGTATTATTGGACGTAAAGGGCAGACCCTTGAAAACCTTCAGCTTCTTTTAAACCGTATGCTGTTCAACGGGGACAAAGAATTTCCTCGTATTATGCTTGATATCGACGGCTATAGTCGTCGTGGCGGAACTCGTCGTCCCAGTAACGGAAACGGAAACGGCGGCAGACGTCGTTCTTCACATGGCATGCGTGATGAGCGTAACAGTATGAATGAAGAACAACTTATTCAGCAGGCAGTTGATGCCTCCAAAGAAGTTAAACGCTGGGGGGAAAAAGTAATTTTACCTCCGATGAATTCTCATGACCGCAGAATAATTCACATCACCTTAAAAGATGATAGGGAACTTGCGACTCATAGTGAGGGCGAAGGCTCTCTCAAAAAAGTCGTAATATCTTTGAAAAAATAGTTTTTTCGAGTTGAAAAACTCCAAATATAGATTACAATAAGGTCTCGTCAGAAATGGTGAGACCTTATTTATTGTCGGAGCGTGGCTCAGCCTGGTTAGAGCGCTGCGTTCGGGACGCAGAAGTCGGAGGTTCGAATCCTCTCGCTCCGACCATTTTCCACCTACAGATTTCTTTCTCCTTCCCAAGCCAAATCATGCTGAATATATACCCTCATGCACATGAATTTTTTTTCTTGTTAAATTTTAGATTTTAATAATTGCTTTAATTATTACTCGTGCTATTTTCGATTTTACAGTCAAATTGCTTAGTTGTTTTAATAAACCGTCTATGCAGAGGATTATGACTATGAATGACGATAAATTACATCACGGCTTGGTGATGGTTTACACAGGAAACGGGAAAGGTAAGACTACCGCCGCAATGGGGATGGCTGTAAGGGCAGTCGGATGGAAACAAAAGGTCCTTATTATCCAGTTTGCTAAAGGTGGTTGGAAATCTGGCGAACAGGATGTTCTCTCTTCTCTTGATGAGGTTAGTCTTGTGACCCTTGAAGAAGACGCTACTTGGATAGAAGATCGTTCTGATGATGAAAATCGCGCTGAAGCAACGCGGGGGCTTGATTTTCTCGAAAACTCTATTTCTGCAAAAGAGTGCAATCTTGTGATACTAGATGAAATAAACGTTTTGCTTAGCAAGGGTTTTGTTGATTTTTCTAGGCTGAAAAGACTGTTATCTGAGCGCCCGGAGTGGATGACGGTGATCTTGACAGGACGGGGGGCTACTGAGGAGTTGTGTGGTCTCGCTGATCTTGTATCGGAAGTTATAGAAATAAAACATCCCTTTCAGGCTGGAATTTCTGCACAGAAAGGTATCGATTTTTAGCCGTATTATTGCTTGATTTTGTTAAATTTTGTTATTTTATTCAGTAAAATTAAATATCCGATTTGACAAATTGATTTTCAAAAATATAATACAGCTTTGTGACAGAATTGATAGGAAAAGGAGAGCCTTATATGAGCACTATTTGTCCATATTGTAATATTGAAGTCAGTGAAAATATGATCGAAGCTGAAGATGGTTGCTGCCCGGAGTGCGGGGCAATTATTAGTGTATCTTCAATCTTCTCTGATGGAGATGCCGTTGCCTATAACGAAGGCGATGATTACGATGAAATTGATGAAGACGAAATTCTTGATGATGAAGACATCGAAGAAAAACTTTTCAATGATGAAGAATTTGATGATGAAGAATTCGACTACAAAGAGGAGTTTGGAGATGATGACTTTGAAGAAGAAGACTTCTAAATGTTGACTTCATTAAACTACTGCTTTTCTTGAAAAAATGCCGGAAGAATCCAAGCGTTTTTTATTTATAAGAATTAATCCCAGTTTGCTTTGCCGGTTGCTGCGTGATTACGGAGTAAGTCCCTCTTTATTTTTCCACTGTATGTTTTGGGAAGCTTTTTGAGAAATTCTATTTCACGGGGGTACATGGGGCCGTTAATCTTTTACAATGATCCTGTAGTTCCTTCGTTAATCTCTGGCACGGTGTATAATTATTGTTCAGCACCACATATGCCTTTACGCGTGCACCTCTTATTTTGTCAGGAGCCCCAACTACTCCGACTTCTTGAATTGCTGGATGCTGCATCATCACTTCTTCAACCTCTGATGGGCCAATTCGATAACCTGAGCTTTTGATTATGTCATCATTGCGTCCTTCAAACCAGAAATAACCGTCAATATCTTGACTGGCTCTATCGCCAGTGTAATAAAAGCCATTTTTAAACACTTCTCTGTTTGCTGTACTATTGTTAAGGTATTCAATAAATAATCCTGGTGGAGTTTGCTCTTTTAAGTTTACTGCAATCCTGCCTTTGGTGCCGGGGGAAACTTTGTCTCCACTATTACTATGGATTTCGATACTCCAGTCGGGAGATGCCTTGCCCATGGAGCCTGAGCGCGGCGTTACATTTTTAAAGTTTGCAATCATGCATACCGTTTCAGTTTGACCATATCCTTGCAGGATAGGGATGCCGGTGTTTTGTTCCCATGCTATTTGAGTTTCAGAGTGCAATGGTTCTCCGGCTGAAAAGCAATGACGTAGTTTTTTAAAGTCAAACGATTCCAGATTGCTAAGAACCAGCATTCTGTATACTGTAGGTGGGGCACAAAAGGACGTTATTTCGTATTTTCCGAATAAAGGCAGTAAGTCTTCAGCATGAAACTTTCCTCTGAAATCATATATGAAAACGGCGCAGCCAACGATCCACTGCCCGAAATAGTTTCCCCATACATTTTTGCCCCATCCGGTGTCAGCTATTGTATAATGAAGATCATCTGCTTTTAATTGTTGCCATAACTCTGCGGTTATACGATGTCCTAGCGGATAGCTGTGACTGTGAAGAACCATCTTAGGATGTTTACTGGTTCCGGATGTAAACATAATCATCATAGGATCTGAAAACAGGGTTTTAATCGGCTGAGGCAGGTTTATATGCCCTTTAGATAATTTTACGTCACTTTTGACCTCATTCAGATATGAAATCCATTCGCTGCGGTCAGCGTCAACAAGAACTTTGTCAGTCATATTGGGGCATGAGCTGGATATATCGTTAAACTTCTCAGAATTTTCAAGATCGGTAATGGCCATTTTGAAGTTTCCAGCTTTTATTCTCTGTTTTACATCCTCGGCTGTAAGCAATGTAGGGGAGGGGCATTGTATGGCTCCAACTTTTATCATTGCAAGAGAAAAAATCCACCACTCCGGGATACGAGGTAGCATTAGAAAAATACGGTCGCCCTTTTTAATACCATATTTAATAAGCAGATTCGCTGCTTGATTAGAAAGCTCTGCGAGGTCTTTGAAGCTCAATCTCTTTTCCGTTCCAGTTTCATTGACCCATAGCATAGCAAGCTTATTTGGTGTAATAGCAACTCTTTGATCTATAATATCGCGCGCGTAGTTGAAGTATTCAGGGATATTGGTCAAGCCTTTTGGGGATATTGGGCTGCTGCCTTATGTATATAGGTAGTCATTTATGTTTCCTTCGTTGTAATAATGCATCAAGCTAAGATAGCGTTTTAACATGATTATTCCAATAAAACCGGGGGAAGGATAGAATAAATTGATAAAATACAGGTCAAGGTATTATTGAGGTTATAGTAGTGTAATCCTAAGTAACATAAAGGCTTGTGTCTAGTTCAATGTCCATCTGGGTTTATGGTTGTTAAAAAAAGGAATAAAAAGGTTGCAAAATGATTTGCATCTTTGGTTAAAGTCAATACATTAAGGGCCTGTTGAAACGAGAGCGATTGAGCTTGAGTTCACAA
>JAAEMX010000168.1 GCA_024225035.1 Lentisphaerota bacterium
TGATGACATTGGTATATAATTGACATCTTTTATTGTCATATTATTTTTTACTAATGCTTCAAGCATCAGTTGCTGAAAGGTGCCCCCTTTAATACAGGCAATAGTTTTCCCTTTCAAGTCTTTGACTGACTTAATATCTGGATTAGTGGTCAGCAAGGCCAAGGCACCAGTAGGCATGCAAACTGCTCTTATTATATTTAGTTTTATATTTTGGCCTGCCGCTGTAATTATACTGGTAGTATTTATACTTCCACAGATATCAATTTTGCCTGCAGCAGCGGCTTTGGCTTGTTTAAGACCATGGGTGATATCATGAAATTTTATTTTTATCCCATCTTTTGCGAACTCTTTTTCTAACAACCCCATCTTTCGCATGACTATCAATTGCAGGTGAAATGCATCTTTAGGGTAAGTTACATTGATTTCTTTGCCACAAAGGTTAAAAGCTACGAATAAAGACAGGATAGAAAATAAAACTCTCATATAAGCCTTTTATTCTTAATACGTTTCCTCTTAAAACGACTAATTATTATAAGCTTGCAATAATTAATTTACAATTATGATAAATAATTTTTTTATGATTTTTAGGGAACAAAAACATTACAGTTTAAGATTAATCAACTTAGCGCGGGAAGAAGGTTAACGGCCCTAAAAAAAAGTCGAAAAAATTCTAAATTTTACTATGAGCTAATTATAGCTAACTGCACTTCGACTAATTTGTTCTCTTACTAATTTTTTTAAATATATTTTTTTTGAAGCAGCTGGTGAAAGGATAACAGGTTTTTTACGAATCATTTTTTGTTGATACAAAAAAGCAATATCATCTTTTAAACTGTTTAGATCTTGGCTTAAGGTCTTTATTAATTTGGTGTTTTCATATAACCATTCAACATCTTGATAGGAAATGTCAAGATCTTTAGCAGCTAACTCTAAGGCTTCACGTTTATGGTTCTTAATAAATTTTATCGCCTCATCCTGGACTTTGAGATATCTTTTAACCCAGTCCAGATGGTTTTTGAGAAAAGGTTCACTAACCGCAACAACTAGCTTTTCTCGCATTAGCCCTCTGGCTGTTGTCAGGATTCTTGCACCTCGTTTTTTTGCTTTTACTGTTTCAGCCGTATTTAAAACCGCAGCATCGACCTTGCCAGCAAACATGGCCTTATATGCTTCTGTTAACATTGGTATATAATTGATATCTTCTATTGTCATATTATTTTTTTGCAGTACCTCGAGTAACATTTGGTGCAAAGTACCTCCTTTAGTACAGGCAATAGTTTTGCCTTTCAAATCTTTTATTGATTTAATACTTGGGTTAATAGTCATCAAAGACAAGGCTATATCGGAATTACAAACTGCTCTTACTATTTTTAGCCTTATATTTTGACCTTTTGCTATAATGAGGCTGGTAGTATTTACACTTCCACAGATATCAATTTTACCTGCTGCTACGGCTCTGATTTGTTTTAGACCAGAGGTAATATCATGAAATTTTATTTTTATTCCATCTTTCGCAAACTCTTTTTGAAGCAAACCCTTATGTTTCATGACTATCAATTGTAGATTTAATGGAGCTCTGGGATAAGTTACATTGATTTCTTTGCCAAAAAGATTCAAAGCTATGAATAAAGAAAGGATAGAAAATAAAACTCTCATATAAGCCTTTTATTCTAAATGTTTTCCTCTTAAAACGGGTAATTAATATAAGCTTCAATAATGTACTTTTCAATTATAAGAAAAAATATTTTATGATTTTAAAGAAGAAAAGGTTAAGTGTGAAAGAGAGGTTAACGGGGTTTAAAAAAAGGCGAAAAAATTCCAAATTTCAAACCAACTTTCTGATTTGAATAAAAATAAAGCAAGCAACACCGGTTATAAACATTAAAGAAGAAATATTCCTGATCCAGTTAGTAATCGTGAAATAACTATCATCCTTGTTAAATTCAGGCTTTTCATTTTCCGTTTTTTCTAGATAATATTTTACATATTTTTCCTTATATTCACAAATTTCAAGTTGACTTTTCACAATAAAACCTTCCAAACGAGCAATACCTAATAATACAAGAATTATTCCAATTAAGAAAGCACCAAGTGATATTATCAAGATTATCTTCTCTAACGTATCGTTAGCATGAGAATAGGCGGCTATAGCTAGTGCTGCAGCTCCGTTCATTAACAAAAGGTAACCATATGATTTTTCTTCCAAATTCAATTTAAGGTTAAAAAATTCACATTCCCTAAGATAAGACCTATATTCAAATTCTACTAAATCTTGATCTCTATAATTCTTTTTTTCCATGTTACCTACACTCCTCTTTTTATATTTTAAATAGCTATCAAATCTTTTAATGCGCTTTCAACGGCTTTGAATTAAAACATTTTAAATGGGAAGGGAAGTATATAATCTTATAGAACACATTTTTCCACAGATGAAATAAAATGATGATAATTTATATCACTATTGTGCTGTGAACCACCAATAACATATATCAAATCATTTTCAGTTATTGTTGCGCCAAAGCACAATCTATCAATCGTTATGGGTTCTGCAATTGCCCACTCATCAGATTTTGGATCATAAATTTCAACAGTTTTAATTGTGCTAAAGTCAGCAACTCCTCCAATGGCATAGATTTTTCCATCACTACTAACAACGGCAGACAAATCGGAACGTGGAGTAGGCATATCTGTTACTTGGTTCCAAGAGTTGGAGCTAGGGTTATAAACTTCAACGGTTGCTATCCTTTTACACTGGCTATTAATCCCTCCAATGGCATAAATTAAACCATCCTTACCCAAAACAACAGCAAGACCATACCTTGCTGTTGGCATTGGTGCCATGCTTTCCCATATGTCTGTTTGTGGGGTGTACCTTTGGACATCATCAAGATACTTTATTTTAGGCTCTTGATTAGACGGATGATTGGGATCTGGCCAAGTAAAATTATAGCCGACTCCGCCAACAACATATATAAATCCATTATTTGTAGCAACAGCTTGATGGAAAACTCTATTCAATGGCATGCGATTCATTAACTTCCACTCATTTTTAACAGGATCATACTGCTGAACCATATCGCTGATAGATCCCATGATAGCCAAGATTGTATATTGTGGGTCACTTTGAGTTTCCATAGAGAATTTAATGTATCCTCCTAGTGAATATATTTTGCCGTTGCTTTCCGTGACTACCGCTTGATGAGTATGTGGATAGATCATTTTTTTTCTTGATATCCAAGTGTCTTTATCTGGATCATATTCATCGACAAATGAAGTTGTTGATTGAACTAATGAATCTTCATTAAAATCAGATCTCCCACCTATAGCGTATATTTTTTTATTTGTATATGTGACGCCTAAACCATCTCTTGCAACAGGAAGCTTTGCCTGTTGAATCCACCATAACTTACGTAACTTTCTAATTACCAGTCCCAAGGTTTCTAGGCGTTCTGTTAATGGCAAAATTGTTTTGTCCACAGCTAAATTTCTGTATTTTTTTAATAACTTCTCCTTAAGGCTAACTATTCTATGTGAGCCTCTTCTAATTTTTTTTGTATTCATTTTTGTGTTCTCCTAATAAGCTTTCATTAATTTTCCTTTACATACAATTATACATCAGAAGGATTTAATAATCTATATTTAAAGTTGACACTCTATTCGAATAAAAATGCCATTAAATAAAAGTTATCTCCCAAAAGGCTTTGTGGAATACCTTGCAAGCAGAAAAAGAGCAACTATAAAATACAGAAACGGCGACAATGTGTGACGACTAGGGTGGAGTAGGTTGAGGGTATGAGTCCAGCCTGTTTGCTTTGAGCCTTTCAAACCACTTTATATGGGGAAAATATATTTTTCTACCTTATCCTGTACACGTAATGCTGCCATTTCAAAAAGGGTATTACAGGCTGCATTGCTAACATGCTATGAAAAGTGGGAGGGGGTGGAGGAGGAATGTTAACGCCCTAAAA
>JAAEMX010000169.1 GCA_024225035.1 Lentisphaerota bacterium
AAAATATTAAATAAAAAGCAAATCCCGTGGGAGGCTTAAGCCTTTAAAGAATGCAGCCGGGATTTTGGTAAGCAACAAATGCGGAAAAAGCCTAGCAAAGGGATTAGCTCAAAGAGTCAAGAACTCGGTACTCTCAAGATACTAAGGAAACATTCTTTTAATGAAAAAATCATTACTGACGCTGTTGTTTTTGCCAGCTTTAGCAATAATGCTGTTTACTTCAGGTTGTGGCAAAAGCGGAAAAACTACTAAAGTCGATAAAATCCGCATTCTGCAGGGCAAAGAGCAATGCGCTCTGCCCGGCGAAGACTTCAGCAAGAAACTGCGGTTGGAACTGTTGGGGAAACAGGAAAAAGGTCTGCTTGGTGGAAAAGGAAACAGATCACCGGTCGCAAACTCAAAAGTTCTGTTTGTTAACGTTGACGGCTCCGATCTTGAACTACCAAAAACATCTGCTCTCTCTGATGCTGGCGGAAGTGTTTCCATAAAGATAAAAGCAGGTAAAAAAGTCGGTGATCAATACCTTAGAGTTATTCCTAAAAGTAACCCGGAAAAAAGCATCATAATTCGCTATGTCACCGGGGTTAAGATTGTTGGCTCAAATCAGGAAGGGCGTTGCGGTGAATTGCTGCACAACCCGATGCAGGTGAAAGTAGTAAGTCCTAATGGTAAACCTGCCGCCGGAGTTCCAGTTTACTTCAAACTGGTCAGTGCCCCCAATGGCAAGAAAACAAAAGCAAAAGTCAAAAAATCTCTGGTAATGACCGATAATGAAGGGGTAGCTGAAACTAACCTCAAGCTCGGCAAAAAGACTGGTGAATATAATATTGACGTTGAGATCTCAGACCCTAAGAGCAACTATCACGTGCGTGGCATTTTCGTGCGCCAGCTTGGAATGAATTTTCTGTCTGTAATAATCAGCGTTCTTGGTGGTCTGGCACTGTTTATCTTCGGCATGAAGCTGATGAGTGACGGTCTGCAGAAAGTTGCCGGGGACAAAATGAAAAAAATCCTGCATTTCTTCGCCAGTAATCGCTTTATAGCTGTTCTGGCAGGGACTGTGGTTACCGCGGTTATTCAACTCCTCAAGTGCGACTACAGTAATGGTCATTGGCTTTGTTAATGCCGGACTGCTTAATTTAGTTCAATCCATAGGAATTATTTTTGGTGCCAACATCGGTACTACTGTTACAGCTCAGATTATTTCGTTTAAACTAAGTGGACTTGCTCTACCGGCAATAACGATTGGTTTGATAGTCATGTTCCTCAAAAAGCCGTTGGCTAAGGGGTGGGGTGAAACGATTTTCGGTTTCGGTCTGCTGTTCTTCGGCATGTCTATTATGAGTCATGAATTGAAGCTGCTTGGTATTTTTCCGACATTTATCAAGTTTTTCCAGACTTTCGACTGTACCCCGGTAGCCGGATCAATGCCTATAGGCCCAATTATAGGAGCTATCGGTATAGGCGCCCTGCTGACAGTAGTCATCCAGAGCAGCTCGGCTTCAATGGGTATTGTGCTGGCACTGGCAGGCGGTGGACTGATCAACTTTTATACAGCAGTACCGCTTATTCTGGGTACAAATATAGGTACAACAATCACTGCGGTTCTGGCATCTGCAGCCGCTAACCGCCATGCTAAACAAGCTGCGCTGGCCCATTCATTGTTTAATATTTCCGGCGCTGTTGCCATGATTATTCTCTTCTATGTACCGTGGGGAGAAAATAGCATTCCAATATTCCTGTATTTTGTAAATTATACTACTTTAGGCGATGTTTTTGCCGCAATACCGCAGAATTTGGTCAGGCATATCGCGATGGCGCACACATTCTTTAATGTTTTTAACGTATTGCTGCTGCTTCCATGCGTTGGGCTGATCGCTAGAATGTGTATGTTCTTTATTCCGATCAAAGACGAAAGCAAGGTCAAAATTCAGCATCTGGAGCCGCACTTGCTGGATACTCCATCGATCGCTTTGGAGCAGGCTGTTCAATCTATACGCTACATGGTGAAAGAAGCTTGGAGCATGGTTGACGGTGTTATCGGGGAGAATTTCCTGAAACTGAATATTACAGAAGAAGAAATCGAGGATTACACTGATCGTGAGAATAAGGTAGACGAACTGCAGCACGATATAACCGAATATCTGGTACAGATAACCCGTCGTGAACTGACTGAACCGCAGTCAGCGCTGGTGCCGCTTTTGATGCACTGTACAAACGACGCAGAACGCATAGCGGATCACACGGCCAATATTATTTCTCTGACTCAGCGTCTGGCTGAAAAAGAGAAAAAGCTAACTGATGAAGGCAGGCAGGAGGTCAATCAGCTTTGGGAGCTCCTAGCTGATCAGGCACGCAATGTCGCCAAAGCTCTGGATGGTACTGACAGTAAAAAGGTTGATCATGCCCTGAAGGATGAAAAGAAAATCAACCGTCTGGTAGATGATTTCGAAGAAGCTCATATCAACCGTCTGCGTCAAGGCAAGTGCAACGCAGTTGCCGGGATAGTCTTCATTGAGATGCTGGCAGAGCTAGAGAAAATAGGCGATCATCTTTCAAATATCGCCGAGCGTGCCCCTGAAATCCAGAAGCACTATATAAGTCTGAACTAGAATAATCAGACAAATCTAAAACATTCAGGCGAAGACTAACCCCTTCGCCTTTTATTATTATTGTTGAAAATAAAAAGGAGGGCAGGTGCCCCCCATTGAAGAACTTCTTTAGAAGTTTGTGTTTTGACTCAGGGCGTCGGTTTTCTGATTCTTGTCTAGGTTAATTGCTTTTGGCAGTGCCCACATGGCGCCAGTTACGCCGTCAACCGCAAAACCGACGATGGTTATGAAGTTACCCCAATAGATAGGAGAAATCGTAGCGGTCAGGGTTCTTGAGCGCATCTTTTTGCCGTCCACTGTCTTGAAAGTGTAAATTTCTTTGGTGAAATTCTCACTTGAAGCCGGCAGGCTCACGAGCATCGGAGTAGTACCCTGATGGACGTATTCGCCTTTGCGGTTGTAGACTTTGAACGCCTTATTAGGTTTGTCAGTTCTGACATCCACAGTGTAGACGTCTTTTGACATGGCTGTCGCGCAGCCTTGCAGAATAATTCCTGCAGCGGCGACACATAACAATACGAGTGCTTTCTTCATGGCATCCTCCAGATTTAACGTTAAGGAACTATAAAATGCGGCTCTTTCCTAAGGCCGCAGTACTCCTAAAGCTTTATCTTAAATACGTCTTCCATGATATTCCAACGGCGCTGTTTATGGCTGTCGGATTTACCTTCCACCCAATATTTATACATCTTTTCGAGCTGATTATTTTCACGCATTATCTCCAGCCAGTAATTAAGGAAGTTCAAGAATTCCTGATCGCCTCTGGCTACCGCATAGCCGACTCCGTAACTGCGTATACGAGGTTCAGGGATTGCTACCCCATATTGAGGATACAGGATTGTCCAGGCAGAGCCCTGTTCCGCAGATGTCAGCAGTATTTGTGCTGTGGTTTTTCCTTCAAAGTAATCACGGATATCACTAAGCTCAATTGATACGGCTTCTTTCAGATATTTTTTGACCAGAACCGCTCCAATTCCGCCTTTTTGAACGCCAATCCGCAGTCCAGGCAAGTCTTGCATTTGATTAAGGTCACGGAATAAATCTTTTTGATAATCCTTACATACAAATGCCATGTTCAAATGCATATAAGGCTGGGTAAAGTCAACTACCTGGATGCGCTTGCTATTGATTGAAAGTCCTGAAACGGCCATATCAATATAGTCATTTTCGAGCGCCTGAGCGACATTATCAAACTTGAATGGGATGAAGCGAATCTGTTTGCAGCCGAGCTCTCGGGCAAGGCGGTTAACTACATCCACATCAAAGCCAACAAGGTCTCCTTTAGGATTAAAGAAGGAGAACGGCAGAGACTGCTGATTGTAACCGACACGCAGTTCCTTACGGTTTCTTATACGTGCTATATGCCCTTCAGGTGATGCCTTGAAGAGTCTGCGCAAAGCTGAATCCGGCGGAACTTTTTTAAGGACTATGAACTTAACCGGATTCTTCACGTGCATTGATTCAAGCATCTTTTTATGTTCGTCAGTAGGCTTCAGAACGCTGCTCAATGCAATTCTGGTCCCTGAGATAACTATGATAGTCGAGACAAATATTATGGTCATGAAAATGATGAATTTTTTCAGTGAAAATTTCAGTAATCCCTGCAGCCAGCAGACGCAGACAAGTGAGAACCCAAAGGTGAATGACGCAGCCAGCATCGTGGCAAATTTACTGATGATAACCCCCGCAACAAGGTAAATTTCAAAAAGGTCACCCGGGATCTGGAATTGTTTAAGCAGGAATGGAATTGCCAAATTCAGGCTTCCGAACAAGCTGAGCAGTCCGGTAAAGATGAAATTGAAATAATCGCTGCCACTGATGGTATTTCCGGTGAACCACCCAGCAAACAGAATAAAACTCAGGCAAAGCATTTTTCCGGCATCAGGAAAGTTGTAAACAACCGGGACCAGAATATCGCCAAGCGAATCTGATTCATCATCACGCAGTCCGGCATTCTCAAACAAGGTGCGGTTGTTCTGCTGGATAATCGGGATAATAACAAACAAGTTACCGGTAGCGAACGCAGTCAAAAGTGCGTCTTTGGAGACATTGAGCACAGACTTGAACTTAAAAGGTGTTATCATGGCAATAAGTGACGGTACAATCAGCATAGTCAGCAAGGTAGAAATTGTCAGATACGTGACCAGATAAACCTGAATACGTCCGAATTCCTGCAGTGTCATCGAACCTGCCGCATCGGCAGTAATCGCAAAAGTACCCAGCGGGGTTAACTTGACCATCATACGGGCGACTTCTCCAAGCGCTTTGCAGAAAATGCTCATGCCGTCAAGAACTTTTTCTTTGCCTTTAATGCCAATCAGCGCAATACCCACCAGAATTGAGAATACGGTAACTGCCGGGACCAGATTATTGGCCATGGCATAAAACGGGTTTGAAGGGATGTACAGCCTAAGAAAGTCTATTTTTTCAGGTACAATAAGAGTGCTGGTACTGAAAAAGCTGCTCGAGCTCCATGAAGGGAAACATGCTTCAGCCAGAAAGACATAAATATATAGAGTAGTGTAGAAGCATACCAGCAAAATGGAGCCTTTCCAGGCAAGTCGACGGAAGTTACGATAGCTTAAGCTTCCGATACCGTGAATAAGAGCAAAAAGGATATACGGCAGTACGGTAATTTGCAACAGGTCAACAAATGCCTTACCAATGATTCCCAGAAAGCTGCATTTTTCTCCAAAGAACAACCCCGCTACCACACCCAGAACAAGGGCAATGATGATAAGGTTCCCCAGTGACATTTTAGGGAGCTTGAACCTCAAAATCTCCTCCATTCATTTCTTTTGCACGACTTCGCAAAGTATTTAGCAGTATAAATGCATAATCTAAAAATGGAAAAACAGGAATATTGAATTAAATCCTCCTGCTTAAAACTCGCTGCAATATATAGTTAAAAAACCGTTAATTCAAATAAAATGAGCTATGAATGCGCCCAATTGCGAATTAAAAGTGAATATTTTCAGCAATAAATCTTAGCCAGTAAACTTTGTTCTGGCAGCCGTGAATGTTTTTTACGCTTTTTTTTCGGTATAGATTATTGTTTGCTTGCAAATTAAGCGCTCGTTAACTATTATTTAAATAAGGAGATTACTTTTTTGCATTGGAGGATGTATGAGGACGATTAGTATTTCTTTGCTGCTGGGGATTATTCTGATAGCACGAGCTTTTGGAGCTGTTGGTGCTGAATCCAAAACGGTTAAAATCAACCCTTCTGAGGTTCTTGAGGACGGCAAATTTTTCGCGGCAAGCGGTAAATATGGCTTGGCTCTCAAAAAATATGTCTGGTACCATAATCACGCTCTCAAGTATGACCCTTCCAGTAAATGGATGCGGCTTTCAGTTGCGCTCGGTTTATGGATTGATTTGGGTCGTAAATACCCTCCGGCCATGCAAAAGCTTAGAGGCGTGCGTGATTCAAAGACTGCGGCTCTGCTTAATAAAAAAGGGAATTTTCTGACATTTAATGATGTTTCAGCGATTAATCAAGCTCTCGGTCAGAGTTCCCATAGTGTTGACTTATTCATAAAGCTTGACCAGAAACAACCGATGTTAGCCAAAGAATGCTGGGGGCTTGTTAAGAATTCCATGATTAGAAGGCAACATAAGCAAATGCTTAATAAATATCTGAAAAATATTTACGCGGAGTTTGAGCAGATCAAGTTTGTCTATGAACAATTGAGGTCAGCCGACGTCAGTGATCGTGATGAAATCAAAAAATATGCAGAAAAAAGCTTTGTCAAGAGAGTGTGCGAGCTTATAGATGCCCTGAAAGTAACCGGTCGTGCAATGGAGGCCCGCAAGGTATGCCGCCTGGCTCAGGCAGTAGTCAACAGCCCTGAGTTAACTGCAGTTATGGCAGTTGAGGCTGTGAAGTGAAATTCGAAATAGTTGCTTCTAAATTTAAATATCACGTAATTAATTTTTGGGGAAGAAGGTAGAAAAGGAATATTCAAAATGAATATTGCAGAGGTTAAAAGTTATATTTTACCGCTAATAGATATGTATCTTTCCAGGCGCATAAAACATCATGCCGGAAGAGCTAATGCACTGAAAGCTCTGATGACTTTACCGCTGTATGCTTAAGAATAATAAATGAGCATTGTCTATTTAACTTAGGATATGCAATAACAAATATTCCCGATGCGACAACATTTGAACACGGAATTAGAAATAAGGCTTCACGTGGAAATTACTATAAAGATGTTATAGAGCCATCATTTGCTAAAATTGTAAGTTGCAATTCTGTCCCAGAGCGTGCAATAAACAGTATAGAGGCAGCCAGTAATTATAAAAGGACACTGGTTTTCAGTAAAGAATCTGACTTTAGAGACAGTTTGACTTCTTTTGTGAAGGCGGAAGGTGTTGAGCATAGAGAGTTGGAGTTACAGGATCCGTGGCTAAGGGATGTTTATTTTGAAGCTGAGGGCAAACTTTATCTTAGGTCTAAAACCTCAGTAAAGGTAAAGCAGGCACAGCATGTATACCCTCCTGAACTTGAGCATTTTGGGATGCCTCAGGGGGAATTGGTTCAGTTTCCGCAGTATTACCTTGTTACTAAAAAATATTCTTCTCTCCATCCTGATTTATCTGACATGCCGGAGATTGCCCCGGGAACTGATAGCAGTAGACACTTGGCTTTTTTGGTTAAGGATAAAGATCAACGCAGCACCATAAGAGCTCTTGAGGGCGGAAATTTATTTCAAGCTACTAATATGGAAGGTAAACGGTTTCACTTTATTGGAAGGAATGCCTTGCTTTTTGAAATTGATATAAAAAATATCAAACACGGAGTGATTTCAAACCCCTCAAATTTGACGCAGAAAGAGATTCATGCAATGTGTGATGAAGAGCTTGAACGTTATAAGAAAATATTTGCTTCAAACAATGTTGTCGTTTTGCCGCAGTGGACATATCATTTGGATTTACAAATGACATATATTGGGAAATCAACTTTCATTGTGCATAGCTTCAAAGAGGTTTTGAATAATTTAGAAAAACTTTCTGAACAGGAGAGGTATCGCCGAGAATTCCAACTTGGCGCAGAAGATGCCATGCCGCGTGAAATAATAATAATGTACATAATTGCAATACTCAAAGCATGTGGTTTTAAGGTGATCCCATCAGCATCGGTGTTATACTGTTCATTTATGGATCCAAGAGACAAACCGATGAATTTGTATTCAATGGGAAAAGAAGTTCATTCTTCTCTGGTGAATGGTATTGACTTATATAATCCTTTGAATCAAAAATTCTTTTTCTTAACAGCAGACAGTCCCTTTGAGGAGCACAAGCGTTATTTTTCCGGTTTTTTAAAGGATCAGGGCATTGAGCCGGTTTTTTTGAGGACAAATGGGGCAAGTGCCGAAGAAACCATGAAATATATTGTTCAAACGGCAGGGGCTCTCAGGTGTCAAACTAACTTTATTCCCGACCAAATGCTTGCACATTCTTATTTGTAGCGTGTTTGCATTTTATCGACTAGGTTAGGTGAATTATTCCTTAATACTTGGAAGGCTTTCAAGCTTTGCTTTTACATCTTTTGCTGTTCCTTTGCCATAATAATACATTCTTCCCAGACGATAGGATGCAAGATGGTAACCTTGGGCTACAGTTGCTTTTAAGTATTTTAACGCACTTGCGTAATCTTTCTTTTTTGAAATATAGATGTCTCCGAGTGCGTAAAGGGCTCCTGTGTGCCCTGTTTTAGCGGCTTTTTGAAATAAGTTATAGCTTTATCAATGTTTTTTTTACCTGAAATCCTTCTTTATAATAAACAGCATAATAAACAGCCATTTGAATTAATGAATACAGTTCGTTTGCCTTGCAGCCTCTTTCGTACCATTCTATTGCTTTTTATAATCATCAGTTAGTTCGTAAAAAGACCCTATGCAATGGTACGCTCTTGGATATCCTTGTTCAGCCGCTTTACTATACCAGTAAAAAGCTTTATCTAAATCTTTTTCAATTGTTAATGACCCCATTAGATAAATATATCCAAGCTCGCATTGATATTCGGCATTGCCAGCGCGTGCTTTTTTAAGGTGAAATTGCAATAATTCAGGTTCGAACTGAAAAGTGAAATATTTGTAGACAATCACCCCCTGCAGGACAGGCTATTGCGACTAGAAGGCATAGTATTATTATTTTCAGTTTCATTGATTTCCTCTTCAAAATATTTTACGCTTTTGCTGCCTTGCGATGTTTGAATTCTAAATATAGTTTGTTGTAAATTTAAATTAAGCGTTTTGAGGTCTATTAATATTTGCTTAACAATGAGTGCTTAAATATAAATACGATTTCTTTTTATTAAGATTTTCAACTATATTTTTGTACTAACTTTTTTTTGTCGAAACATCTTCTGTTGAAGGCCTTTCGGTCAGTCATATCCGTTGGCGGTTAATAGCATTTAAATTCCTTGCTTTTCAGTTTGTTAAATGGATAAAATGGTGTAAATTACTTCAATACATATTTAAACCTGCCCGAGCGGGGCCTAGAAAGGAGACTGAACCGGATATGAGTGAACTTAGCACCAGAGATTATCCCATCAGTATTGAAGATATAATGCATACGGCGTACCTTCAGTATTCACTTAGTGTGAATGTAGGACGCGCCATACCTGATGTCCGTGACGGACTTAAACCCGTAAACCGAAGAATTCTTTACGCCATGAAGCAGCTTGGTCTGACCAAGTCTCACGCTTATAAAAAGAGTGCGAGCGTGGTTGGTGAAGTTATTGCGAAGTATCATCCGCATGGTGACTCTTCCGTGTATGACGCGATGGTGCGTCTGGCACAGGATTTCGCAATGCGTGCCCCGCTTGTTGACGGGCAGGGTAACTTTGGTAGCATCGACGGTGACTCGGCTGCGGCTTATCGTTATACTGAAGCTAGAATGGAGCGCCTTGCAGAGGAGCTGCTCGTTGATATTGACAAAGATACTGTTGATACAGTAGCCACATTTGATGAATCTTCTATGGAACCGACTGTGCTGCCGGCCCGTTTCCCGCAATTGCTGGTAAACGGTACCACTGGTATCGGTGTCGGTATGGCGACAAATATTCCGCCGCATAATTTGCGTGAAGTCATCAACACTACAATTTGCTTGCTGGAAAACCCGAAAGCGCCTGTTGAAGAGCTGATGCAGCATTTACCAGGGCCGGACTTCCCGACCGGAGCTATTATGCGCGGAATTACCAATATCCGCCGTTTCTACGCTACCGGCAGAGGCAGCTACCGGATACGTGCCCGCGCTGAGATTGCTGAGGACGAAAAAGGCAAAGAGCAGATCGTTATAACCGAAATTCCTTATGCTGTTAATAAGGAAATGATGGTTAAGAAGATTGCTGATCTGGTCAATGATAAGCGTATTACCGGCATTTCCGGTTTGCGTGACGAATCCAGTCGGCGTGTTGGTATCAGGATCGTTGTTGACATAAAGCGCGGTTCAATGGGAAGCGTGGTTCTTAATCAGCTATACAGCCACACTCAGTTGGAATCTTCTTACGGCTGTACCATGCTGGTGGTTGATCGCAACCGTCCGAAAATCATGAATCTGTCACAAGTTCTGCAGGCTTATATCGATCACCGTATGGAGGTCGTTACACGCAGGACTGTTTTTGAATTGAGAAAAGCTGAAGCCAGAGCTCACATCCTTGAAGGACTGCTCAAGGCTCTTGATAATATAGATGAAGTAGTCAGTCTTATTCGCGCGTCTCGGACTCGCGTTGAGGCCAGTGAGAAACTGATGGCTCGTTTCGAGTTTACCCAGATTCAGGCTAGCGCTATTTTGGATATGCGCATGCATCAGTTGACCGGGCTGGCTCGTGAAGATGTTGAAAGCGAATATAATGAACTGTTAAAGCAGATTGCCTATTACAAAGCTCTGCTTGAAAGTCGTGAAATGCGCTTAGGCGTTATCAAAGGAGAACTTGAAGAGGTTCGTGACAAGTATAGTGACGAACGCCGCACTGAAATCACTATGGACGATAGTGATTTGAATGTTGCTGACTTGATTGCCCGTCACTCTTGTGTAATTACTGTTTCCAATACTGGCTACATTAAGCGTACCCCATCTGACACTTACCGCACACAGCACCGTGGAGGTAAAGGTATTATTGGTATGGAAACCAAGGACGAGGATTATGTTGAGCATCTCTTTAATGCAGATAGCCATGATGTAATTTTCTTCTTTACTGGTAAAGGCTTTATGCATTGGCTGAATGTTTACGAGATACCGGAAGGTTCACGTATATCCAAGGGTAAAGCGATCGTTAATATGATCAAGATTGAGCCTGGCGAAAAAATAAAAGCCATGCTGACTATCAAGCGTGAATTCTTCGAAGATGAAGATAAATATATAATTATGGCCTCTAAGAGCGGTTATATTAAAAAGACTGCCTTGACTGCCTTCCAGAACCTGCGTCGCGCTGGACTTCGTGCTTTGACAATCGAAGAAAAGGACGACCTTATTGGCGCTGAAGTTTGTGAAACTGGTAATGAGGTTCTGCTTTCAACCCGTAAGGGAATGGCTTGTCGCTTTAACCAGACTAACGAACAAATTCGCCCAATGGGACGTACTGCCCGTGGTGTAACTGGAATGCGCTTCAAGCTTAAGGATGATTATATTGTCAGTATGGAAGTCATCAAGGAAGTAGTTGCGGATGTTGATGAAAGTGCTGAAGAAAGTGCTGGAGTTGGCCCTGAATTGCTTGTTGTGACTGAAAACGGCATGGGCAAACGCAGTCTGGTTGGAACTTACCGTAAGACTAAGCGCGGTGCTAAGGGTGTAACCAGTGTCAAACTGCGCGAAGGTGACTTTGTTCTTGAGGCCTTGCAGATTGTGACCGGAGATGAATTAATGCTCACTACTGAGCGTGGTCAGCTGGTCAGAATTCCATGTGATGAAATTCGTACTATCGGACGTGCTTCATTCGGCGTCAGAATCATGAACCTCAACAATAATGACCGCATCACCGGCGTTTCAAAAATTGTTAAGGTTGAAGGTGAAGAAGACGAAGAAACAAGCGAAGAGGAATCTGCACCAGTTGAAGGTGAAGTCGCAGTTGAAGGCGAAGTCGCAGCAGAAGGCGAAGTCGCAGCAGAATCAGCTGAAACTGTAGAAACTGATGCAGGCGAAAGCGTCGACGACGATAACCAGGAATAAAATAAACTGAATGCCTGAGCACTCTGTTATAAATGGGGTGACAGGCTGCGGTAAAGTACCGTAATGAAAGGTTTATAACATAATGCGCTTTTGTTTTAAAAACCGCAGCATGGATTTCCAGAAAGGCTCTAAGCTTATGGGAGTCCTTAATGTCACCCCCGACTCATTCAGTGACGGGGGTGAATTCTTTGATACGGACATCGCTGTTAAACAGGCGTTGACTATGTTGGAAGATGGCGCTGCAGTTATTGATATCGGCGGGGAGTCAACTCGACCCGGCTCGAGAGAAATTGTTACTGTCGAGATGGAGATCAATCGTATTTGTCCGGTCATAAGCAAGCTGCGTCAGGCAGCGCCGGATTGTGTAATATCTGCAGATACCCGTAGGGCTGAAGTTGCCAGAGTTGCGGTTGAAGCTGGAGCTGATATCATTAATGATGTCAGTGGTTTGCAGTATTCCAATGATATGGCTGCTGTTGCGGCTGAGACAGGTGTCGGGCTTATTTTGATGCATATGCGCGGTGCGCCTGACAGCATGCAGAAGACGGAAAACTTGAAATATGGCGATATTGTCGAAGATATATGCGCTTTTTTAACCTCGGCGGCAGCGAAAGCCCTTGACTATGGAGTGAATCGGGAAAATATTGTCTTAGACCCCGGAATCGGCTTTGCCAAGTCAGTTGAACAAAATTTGAAATTAATTGGTCAGATTGACAGATTAAGACAGTGTGGTTATCCGGTACTGGTGGGGCATTCGCGTAAGTCTTTTATCGGCAAAATATTTGATCGTGAAGATCCACAGGAGAGGATTCTTGCGACTGCCGGAGCGGCGATTTTTCTGGCCGAACAAAATGTGGAATTTATTAGAGTGCACGATGTTCGTGCTGTTAACGATGCGCTGACTATGTATCGCCTTTGTGCGGCAGCGCAATAATTGAGGAGTTAATCTATGGCTGAGATTCTCGGATATCTACAGGATGCGGTCGCTTATATAAGACCAGCCCTGGAAATACTCATCCTGACGTTCCTCTTTTACAAAATACTGTATTATCTACGGGGAACTCGCGGATCTAATATCCTGGCCGGAATGGTTATTGTTCTGATGTTGCTTACAGCCGCATCGGATTTGTTGAAGTTTGAAGTTATCAGTTGGATGCTGAATGGCTTATGGACTTTGCTGGCCACTGCTATTATTGTTATTTTTCAACCAGAGTTACGCCGTGCTTTTGCTCAGCTTGGAAGTGCTCCTTTTCAGCAGCAAAGCCGTAAAAAAGAGGCAATTACTGAGGTTGTTACCGCTACCCTTAATATGTCAAAACGTAAGATTGGCGCTTTGATGGTTCTTGAAAGAAAAATCGGAATGCGTTCAATTGTAGAGGACGCGGTTAAGCTTGATGTCAGACTGAATTCAATGATCATTGAATCAATATTTTTTCCGAATTCACCGCTTCACGACGGTGCTGTTATTATTAAAAACGACCGAATTATTGCAGCTCACGCGATTTTACCGTTAACGCGTGATGATGAAGTTATTAAGACCCTCGGAACACGGCATCGTGCAGCAGTTGGGATTACAGAAGAAACTGACGCTGTTGTCGTTGTTGTATCTGAAGAAACCGGAACTATAAGCATTGCCTGTCGCGGCAGTATACGGCGTGATGTCAAGGCTGATAAGCTGTTGCGCTACCTCTCCGGTTTGATGATTTCTACGGATGATAATTCGTTTGCCAATATCTTTGATTCCATGCAGGAAGACAAGATAACCGGTTTTTCTAAGGGAGGTGAAAACGAATGAATCAGGAATTTAACATCACTGAAGAAAAATCCGCATTCAGCTGGGTGCCGGGTGTCATACAGAACGACTTCCTGCGCAAAGCAATTGCTTTGTTCTTTGCTTTTCTGCTCTACTTTACTGTTACAATCAGGTTGGGCGTTGAAGAAAAAATTGGCGGCGTGCAGGTAGAAATAGAACTTCCTCCAACTTTGGTGAATCTGGAGAAACCACGCCCGGTTACTTTGGTGATTAAGGGCAGTAAAAAAGTTTTGAAAGATGTAACATCCTCAAATCTGAAGGTAAGGGCTAAGGTTCTTAAGAAGCATTTTAGTCCCGGAGCTGCTTACTTGTTACGCCTGACTCCTCAGGATGTAGATGCACCGTTTGGCGTGAGTGTGATTGGAGTAGAACCGCGTGACCTGGTTTTGAATCTTGACCGTAAAATATCTAAGAAAGTACCTGTCAAAGCAGCGTTTCAGGGAGAGCGTAACTTGCAGCGAGATTATGCTGTTGGATCAGTGAAGTTCACTCCGTCAGAAGTGCTTGTGACCGGTCCTGAGAGCATTATTGATGATGTAAGTGAAGTAAATACTGTGCCCATTCCGCTTGACAGTAATGTTGTTGACAGCTTTGAATTTAAAGCTAAAATACCTTCTTCGGAATCAATTGATGTTACTCCTAATCAAGTTGTTGCACAGGTTCCGATTATCCGTCAGAATATTACCAGGACTATTAAGTCTGTGCCGATAAAACTGCTTGAAACACCACAGTCTAAAGGTGATTATGAGGTTGAATTATTATCATCTCCTCATGTTGATGTAACTGTAAACGGTCCTAAAGGGGCGGTTTTATTGTTAAAGCCGCAGGCTGTTAAGGCTTATATTGACCTGACAGCACTTGATGAATCGGGTACATTTTCTGTAAATGTTGATTGCTGGGTAGACGCTACCGGCAATATGAAAATTGACAATATCTATCCGAAAAATGTTTCGGTAAAAATAACTCGCAAGAGTAAGTAATACCAAACAACCCTTCTATTGGTGATTTAGACTTAACTATTTTGCATTTTTTTACATAAATGCCTTGCTAAAAGGATAAAATATCTTATCTTATGAGTCTGTAATTTGGTATCTAAGTTAGAGATAATTTTTATATATAAGTTCAAATTATTCAAGGGATAGATCTGTAATGGTTATACGAAAAATGAACTCCGTTTTCGCGCGTCATGGCCGCATTTTGTTTGGTTTAATAACAGTGGCTATAATCTTCTCGTTTGTCGGGTTTCTCACTCCTGGCTTCAGTGGGGCTCTATCTCATTTTGGTGGTTCCAGAACCGTTGGGGTTGTTTTTGGCGATAAAATTACCGACAGGGATCTTGCCAATCAGGCTGGTCGCAATCTGATAGTTTACTCGTTGATTTATGGTGCTGGAATGGATAATTCAAGACTTGCTGAAGTTGCTACTGAGAATGCTTTCCCAACTCTTTGTACAGTTGCAGCTGCTAAAGACCGCGGTATCACTATCAGTGATATGCAGGTTGCTGAATTCATCCGTAAATTGCCAGCTTTTCAGAACCCTGCGACTAAGACTTTTGATGAGAAAAGATTCAGCAAGTTCGT
Organism: Lentisphaerota bacterium; assembly: GCA_024225035.1. Classification (GTDB taxonomy): domain Bacteria; phylum Verrucomicrobiota; class Lentisphaeria; order Victivallales; family Victivallaceae; genus Zth2. The sequence continues at coordinate 15,183 of JAAEMX010000169.1, forward strand.
TGATGATGATCTGCAGCGTAGCCGTTTAAGTGCGGCTGACCTCGATCAAGGTGTTCGTGAGCTTCTTATGCAGCAGCAGTTGGAGCGCGAAATGCTTGACAGTATGGTTATTACACCGGGTGAAGTCAAACAGTTCTTTAATCAGTTCAGCGAAATGTTTTACGTTCGTGCAGCCAAATTTAATGCTAAAGACTATTTCAGTAAAATTAAATATACTGAAGAAAACCTGAAAAATTTCTTTGAAGCGAATAAGAAAGCCTACACAATGCCTGCTTCATACAGTGCGCTCCTGGTCAAGTTTGACTATAGCACTCCTGATGCTAAAAAGGCAGCGGCAGCAGCAGTCAATGATAAGGCTTTGAAAGCTTTTTATGAAGCCAACAAGAAAAGCTTCATGAGTTTTAAACCGGGACAGAAGCCGTCAGTTCAGCCTTTTGCCAGGGTTAAAAGCAAAGTTGAAAAAATGTTTGTAAATGACCGATGCAAGCAGATTGCCGGTGACAAAGCTATGCAATTTGCACAGGATGCGTATGACAAGGTTGGTGAGGCTTCTAAAGATGAGCATAAAAGAGCATTTCTCCAGACAGTTAAGAAATATAAAATCTCAGTTGTTCCAACTGGGTGGATTTTACAAACAGCCAAAACAATCAGAGGTTTGAAAGAACCTGAACTTATCAAGCAGATAGGTGAAACTTTCGGCGGTGTACCTGTTTCCAATGCAGTGTCAGGGCAGGATGCTGCATATGTTGCTTTCCTGCTCGATGCTAAAAAAGCTCGTCAGGCTGAATTAAATGAAGTTAAGAAATTAGTCATTAATGACTATAAAAATAAAGAAGCTATGAAACTGGCGCGCTCTTCATGCCGCGAGGCAGTTGCAAAGCTAGTTAAGCTTGATAATAAAGCTCGTTTAAGTGCTGTTGATGGCATGAAGTCTCCTGCATTCCAGAAAGTAGATGCCTTCAGATGGTCTAACCCTCCTTATGGTAAAGATGGTGCACTGATTGCTTCTTTAGTAGAAGGCATTCCAACTGGTGAAATATCACAGGCTCTGGATACTACTTATGGTGCCATAGCTGTATTTGTTGATAAACGTGAATTGCCTAATGAAAAAGATTTTACAAAAAATAAAATGCGTATAGAATATTATTTCAAGAGCAGGAAGTTTGGTGCTGTTAAAGCTGCATTCAATTCCTGGCTTGAGTCAAAATGTAAAAAGATGAGGTGAATTCGATTTGAAAAGCTCCGGTAATTATTCTCAGGGAAACCGCGATTTTGCCCTCGGCAAGCACATGACTGTGGAGTATTATGACTGCGATGCTGAGATATTGGCTGATTCTAAAGGAATGGAAAATATTTTTATTGAAGCGGCAAAAGCTAGCGGTGCAACAGTTTTAGGGACAAATTTTCATGCATTTGAACCGCAGGGTGTTAGCGGTTTTGTAGTAATAGCTGAATCACATTTTTCTGTTCATGCATGGCCAGAACATGACTATGCTGCTGTAGATATCTTTACTTGTGGTGATACTATTGACTTTGAAAATGCCGTTGATACTCTTCGTGAAGGGATGAAGGCAGGAAATGTCGTAATCTCAGGCGTCATGAACCGTGGCATCATATCCAATAATGGTATAGAGCGTATGGTCCCTGTTTACGAAGACAGGACTCATATGTACGCACTGTCATGGGAAAAGCGCTTCGAGGATACAAACGCATGGGGATTGCTTTCCTCTGTAGATATTTATAATTGCGATCCTGAAATAATTCGTAATGCTGATAAAATAAAAGAGTTTGTCAAAGAGCTTTGTAAGCGTGTTAAGATGAATCGTTATGGTGACTGCGAAGTTGTTCATTTTGGTGAAGATGAAAGAGTTGCAGGTTTCAGCATGACTCAATTAATTGAAACATCTCTTATTTCAGGTCATTTTGCCAACGAGTCAAATACGACTTACCTTGATGTCTTCAGTTGTAAATTCTATGACCCGCGGGAAGTTGCCGAGTTTGCGATTTCATTCTTCGAAGGCGCTCACTATCGTCTGCAGGTTGCGTTGCGCAGATAGCTTCAGAAAAATTTATACATAGTTTTTAAGAGGACATGATTATGCATTCACATTTTGGAATGGACGCCCAAACTACGTCTGGAGAGTGGCTGACTGAGGCGCATGGCGGCTTTGGTATAGCCATAGAAATAAAAGAAAAGCTTGTCAGTACTGTTAGCGAATATCAGAAAATTGAACTGTTTGAAACTGCTAACCTTGGTAAGATGCTGGTACTTGATGATATAATTCAGTTTACTGAATATGATGAGTTCTGCTATCAGGAAATGATGGCACATGTCCCACTTTTCGCTCATCCAAACCCGGAGAACGTTCTGGTAATTGGCGGGGGTGACGGCGGAGTGCTGCGCGAGATCGCAAAGCATGATTGTGTCAAGCGCATTGATATTTGTGAGATTGACCAGAAGGTCATTGATATTTGTAGGGAATATGTACCTTCTCTTGCTAAAGGCTATGATGACCCGCGTGTGAATTTATATGTTGGCGACGGCAATGTTTATATTCAGGATAAGCAGCAGTTTTACGATGTTATCATTGTTGACTCTACCGACCCTATAGGCCCTGGAGAATCCCTTTTTAACGAAGATTTCTATCGCGGCATGCGTGGCGCTTTGCGTGAAAGCGGTGTTATTACATCGCAGTCAGAATCAATTTTCCTGCATCAGGACGTGATTCAAGGGCTGTTGCGTATCGCTAAAAAACTCTTCACAAAGTATAGTTATGCGGGAATGTATGTTCCGACTTATCCTGCCGGCAATATTGGTCTTTGTGCTGCATCGCTCGGTCCTGAAGTGGAAGTACCTGCTCGCCGACCTTCAGTTGAAATGCAGAGACAACTGCGCTATTATACTCCTGAAGTACACGAGGCCGCTTTTAAGCTGCCGCGTTTTGGCATGGAAGTTATTGAATCTGTCAGAGCGGAGGACTAAAAATGGATTTCAAATTTGCGCACAATAATATCAATGTTTATGACCTTGATAAAAGCCTTAAGTTTTACGAAGCCGCGCTTGGTTTAAAGGAATCACGCCGTAAGGAAGCAGAAGATGGTTCTTTCATTCTTGTGTATCTGACTGACGGTCAGACACCACACTTGCTTGAATTAACATGGCTTCGTGAAATGGATCGTCCGTATAATCTTGGTGATAATGAAATTCATCTGGCGTTTATTACGGATGACTTTGATGCAGCCCATGCCAAGCATATGGAAATGGATTGTATCTGTTTTGAGAACAAAGACATGGGTATTTACTTTATAGCGGACCCGGATGGTTACTGGGTGGAAATTCTGCCGGCAAAGAAATAATTCTTAAGCGGCAGTATCTTGAATATATTTATTTTTGCTCTGGTTTAGACGTTTGACGTTTCTGAATCGGGGCATTTATTTTGTCAAAAAATTCGTCAAAATTCTTAATCATTTCCGGGCATGCATGCATTGTGACTTTATTCTCTTTAAGGTCAAGATTCACCCTGTACGGCATAGGGATTTGATGTTTTTTAAGGAACTTCTCAAAATCTATTTCTGTAGCTATTTTGTATTTGGCAAAATTCAAACTATAGACTTTTTTGACGTCCTGAACTTCGGCCTTTACCATTACTTTTTTGACGTCCTGAACTTCTGCAGCTTTTCTCTTGTATGATTTTGCAACAAGCCGCGGAGCAGTAGCCGGTTCTTTGGCAAGTTTGAGAGTTTCCATTTTAATATTATCAGTCGCCGCTATGGATGTTTGTGCTTTAGAAGTATAAGCCTCAGGAGTTCTTTGTTCTTTGAATTTATCTTCGGCAATTGCAGCCCTGAGTAAAGGTTTTGTTTTTTTAGTAAACGAATGAGTCTCAGCTGATTTCATGGCCGTGTCTTGAACTGCTTTGGCAGATGACTCTGTTCCCTTGAAGCGGATGTAGCGTTTGCCTTCTGGTTCTTTGCTTAACTGTTTACGGAAAACGGGCAGGGCGATCATGCCGATAAAGGCTCCCAGTATAATTGCAGCCGCAAACTTAAGAGTCAAAGGGTAATGCCTGAACAGTATCGGCTTTTGTTTTGATTCAGGGGCATCAAGTATAGCAGAACGGCGTTCGTACTCAAGTTTCAATTCAGGAATTTCTTCGGTAGCCATTGCATCAGCAAGTTTGAGCCAGAATTCCTGTGCTTTTTCGAATTCTGCCTGACATTTCTGACATTCGTTGAGATGCTCTTCGAATTCGGCAATCTGTTCCGGAGTCATCTCTCCAGCCAGATAATCAGTCATTGATTTTTTAAAGTCGCCGCATTTCATTTTGCATACTCCTCGTTGAATTTTTGCTTCAACTGTTTCATGGCTTTATGAAGAATAAAACCAACGTTGCTGACGCTGACATTCATTACCTGAGATATTTCCTGATATGATTTATTGCATTCAACTTTCAACGTTATTATTTCTCTTTCACGTGGTGTCAATTCAGAAAAACAGCGCATCAATAATGCCCTTGTTTCATCATGCTTAATTCCGGCATCTGGGGCACTACCTGGATGAGCAGTTGTTGGTGGAGCGCAATCCAGTCCGGTTTCGCTGCGGCGGGAGTTTTTACGCAGTATGTTTATGCATTTATTATGTACAGCACGATACAGCCAGGCCTTGGCATGTATAACCTTGCCAGGCTTCTGCCTGGACAGCTGAATAAATGCTTCCTGTACGGCGTCTTTCGCCATCGACTCGTCCTGCAAAAAGCGCCATGCATAGCGCAAGAGCGGGGCTTCGAGTTCTGTCAATAGTAACGTCAATTCGTCCCGTTGCACAGCTTTTTCCTGATTATTACGACACTGTCTTTCCAATGTAACGCTTCATTAATAAAAGGCGTCTCTAATAAGTAAAACACTGTCAAAAGTGATTTATTAGGGCAATTTCCGAAAATCTTTTGTTTTTTAAATTAAGGCTGTTTTAAACTGATTTCAAGCTAAAAAGTAGATTATCAGGGGCTGTTTTTTGTAATAAGAATAATAATGATTATAAATATTACGCTAATATTAGTTGTATATTAATTTATAGTTTGTAAATTATAAATGTTTTGACTTTTTGAAAAAAATAATGTATAATCATTCTCATTATGGCGAAATATAATAAATACATTAGATGTTGTTCCGTGGTAGGGCTTTCTGCTGTTGCGGTCATGTGGCTGTTAAGCGGGTGCCGTGGGGTTGATACGTTTATTTTTCAACCTCCGGAGCGTAGTCAGGAGACTCTTGAGTCAACTACCTTTACTCGCATAAAAGTTTCAGATGAACGCACTATTGCTGCTTTGATTACCCCTAATAAAGAATCTAAATACGTATTGCTTTACAGTCACGGTAATGGCGAAGATTTGTTTGATTTCCAGAAAAAACTGCTCCCTGAATATAAAGAACACGGTTACTCTATTGTTGCCTATGACTACGAAGGGTACGGCAAAAGTGACGGCAGTCCAGCCGAGAACAACTGTTACAGGGATATTGTCGCTGTTTACAAATATTTGATTACTGTCATGAACTACAATCCGGAAAATATAATTGTATTCGGACGCTCTGTTGGCAGTGGTCCTTCCTGTTATCTTGCTGAAAATTACCCTGTCGGTGCTTTGATACTTGAAAGTGCCTTCATGAGTACATTCCAGGTAGTTACTTCTCTGCCTGTGCCGGGCAACCGCTTCCCGAACATTGACCGAATCAAAAAAGTCACAGCGCCGCTGTTAGTTATTCACGGTACTGATGACTGGCTTATTCGCTATCACCATGGTCGTGCTCTTTATGCCGCAGCGAAAACCCGCAAAAAGTTTGTGAGTATCGAAAACGGTGGACACAACGACTTGATTCAGGTTGGCGGACAATACTACTGGAGTCAGATCAAGCAATTTGTAGGGACGCTTGGCACTACCGAAGCTGAAAAAATGGCTGCGGAAAAATTAGCGATGAAAGAGTTTGGTGACAACAGAATTCAAACAGCGGATTCGTCTCCAACAGCAGAATCTCTTTCGACCGTAGATCCGTTATAAGTTTCTAGTCTTTCAGCTTTTCCTCATAGCTTATCAGATGATTATCAGTAACTGACGGATATTTTCCATCAATCTCATAATTCGGCTGCAAGGCTACTTTTCCGCCACCTTCAGGTAGGTCTATGGCAAAAGTCGGGACAGCCAGCGAGGATAGACGAGGTCTGAATTCTTCCAGTATTTCCAATCCCTTCGCAATGCCGGTCGCAAAGTGCCTGACTCCTCTGACCGGGTCGACATGGAAAAGGTAATGCGGCTTTATGCGGTTTGCTATAAGTTTTCTGAATAAATCTTCAAGTACATCAGCATTGTCATTAACGCCAGCCAGCAGAACAGTCTGATTGAGAACGGGAATACCCCTGGAAATAAGCTTTCTGCAGGCTTCAAGAGCCTCTAAAGTGACTTCATGCGGATGATTGAAGTGACTCATTAGCCATACGGAAGGGTATGCTGCAAGTATTTCGGCTTTTTCTTCTGTCAGTAATTGTGGCATGGTTACCGGAACTCGACTGCCGACACGAATTACTTCAATTGACGGAACAGCTGAGATTTTATCAAGCAGTGTTTTCAGTCTATGGGGTGACAGCATTAAAGGGTCGCCGCCTGAAACCAGTATTTCGCGTACAGATGGAGTTTGCTTTAGATAATCGCATATGGCCTTGAGTTCATCCTCAGTGATGTCAGTCATTTCTGTACCGTTTGCCCAGGTCCTTTTGCGGAAACAGAAACGGCATCTGGTGGCACAGCGACCTGTTGCCAGCAGAACTGCCCGGTCAATGTAACGGTGAATAAGTCGCGGGGCTGCCATTTGCTCTTCTTCAGCAAGCGGGTCAAAATCAGAGTCCTGATCTTCAAGTTCCTGTTCTGCAGGCATGCATTGAAGCCAGATGGGGTCCTGCTGCGGATTATCTTTATCCTTAACGATACCCAGATAATATTTGCTTACTGACGTTGGATACGCTTTTTCGACTTCGTCGCAGCATGAAGGTGGCGCGATTCCCAGGAACCGCGCCGCTTCATATGTAGAATTTATAAAGGCCTTTTCACTCATTTTATAGTGTAAATCCAGCCTTTTTCAGCATCATATTTTCTGGAGACGATGTCGTCAGGACAATTAATAGAAGCTTTGTCCAGCAGACCGCCAATTTCTACTTCATCGTCACTCATGTCAATTTCAGAGGCAAGCTCTCCGGCTGTACCGGTGAACGCGCCCATCTCCATTACTTTTTCAAGCATTTTTCCACGGAGGTCAAGAATGCCTTTAGCTGCAAGCTTATAGGCCTGAACTCCCGGCTGGTGGAAAGCGTTAATATTGATAAATTCAGCATAAACCGCAACAGCTCTTTCGTAAAGGGCTATAATCATGCCGAGGTTGCATTCGTTAATTTCATCAATCTTGATGTCGATAACCTGGCGCCCTTTGCCACGGAGTGCAGCTGAGAGTCCTTCTTTGAAACCGTGGAGGAAAGTACCCATGCTGGAGCTTTCATCGATAGGCAGGATGACGTCATCTTGAAGAACTTCGATAAAAGTGATGAAGAAGTCGTCGCGACCGTCATTGAGCTGCTGAATGAAAGCGTGAGCATCAGTTCCACCTTTGTTGCCGAAGACATTCAAGCCTTGATGAACAACTTTGCCGTCGAGATCAAGTTCTTTGCCAAGGCTTTCCATGACTAGCTGCTGGAAATAGCGCGAAAGCAATACAAGGCGGTCAGCGTAAGGAACAATAACCATGTTGCGGTTGCCTTTGCCCTCACCGGCAATGTACCACATGGCTGCCAGCATGTACGCTGGGTTTTTCAGTACGTCGTCACAGCGTGTCCATTCATCCATACGGCAAGCGCCTTCAAGGAAAGCTTTGAAGTCGATTCCAGCTAGAGCGGCAGGGAGATGACCAACAATACTTGTTTCACTGGTACGGCCGCCGATGGACTCGGCCATTTCAAAGACTTTCAGCCACTTATTTTCTTCAGCATGTTTCCACAGCAGGCTGTCTTTCATGGTGATTGCAGCTGCGTGTTTGCTGAAGTCAAGGCCGGTTTCGGCGTACAGGTTTTCAAACGCAATCATGTTATTGCGGGTTTCCTGGGTGCCGCCTGATTTAGAAATAGTCACTACTAAAGTAGTTGCCGGGTCAATGACTTCCGCAACATCAGCAAACCCTGCAGGGTCGGTGTTATCCAGGAAGTAGATTTTTGGATTATCAGAACGGAGCTGTTCAGTGAGTTCGTTCCAGTAAGGGCCGTTGATGGCAAACTGCATTAGTTGAGGGCCAAGGGCAGAACCGCCGATTCCGTTGATTACAGCTGATTCAAACTTGCCTTCTTCGCCTTCAACTTTAGCGGAACGAACAGCTTCTGCAAAATCTTCTACTGATTTAAAAAGCTCGCTTTCAGGGTATTTAATGCGGTCTGAGAAGTGAGTCACTTTTCGGTTTTCATCGGGGTTTTTTACTGCACCTGCTTCAAGTTCAGTCATTTGCTGTTTAGCGCGTTGGAATTGAGGTGCTATTTTTTCCAAATCAGAGTCTTCAAATTTCATTCCAGCGAAGGATAATGAGAATCCGGTATCCCCGTCAACTAGCGTATATTTGTGGTTTCGCTCGATCCATCTCTTATTCTGCATGCTTCATTCTCCTGATGGTTGATGAAGTTAAGCACGAGTGCTTATTTCTTTATTAGCATTTAATCCATATTTTGAGCTTATAAACTGTAATATCAATAAATTACACAGCGGCTCTTATATTATTAATGTTATTGCGAACAATAAAAAATACCGGGCATAAGCCCGGAAAATATACTATCATTATCAAGGTGATTCCAGTTAAAGAGAACCTATTTTTTCTTAACTTGCTTTTTTAAGGCCGCAATTGTTTTTTTAGCACTGTTTTTCTGCCATGAAGCGGATTTAGGATTAGCAATGACTTTCTGATATAGTTTTATGGCCTCTGCCTTCTTTCCCTGGTTCCTCTTGACTGAAGCCATATAGTAGAGAGCATTTGCTTTCGTGGCGCTGGAGGTGTCTGAGGTGGTGTAAACTTTATTGAAATCAGTGTAGGCCTGACTGTATTCTTTCGAATAGTAATGACAGTAGCCGATATATATATATTTCGTAGAAAAATAACTTGATTTACTATTTGGAGGAGTCAGTAAATTGAAACACCGTTTTGCGTCATTATACTTTTTCATTTTGTAAAATGCATATCCCCTGTATATGAGCATGACATTGCGGTATGCGTTTGGCATTCTTACGATTTCTTTTAAGGAAGCTACTTTTGTTGTTGTTGAGTATAGCTTTGCATAGTAGTATGATCTAATCAATTCACTTTTGATCTGATCGTGTCCTTTTGAGTCTGGTTTTGTGTATTTTAGAGCTCGTTTCAGAGCTTCGGCAGAACTTCTGTAATGTTTTTGTGCGAAGAATATATTTGATGCCTTAATATAGAAATATGCTTTTTCAGTGTTTTTTTCGGAGGCTTTTATGGCTGTTTTACATGTGTCTAGTGCTCTGTCGTACTGTTTTTGTGCAAGCAGCAGGCTGGCAAGTTTTTTGTAAACGAGAATTTTTTTTGAGTAAGACAGGTCCGGAATTTCAAATATTCTGTTAAGCCATTTTTCAGATTATTTGTAGTTCTTGAGCCTTCTGTAAGTATCTGACGGGGCAAAAAGAGCACTGATTTCCTGGCTGGACAATTCAGCGTGTTCGAGCGCATTACGGAAATGTTTTGCTGCAGAACTGTAATTTTTGTACTTTTGCTGCTTGTAGCCTTCTTTAATGCAGGATTGATAATTTTCTGCTTTGAGGTTGGAGCAAACGAAAAAAGCCAATAAAAATGAAAAATAAATCTTTACAAACACTTGATCCCCCTGAGTGTTTTTTACTGATTTATATTAACATTATTCAAAAAAAAGGAAATTCAAGCAGAAACCAGGCTAAAATTTGAAACCGTATTTAAAAAGTTGAGGTTAAAAGCAGCATTCCCAGGATTAGCAGGATAAGTTCGGAAATTTCACCGGCATAATTTGTAATGTTCGGGGAGGTGCCTTGAACTTGCCTGTCGATGAATCTGGTAAAAAACAGTGAGAACAAAAATATAATACCAAATCCAATCAGGCTGGTGAACGGAGCTCTGATTAGCACAAAGAGTACCAGAAATGCCGCTAATATCCAAACGAAAAAACGTTGTTCAGGTTGGACGTTAACCAGAGGGGTGTTGCTTTGAATATCAGGGACAGCGGCAAGGTGTCCGCGGGCAGTCATACTCAGGACAAAAATAGCTATGGCCCAATAGGCATACCCATAATAAGCCATAAGAAAAAAGCATAACAGCTTCAGCAATACACAGAGGACAATGGTAACCGGAACGAATGGGCCTTTTACGCTTCTCACGCTACTGGGAAGGTGTAGGAGGCTTTGATCCATAGGCACTTTTTCACAAGTGAACTCAACCATGGCGCTGATTGCCGCGAGGCCTCTGCCGCCGTCTTTGAGTATGCTGATGATTGTAAAACAGAAAGAGAAAAGGATTGCTCCTGACACAACTCCGAAAATGCTGACAGCCAAACTTCCGAACAGCCAGTAAATCAGTCCGAGCAGTAAACCAAGTACAGGAAACCACAGCTGATTAATAATTATCCTGGGATATTCCGATACATCTTTGGAATCAAAGTGATTTTTAAGTGGGAATGCGAATATCAAGTTCCAAATGTCAATGATATCTTTTAGGATTGATTTAAAAAACATAATTGCCTCTTGTTATGTTGTTGCCTTTTCTTCCGGCAACTTTTGCTGGCTGTTGTTGTTATCTCTCTTATCGTACAGCTTCCAGTAGAGTTCTTCCATCTTTTGATGAACAGATTTTGATAAATCTTTGCGATCGCGTCCTTCCGCATGAATTACGTCCATAACATACACTTCTGCATGCATTTCTTTGTGTCCGAGTATACGCCATACATGCGACAAAAGAGTCAATTTACCATGCCACGATAAGTTACTGCCGTCAGGTGCTTTTTTGTAAACTGTAATAAGTGGAAGAATCGGGTAGCCGTTGCCTGAAACTGCTTCAAATGAAGTCGATTTGAATGGGAGTATGCCATCGTCACCGCTGGTGCTGGTTCCCTCAGGATAAACAATCAGCGGGATGTGATGATCCATGGTGTCTTTAAAGTCCTGCAACAGCTTTTTGCTTTGCTGGCGTGACGCGCGGTCAATCCAGATCGGGCGGCTGATTGATAAATACCAGCCCAGAAAAGGCCAGCTGCGAATGCCAACATTTGGTGCGAAACGAATGGGAAACATTGACGCGTGTACCACTACATCCAGATAGCCCATGTGGTTTGAAACGATAAGTCCACCTTTGAACGAGCTGTAATCTCCGATAACTTTTATCTTGACGTTGAGTATTTTGACAATAACATATCCCCAGATACGGGAAAAGTAGCTTATTCTTTTGATGCTTCCCCAGCCACCCAAACAAACAAAAAACGCTACAATACCAATAATTGGCAACCAGAGAATGATTAACAACATTTTGTATAATCGCCTTAAGAAAGCCATTGTCAACCTCATCAACAGTTTTCAGCAATTCAAATCAGCAAAAATGCCTGACATATTTTTCCGGCATTTTGCTCAAATCAAACAATACCAGATAGTCAATTGATCCAAATTCTTCATCAAGCGCAGGTGGTCCGCAGACTCCCGCTCCAAGTCTTAGATAGCCTTTAAGCAGTGGAGGCATGCTTTTTCTGACCATAATGCGGTCTTCTTCGAGAACCTTTTGAATCTCTTTTTTTCCGGGATGACCAAGTTCATAGCCTTTGGCTGCTTCAGCTTTAAGTACGTCAGTGCCATGACCTTTTTCCATCATGTGCTCATAAATGGCCCAACCGATAGTCGGGTCGGTAGTTTCCAAACTGACACAGCCCAGAAGGAAGTTCATTTCGCTGCGTTTCAGGATATTTGCAATCCCTGACCACAGCAATGCTACAACTGCGCCATTTCGGAAGTCAGGATGAACGCAGGAGCGTCCAATTTCGATAGTGTTGTCAGCTATGGCTTCAAGCCCTTCAATCTGATATTCACGTGAGGAGTAAAAGCCAATGGCTTCATTAGCAATTCTTCCAGGATGAATACGATAGGTGCCAACAATACGTTTGGTCTCAACCTCGACTACAATCAGATGGAGACAGTAGTTATCAAATTCATCTCTATCAAGTTCATCGAGTGCGGCCGAATCAAGGCCTTGACCTTGCTCTAGATTAAATACTTCATAACGCAGGCGCATAGCCTCTTCGATTTCATGATCGTTTTCGGCTATTTTGATCTGGAATGCGTCTCTTTCCGCAATAATTGGCGGTGTAATAATCTTTTCTATGACTTTTTTACCAAAATCCACGTTCCCGTCCAATCCTCTAGTTAATAGTTTCAGCGCTATATAATAGTATTAAAAAACGAAATATTCCAGTTCAAAAATTTAATATTATACAAAAAAATGATTCCGGGGTCTCTTAGTTGTCTCCAAGAGATACTAAGCGGAAGCTAAATAATAAATATTTAACTGCTCTTTAAGTTACAGCAGGTTATAATGCAATCCATGCTTAATGGGAAAAGAATTGTAACCTGAGAAACTAATTTATGAATCTAGTTTTCAGTCAAAATTAAACTATTAAATTACTTTGTTACAGGGAGCAATTATACGCAAAAATTATAATAGAATCCAAACAGTAAACTTATTTCTTTTTAGTATTATCCGCCAGCTGGGCATCTGTGGCTTTATCTGGTGATACAAACTCAATATAATCAAGCATGGCTTTGGTTTCAGAGCCAGTATGTTGACTGTTGGCGCATATGCTTATAGCGAATTCTTTTGGAATGAAGCCAAAAGCTTTCTTGAAATCTTCGGCAATATTTCTTTCTTCAATATACCACTTGCCGGTGCCGCTTTTTTTATCTCTCAGGCAAAACCATTTAACTTTTATAATGCCGCCGCCGTAAGAAGCCAGGCCCTTGCTGCCTTTAGGCGTCTCATTTTCATAGCGGTAGGAAAGACTTTTTTTGCGCAGCCAGTCGTTGGCTCCGACATAAATAGCTATGGCCTGATCATCTTTTTTCTGTTTGCGGCTGTCTCCGCCTTTGGGTAGGTTTTCAACTCGCCAGCGCCAGCGGAGGATAGGGGTTTTGCTGAGGTCAACCTTTACGGAAGGATTGCACATTAAACCACCGGTCGCCTTGTCGGCGTGTACCAGCAGTACGCTTTTTTCCTTGCCGTCAGCTTTTACTCTAAATGAAGTTTCAGGCGTCCCGATCACCGTGGCTTTTATGGCCCAGCCTTCGGGTAGATTTTTATCACTTTCCTGTTTATTAAAATTTTCTCGCCAGCTGTACATTTGGGCGTTCACCGTTGTGAAAGCACAGGTGACAGCAAAAACTGCAGCAAGTTGGATAAATTTATTTCTTATCATTATTAGAACCCTTATTCAAGGTGTTGGTTTTGCATAGTTGGTTGTACTTTTTCATTATGGTCTCTACATAGGACCTAGTACTTTTGATAGTTATGTTATCCAGCATTGGATCATTATAGGATTTCGGTTTCCATTTGACGGCACGGCTCTCGCCGGCATTGTACTGACAGAGTGCCAGTTCGATACCGTGTTTGTACATCCGCCAGCGAGTAATCGCTTTGGCGAGGTACCATGTGCCGATCTCTATGTTCAGAGAAGGGGAGTAGAGCAGGCCTGGATCAGGAGATTTTACTCCATGATATCTGGCCCAGTCTTCGACCGCACTTGCTGGAATAATCTGCATTAAGCCTATTTCTCCAAATCTTCCGCGTGCATTCGGGTCAAATCTGCTTTCTCTAAAAATAAGCGCCTTTATCAGGCGACTGTCGACTCCGTACTTGGCTGCCGTTCGAACGATTTGTTTATGATATTTGTTGTGGTCTACAAAAGAATCTCGTATTTCTTCATGATAAACAGCAACAGAAACCGCCGCACCGGTCAGAAGCATCGCTACAAACATCTTTTTTGCGCTCCAAAAACTTTTCCTGTTAACGCGCACTACATGCCTCCAAATGGGGTATTGCCCTATCCAGTGAAAATGCAATTTGAGTATATAATATAACCTGAATACGAGCTAAGTCAATAGTTTTGAGCGAACTTAATACCTTTACATCGATTATTGCAAGACTAATAAGATCTACAAAAAATTAAATATTTAAGTAATTATCAGACAAAAACGATTCATATCCTCTACAAATATGTAATTCTTTTAATTCTGATAAATTCTATATACCCATTAACTGAGTACAAAAAAACTCTACTGTGGTGACGTTGTTTGTCTAAATTACAGCTTTAAAAATTATTTGCTCAAACAAATAATTGAGCAAATTACCAGCTATATAAAATTAGCTTGAAAAGTTCGATATTTCAAGTTTTTACTTTCTTTGCCTCGGTCTAGGCTCGGGTTTAGAGGCAGTATTTTCCCCGTCTGGGCTTTTCTTTTGTAATTAATAAGTTCGTTCAAGGTTGTTTCTTGAAGCACTACTCCAACCTTGATACTGTTCTTTTCAGGGGCGATTTTTATACTGTGCGCCAGTTTGTTGGCCAGTTGAGGATTTTTGGAAAAACCTTGTGGTATCATCAGCATTGTAATGCCATTCAACTGCATTGCCAAATTAGCTGCTGACTGGTTATCAGTGCAGATAATATCACTATTAAACGCAAGATCACGCTGAGCCTTGCCTTGCAGGTTAAGTGATGCGCTGATAGTTTTGACCGGTTTTATAAAACTGTTCACTACTGCTTTGGGGTCTTGTGCGGCAAAGTTATTCTCTACAGCCAGCCAGACCAATGAATCTTTTTTAACTGTTTTTAGAGCAGTTGTCAGATCTGGAGCCAGTCCTTTATTCATACCTTGCAGGGTTGCTTTCATGTATTTGCCAGGGGTGACGATGAAAGTATCAGGAGTTAAGTAGGTCAACGCGGCGTCCTTAAAGCTGCCGGCATTACTTTGATATGTGTATACTCTATGGCCTTCTATATCGCTTATTTTGTAAGCTGGCTGATTATCGGTTTGTTTTCTGGACTCAATTAATTTGACCATTTTCTGTTCGGATAAATGACCTTTGCCGATGAAGCCTAAGAGAGATTTGTCGGTTTTGAAAAAGATCAGGGCTTCTGTAGGCAGGTCTTTAATCTGCAGGCCAAGCTTGTTTAAATCAGACTGCAGCTTCTGCCAGTTTTCTTTTAGTTGCGGATCTTGCTCCCGCAATTGAACAGCGAAAGGTGAATTCAGAAGTTCCAGTGGTTTGATATGAACAATCGCTTGAGCACTTGACGGTACATACTTGATCAGGCTCGAAGCGAAAGACGCTAAAGAAACTGTCAGACAAAGCAAAATAGTTGAGAGTTTTAGCATGATTTGTATCCTGAAATTGTTATAATAAATAAAAAAGTACCGATGTGATTAGACATCGGTACTGAAATAATTGTTGCAAATAATGTATTATTTAGCCTTTGGCTGTGCAGGGGCAGCTGCAGGGGCTGGAGGCTGAATAGGCTGTACCGGTCTTACTTGAGGTGCCATCATTTTCTGGCGCTGTTCGAGGTATTTCTGAATCTTATTGAGCAGTAATTCAGGTACTGAAACATCAATTTTTACATTGCTGTTTTCGGGGCGCAGTTTAATGCTTTTAGCGACTTCGCTGCCAAGCTGTGGATCGCCGGCAAAACCCTGTGGTACAAACATCATCATCAGGCCATTGAGCTGCATTGCCAATGAGGAGGCAGACTGAGCGTTAATGCATTCAACGTCGGCATTAAGTGATAAGTCTTTCTGATCTTTGCCAGTAAGGTCAAGTGAAATGCCAATGCTTTTGATTGAGCTCATTGGGTTAGCTATAACAGGCTGTCCAGGTTGTCCTTGCGGAGCTTTTGGAGGCTGCTGTTCGCAAACCATCCAGGCTAGAGCAGGGCGTTTGATTTGCTTTACAGCGTTGCTGAGCTTGGCGCTTGGGCCTTTGCCCATGCCGCTGAGAATAGCGTTTACCTGAGGTTTTTCAGTCAAAAGAACAACGTCCGGTTTAAGAAAAGTTACAGCAACTTCTTCTTTAGGGCCTTTGCCAACCGGGAGGTCTTCATCGGTTTTGATTATATAAACTTTGCGTCCGGCAATAGTCTGAACAGTATATTCAGCTTTTTTACCGTTAGGCATTTTTTGAGTTTTGAGAAGTGAAACTAGTTTGGCTTCGTTGATTTTGCTTTTTGCGACAATACCGAACTGTGATTGATCCATTCGGAAGAACATCAAAGCTTCAGAAGGCATGTCTTTCAGTTGCAGTCCAAGAGGCTGCAGTGATTTTTCAAAATCAAGCCATTGGTTGTTGAAGTCTTTGTTTTTGGTGCGAATGTCTTTGACTTGCTGCAGGTTAATCAGCCTGCTGACATCGAGGTATACCAAGCCTTGAGCATCATTGGGGACGAAGCTGATCAGGTCAGCAGCGAACATTGTCACAGCCATCATTGAGAGGGCTAAGGCGGCAAGCATCTTTTTCATGAGTTTCACTCCTCTAGAGCAGTGTTAAAAGTTTTGCTGAAAACGTCAGCAAGTAACTGACGCTTCCAGTATAAATTCAGGGATTATCCCTGTTTTTTCTCATTCTCTTGTTCTTTGCGGTCTTTTTTAGGCATTACAACCTTTAAGTGCAGTTCGCGGAGCTGCTGCATAGTAACTTCGCAAGGAGCATTCATCATCAGGTCCTGAGCCTGCTGGTTGAACGGGAACGCGATTACTTCGCGAATATTTGGTTCGTCAGCAAGCAGCATGACAATACGGTCAACGCCCGGAGCGATACCGCCATGTGGAGGCGCGCCAAGTTTGAAGGCGTTAATCATGCCGCCGAATTTCTTGTTAACAACGCTTTTGTCATAACCGGCGATTTCAAACGCTTTGTACATGATGTCAGGGCGATGGTTACGAATAGCGCCACTTGAAAGTTCTGTTCCGTTACAGACGATATCGTACTGGAAGGCTTTGATTTCAAGCGGATCTTTGTTGAGCAGGTCGTCCATGCCGCCCTGAGGCATTGAGAACGGGTTATGACTGAAACCGACTTTGTTGGTTTCTTCATCCAGTTCAAACATCGGGAAGTCGACAATCCAGCAGAATTTAAAGACGTTTGGATCAATCAGATCAAGCTGTTTTCCAAGCTCAGTGATAACGTGACCACCAATGTTCATGACCAGTTTTTCTTTGTCGGCCAGGAAGAACAGGGCATCGCCCGGCTCTACTCCGCCGTTAGTTTTAAGCTGGTCAAGTGCTTCCTTGCTCAGGAATTTGGCGATCGGGCTCTTTTCGCCTTCTTCTGTCCAGATAATATAAGCCATGCCCTTGGCGCCAACGCCTTGAGCAAATTTAATCATATCATCAAAGAACTTACGTGACTTGTCTCCAACTTTTGGAGCCTTGATGGCGCGAACTACGCCGCCTTTAGCAACAACTCCGGCAAATGCCTTGAATTCGCAGTCACGGAAAGTTTCAGTTACGTCAATCATTTCCAGCGGGTTACGCAGGTCAGGCTTGTCAGAACCGTAACGGCTCATTGCTTCAGCGTAAGGAATGCGGACGAAAGGAGCTTCGTCGATCTGCTTTTTACTGAACTTGTTGAAAACATCGACAAAGAGGTCTTCAATAACATTGAAAACATCGTCCTGAGTAGCAAAACTCATTTCAAGGTCAAGCTGATAGAACTCACCCGGAGAACGGTCAGCACGGGCATCTTCATCGCGGAAACATGGCGCGATCTGGAAGTACTTGTCAAAACCTGACACCATCAGCAACTGTTTGAACTGCTGAGGAGCCTGTGGCAGAGCATAGAATTGTCCAGGATGGATGCGGCTTGGTACCAGATAGTCACGGGCGCCTTCCGGTGAGCTTGCAGTCAGGATCGGGGTTTGAAATTCGTGGAAGTCTTTCCCCCAGAGGTTCTCACGGATGGCACGGATGACGTTTGTGCGCAGAATGATGTTATTGTGCAGTTTTTCGCGGCGCAGGTCAAGAAAGCGGTATTTGAGGCGCATGGCTTCAGGGGCGTTTTCTTCTTTTGCTACCTGGAATGGAATGATATCGGCCGGGCCGAGAATTTCCATTTCTTCCGCAACAACTTCAATTTCACCGGTGCGCAGTTTGGCGTTGACTGTTTCGTCAGTACGCGCAACAACTTTACCGTCAAACTGAATTACAGTTTCAACGCGCCAGCGGTCGACTGACTGGTAGAAGTCTTTTTCAGGATTGATAACGACCTGAGTAAGACCGAAATGGTCGCGCAGGTCAATAAAAATGACGCCGCCATGGTCGCGGACGCTGTGAATCCAACCTGAAAGTCTTACGGTTTCACCGACATCGCCTTTGCGCAATTGAGCGCAAGTGTGAGTTCTGTATTTGCTCATTGTACCTTTAGTTCTTATCTGTTTATATTTTAACTGTAAAAATTTCTCAAAATGGTTATGCACGGCTAACAGTTCGTTAGTGTCAAGTGCATAGGCATAAAAACTATAAATGCATAATTTAGCACTAAGTTCTGACTTTTCCCCCCAGATGGCAAAAGTTTTTGAAAATTTCTTCCCATATTCCGGGATTTTTAGCTTTTTGCATATGGATGAGGTACGGTGATAGTCTTAGTCGTTCAGCATAATAGACTAAACATACCTTTAATGAGAAGAGAAAACATGTCGTTAACGAGCAATTAGAGGAGGGAGTTAGGAGGAGGAATCGTCACAAAATAGTAAGGAAGGCGATCTCGGATATCAGACAGATCATTGTTTTATTACTTCATTGCTCGGCATTTATTACTGGCTGATCGCCTTCCTGGTCTGACTTTTTTTATATCGCTCACGCGCAATTAGGTGTTGACCCTTTCAGACCTTACTTATATTATACAGTTTGGAGCATTTCTTGTCAATAGTTTTTATGGCTTGAAACGACATTATTGAGGTAAAAAATGTTGACGGACTTGAAAAAGCAGGTAACTGACTTATATGTAGAGAACTCAAACCTTTAAACAATAAAACTTTGGACAAACAGCGAAATGGGATTATTCAAACCGTTTAGATACATAGCTATCTGTATGGCTGCAGCACTGATGGGGGGCTGTATCAGTTTTGATTATGTAGGTCAGAAACTGGCTCCGCTGGAGGGCGGTCAGGTTGTGGCTTTTTACGATTCGGCAGATCAGGTACCGGCGGGACAGTATAGAGTTATTGGACGCGCGGTTGCTGTTGGACCGGATGGGACTACTTCACAGGAAGTGCGTCAGAAGTTAATTGACAAGGCTAGAGAATATGGTGCTGACGCCATTCAGGTTGTGTCTTTCAAGCGTATTAGAACCGGGACAACAGTTGTTGCTAAGAACGACCAGTACTCCGGGGCTGTCGGCAGCTGGGTGCAGACCTCAAATCGCGCTGACGCAACTCCTTTGTATAACGATACATTCAGCCAGAATATTCCTCTTCAGACTGTAGCTATTGCTAAGTTTGAAACAAGGGCTAAAGTACTGTTTCTGGTTAACATTAAAAAATATGACACTGCGATGGAGCAGTTTAAGAAATCTAGGGCGCGCTATCTGCACGAAGAAAGTCGTTTCGCAAAATAGCGTTGCGTATTGTTTGAGCTCAAAATGTCCATTGGGACTTTATAATGTATATTTTGAGGTTGTTTGAGGTGAAGGGGTGCAGTTTCAAATCGGAAGGTGTGCCTTTTCTAAGTAGTTAGTAGTTATGAAGTAACAGAAAAGAATTGATGGCAACTTTATTGTTTTCGGGTAAAAATATTTGAAAAATGCAATATTTTGATTTGTCAAAACCTTTCAAATCATTATATTAAAAGTAGTCATCAACCCTAACCCCCTGGAGGAGGGAACCATGAAACACACATTTTATGATGTAAAAGCCAAGAAGAAAGTAGAATCAGAAGTAATCGACAAGGTTACTTACGGAAAGAAAGGCAATGAGCGTTATGCTTTCAAAGCTAAAACTGCTGATGGCCGTAACCTGACTGCTTTCGTTAGTAAAGATGTTTGGGACAAAGCTTAATTTGTTTTGAACACATGGTTCTTTTTTGACTCCTGCATGTATGTGCAGGAGTAATTTTTTATATAGAAGTTTTGAATAAAGCTTTAACTCCCTGAGTATCTTCAAAGAAAACTTATTTTGCCATTAACAGTATCACAAAGTGTCGAGATTATTATTTCTTTTTCTGACGCTGGTATAGTTAAGGCAAAATTGACTCCATTGGTATAGTTTATTTCTGATTCTATTATTGGTAGGGATTCCAGTTTTCTGCGCACAGCAGCTTCTGCAGAAAATTCGATCTGGAACATCAGTTCTGAAGTTTCAATTTTTTCAATGACCTGAGCGTTTTCCAATGCCCCTTGAACTGCCCCTGAATATGCTCTTACCAGTCCGCCCGTTCCAAGCTTAGTGCCTCCCCAGTATCTGACTACAACAGCCGCTATATTGCCAATATTGCGGTTTTGGAGTACGCTTAGCATCGGCCTGCCTGCTGTGTTATGCGGCTCCCGGTCGTCACTCATGCCCATTATTCCAGAATTGTGTGGTTCTCCGACTATATAGGCCCAGCAGTGGTGGGCTGCATCGGGGTGCTTTGATCTAACATCTTCTAAATGCTGCATGGCGGCATCTTTAGATTCAATTGGCTTGAGATAAGCAAGGAAACGGCTTTTTTTGCTCTCAAGTTCGCCGTAGGCGGGGTGTTTAATAACGAAGAATTTGGACACCTCTATTTGTCAGTGTTAAGTTTCATCGGAACATAGTTCTGCATAAGCTCAAAGCCCAGTTTTTCGTAAAACGGTTTGGTTCCGGGCTCTCCAATCAGGCCGATCCAGTCAATATCGCGCATTTTTAACTCGGCTATAATATGCTTAATGATTTTTGAGCCTATGCCGCTCTTGCGATGGGAAGTCAAGACAACGACATCCTGTATGTAGGCGTCACTGATACCATCGCCAAGCGCTCTGCCCATGCCAACAGGTTTGTCGTCTTCAAGGGCAACGGCAAACACTTCTGAGTTGTGAATCATGTCAGGAATAAAGTCGTCAGAATAGCCTTCGTGCCACCAGCCGGCGTCGCGGTAAAGCATTACTACATCGGCTGGATTGAGTTCGTCTACAGTTTTGACGACAAGATCGCTCATTTTATAACTCTATACGCAAAGAGCGTAGTACCTGATTGTTATGTATATTGACGCTGCAACTAAAGAGAAAAGTGTCACTGGGATACCATAGCGCAGGAATTCTGCAAATGAAATGCGGTGTCCATTTTTTTCCGCAATTCCTGTGGTCACCAGATTGGCAGCTGCTCCGACAAGAGTACCGTTACCTCCGAGACAAACAGATAGGGCTAGCCCCCACCACATAAGATCTTTTTCGGCACCGGTATTGAAATTCGGAGAGTTAGCTAAAAATACATAAACTACTGTAACCATAGCTGCGGTAAAAGAAACGTTATTCATAATTGCCGCGGCTATGCCGCTTACCCACATGACAACGATTACTACAACCAATACGTTCCAGCCTTCAGTCATTTTGAGCAGGGAGCCGAATTTATTCATAAGCCCGGCGTATTCGGCACCGCTTACTACTGCAAACAGGCCCATGAAAAAGAATAGAGTGTTCCACTCGATTTTTTCCAAAGCGTGATCAACGTCAACTTTGCAGACCAGCAGTCCGAGAGCTGCGCCGGACATGGCAATAACACATGGTTGAATATGCAGCGCTCCGTGGATGAGAAAGCCGACGATTGTTATAATCATAACGATTCCGCCGCGGCGCATATTGCCGTGATCGGTAATGGCAGCCTTTTCGTCAAGCTCCATAATGCGGGCGCGCTGTTCTACGGTTACGCTCATACGTTTAGAATAATAGAACCACAGGCATACGCAGTAAATTGCCAGGATTATGAGTATGAAAGGAGAAAGATTGACAAGGAATGCGGCAAAGTCAAGCCTTGCGACAGACCCGATAATCAAGTTCGGCGGGTCTCCGATAAGAGTGGCTGTTCCACCAATATTTGAGGCCATGGTTTCCGCCATAAGAAACGGTATTGCCGGAACTCCGAGCTCAGCTGCGACGAGCAGTGTTACCGGAGCGATAAGCAGTACTGTGGTCACATTATCCAGAAATGCTGAAAGCACAGCGGTGGCTATGACTAGCAGGATCATCGTTCGAACAGGCGACCCTTTGGCTACTTTTGCGCTCATAATGGCGACATACTGGAAGATGCCTGTACCGCTGAGAATATTTACAAGCATCATCATGCCTGTAAGGGTAAAGATTACGTCAAAATTTATATAACGAGCAAATACGTCAAGGTTTTCATAACGCTCTGAGTTTTCTGCGTGTTTAAGCAGTGTCTTACGGGCATTCAGGCTTTTTTCAATTACCTGACTGACCGAAAACGCAGCTTTTTCATTGCCGTCTCCGGCTTCGTGAATGGGGCCCTGGAGGACTACCAGCATCATAAGGCCGGCACCGACTAGAGCAGCAGTTGTTTTGTGTACTTTTTCAGAAGCGATAAGTATGTAAGTGCCGAAAAACACTATAGTTGCGAACCAGAATGTGAACATTGATCAGCCTCGAAGGATCTTGTGAATAATACTGTTGATCGAGATAGCCCCGAGCAGCTTGTTTTCCGCGTCTGCCACAAAAATTGTTGCGGCCTCACGTTTGGCGATGCTTACAGTGAACTGAATCAATGGAGTTTCAGGAGAAATAACTGCAACCGGCGGCGTCATGTAGTCGCGCACATAATGAACTTCTTCTTCCTGAAAGATTTTATCAAACATTTCAAACGAAGACACGAACTTCAAGTTATCCATCATCATCAGGTAATCCGGCACGAATGAACGCAGTACTTCAGTTGCATCAAGCTGACCGATGATTTTATTATCGGCATCAAGCACCGGCAGCACGTTTTTGGATTGTGCGTGCATGATGTCAAGTACAGATGAAAGGCAGTCATCTCCTTTGACGTAGGGATAATCCGCTTTCATTACATCTTCGGCGGTAATATCTTTTTTGATAGCTGTTTCGCCGAGTGCTTCTATGAAATCAGCAGGAGTTGCTGCTTCAGCAAAGGATTTAATGTTGTTTGGTTTGGCGCAGAACCTGGTAAACGCCGCCAGTGATTTTAGATAGATATCTGAAGTTTTTTCAGAAATCAGAGACATGACAATGATTTGAGTCGGTGCCATATCGTTATCTTTCAACTTGACTGGCTCTTTAAGCAGTCCGATGATTACGTGAAGGTCTTTTAGTTTTGTATTGCGCAGGTGCGGGATGGCCATGCCTTCATAAGGAATCATGGTCATGTTTTCTCGTTCAATCAGGCTTGCCAGCAGGGTGTCAACTGATTCAGGATAGTCAATTTTTGCTGCCGCTCGTTCAAGCATTGACCTGTAAAGCTCTTCACGAGATGAGCCCTTGAGGTCGCAGAATATCAAATCCTCGTTTAGAATAGAGACCAGTTTCATCATGCTCTCCTTGGGGTCTGTATTAAATTTTTATGTTTAAAAGACACTAAGATGCTGCAGAGCTGGAATCAGCTCCACAGCATTTTCTAAGTATTTAGATACTTAATATAATATCAATCCATGTTTGCAACAACTGCTTCGGCAAATCCGGAGCATGAAACTTCATTCGCATTGTCCATAAGGCGTGCGAAGTCGTAGGTCACAGTTTTGGTGCTGATAGCTTTTTCGATGCCATTGATGACTAGGTCAGCGGCTTCTTCCCAGCCAAGGTGGCGCAGCAGCATTTCGCCTGAGAGCGCCAGTGAGCTTGGGTTAACCTTATCCATGCCGGCATACTTAGGAGCGGTGCCGTGAGTGGCTTCGAACAGGGCATGACCGGTTTCATAGTTAATGTTTGCGCCCGGGGCGATGCCGATACCGCCGACACAGGCAGCGAGAGCATCAGAAACATAATCGCCGTTCAAGTTCATGGTGGCGATGACATCATATTCATCAGGGCGAGTAAGAATTTGCTGCAGGAAAGCGTCGCAGATGCAGTCTTTTACCAGCATTTTTCCTTCAGGGGCCTGCCAGTCGCAATCCGGAGCAGGGACAGCTACGTCTGAGAATTCCTTGCGCACAAGGTCATATCCCCAGTTTTTGAATCCGCCTTCAGTGAATTTCATGATGTTGCCCTTGTGAACAAGAGTGACGTTTTTGCGTCCCAGTTCCAGAGCATATTTCATAGCGGAGCGAACGAGGCGTTCAGTACCTTCTTTGGAGATTGGTTTTACGCCGATGCTGGAAGATTCCGGGAAACGGATTTTATCAACGCCCATTTCTTCCTGAAAGAACTTGATAACTTTATTAGCTTCAGGAGTTCCGGCCATCCACTCGATTCCGGCATAGATGTCTTCTGAGTTTTCACGGAAGATTACCATGTCGGTTTTTTCTGGATTTTTGACAGGAGAGGGGACGCCCTGAAAATACTGTACCGGACGCAGGCATACATAAAGGTCCAGTAACTGACGTAACGCAACGTTCAGTGAACGTATTCCGCCGCCAACCGGAGTTGTAAGTGGTCCTTTGATCGCTATATGATAATTTTTGATGGCTTCAACGGTTTCGTCTGGCAGCCAAGTATTTTCCCCATATACATCATTTGCTTTTTCTCCGGCAAAGATTTCCATCCATGCTATTTTGCGTTTTCCGGAGTAGGCCTTTTCGACCGCGCTGTTCCAGATATGCATGCTGGCTTTGGTGATATCGGGGCCGATACCATCGCCTTCAATAAAAGCAACAATTGGATTATTTGGAACATTTAGTTTGCCATCTGCGTCTACAGTTATTTTTTCGCCTGCAGGGACTTTGATGTTTTTGAATTCAGCCATAGTGGTTCCTTCTGCTTTAGTGTATGAATTATAGAATAATAAATTTACGATTAAGAAGAAAATAATATACCATTATAAGACGTTTTGTCTAGATAGAGGTACGCTTAAGGATGGTATTTTAAAGATATTTACGTTGAAATGTGATGTTTTTGGCTAAATACTTGTTAATTTAGTAAAAAGGCGTATGATATACAACGTTCCTAACATATGAAAATTAAGGATATTATTATGGAATTCAAGAATGAAATGGAGAAGTTAAGCTACGCCATTGGCATGAACCTTGCGATGTCCGCATCGCAACTCCCTATTGAACTGGATCCGAAGGTTGTCGGTGAAGGTGTTACAAATATGCTGGACGGCGGAAAAGTGAAACTTTCTCAGGAAGATTATACTGCACAGATTACTGAGTTGCAGGAAAAGCTCCAGGCTATGGAAAAAAAAGATAACAGCGAAGAAGCATCCCAAAACGCTGAAGCTGGCGATGAGTTTCTTGCTGAAAATTCAACCCGTGAAGGCGTTGTTTCTATGCCTAGCGGTTTGCAGTATGAAGTTATTACTGAAGGCGAAGGCAAAAGCCCTTCTGATGCAGACAAAGTCAGAGTACACTACACTGGTACTTTGATTGACGGTACTGTATTTGACAGTTCTGTACAGCGTGGTGTACCTGCTGAATTTGGTGTAAACCAGGTTATCAAAGGTTGGACCGAGGCGCTTCAGATTATGAAGACGGGCAGCAAATACAAGCTGTTTATTCCTTCTGACCTTGCATACGGTGAGCGTGGTGCCGGTCAGCAGATCAAACCGGGATCAACCCTGGTGTTTGAAGTTGAACTGCTGGAAGTCCTCTAAACTTCTGATGTATTTCACAAGCCGCCGGGAAGCTGTTCCGGCGGCTTGATTTTTTTTATAGACAGAATTATTTTATAATAGGAGCAAATTTGTCTGAACTTTTTTAATAAGCACTAAAGGAGTTGCAATATGGGAAAAATTTCTGTCAAAAAATTGAGTGTTCAGGAACTGCAGGAAAAAGACATTGCCAGTTGGCCAATTTGGGAAAAAGAAGTTTCAGTTTTCCCGTGGCACTATGACCGTTCCGAAGCATGTTATGTGTTGCAAGGTAAGGTTACAGTCACACCTGAAGATGGTGACCCCGTCACATTCGGGTCTGGTGATTTTGTTGAATTTCCAGAGGGAATGGACTGTACTTGGGCTATCCACGAGGATGTCCAGAAACATTATTGTTTCAGCTGATCAAGTAATAATTTCTTGAAATTACGCTTTAAGTTCAAGCTGAATCAATATATTAATGAAGAGGGTAAGCTTTGACGCTTATGGAGTAATTTGAAGATGGATATAAAAAAAAGACAGTATTGGGGGCAAATGGAAGGAGCATCTTCTGTTGTGCTCAATCTTCTGTTGTTCTTGTTTAAGTTCTGGGCCGGATATGTTTCCGGCTCAGTTGCGATCATAGCTGATGCCTGGCATACACTTTCTGACTCATTGAGTTCAGTTGTTGTGTTGGTTGGGGTTAAGATTTCCGGCAAACCTGCTGATAAGGAGCATCCTTTCGGGCATGGTCGTGCCGAACTGATTGCGGCAATGATTGTCGGTGTTATGCTGACTATTGTTGCATTTGAATTTGTGATGCAGTCACTACAGCGACTGCATGCTCACCAGCCAGCCGAATACGGGACTATTGCAATCTGGGCTATGGTTATTTCAATTGTCCTTAAGGAGGCAATGGCACAGTTCGCGTTTTGGACGGGGCGCAAAACTAAAATGACCTCGCTTACCGCTGACGGCTGGCATCACCGCAGTGATGCTATCAGCTCAGTTATAATCCTTGTTGCTATTTTTATAGGCAGACATATCTGGTGGATTGACGGCGTGTTAGGGATTGCAGTAGCAATCACTATTTTCATAACAGCTATTGATATCATGAAAAAATCAGTGCATCCACTAATGGGCGTAGCTCCTGATAAAGAAATGAAGGATAAAGTTTGCTGTATTTGTAATGAATGCGCCGGAGCAGATACTGAACCGCACCATTTTCATCTGCACGAATATGGGCATCACTCTGAACTTACTTTTCATGTGCGCATGGATGGCAAACTGTCGCTTGAAGAGGCCCATAGATTGAGCAAGAAAATAGAATGTGAGGTCTTCAAAGAGCTCAATATATACCCGACCGTTCACATGGAACCGTGTCACTGCTGTGACCATAAAAAAGCCTCTGCCGGGCAGGTTGGCAAAACTGGCAATGACGTTTCTGAAAAGAAAAATGCCGATGACGGTTAATCAGTCGGTTTTGATTTTATAACTCTCCCTAATTATATAATATTTGAATTT
The DNA here is from genome assembly GCA_024225035.1 of Lentisphaerota bacterium. Classification (GTDB taxonomy): domain Bacteria; phylum Verrucomicrobiota; class Lentisphaeria; order Victivallales; family Victivallaceae; genus Zth2. The sequence goes on from JAAEMX010000169.1 coordinate 42,496, forward strand.
AATACAGCATTTTTGCTTGTTGCCAAATATAGTAACCAGGGACTGGTAATATTAGATCACTAAGCAGCATGTTATCAACGGGCGTTTTTTAGGCTAGTTACAATTTGAAAAGTGCCAATTTAGTTAGTTTTAGTGTATCATTGATTTTTTTTCAGATAACTGAAATCATATTTAAGATCTAACTTAGGGGGGGCTAGTGAAAAAATATCAAATTCTGTATCAGCTAGCCTGATACCCTCTGTTTTCTTAAATCCCCAGGACTTAGTTAAATCATTATAATTTACATTAAATAGCTTGTGGCTGCCTTGTAACTCAACCTGTTCAATATTAATCTCAGGTTTCATAGCGGTTTCAACAACCAGCCGTTTGATTTTATAGCCATTATAATGAATTCCAGCACCAAATCTGTGTGCTTTGACAGTTCCTGTCACCAATAGATTTTTTAAAGTATCTGCAAATCTTTGGGCAGTAGACTTTTTAAGCCTATTTGAACTTGCAAAACACGAAAAAAGTTCATATGTAAGGTTGCATGCGTGACCGATATTATCTGCTATATATCTTGCAACATCTTCAATTGCAGAAAGCCTTAAAATAGGCCTGCGACCACTTCCTTTCCAGCCAATAAGTCCAGGGTATTTTATATTACATCCATGACCTAAAATAACAATTTGGCTATTTGGTTTTACATCTTTCCATTCAACAATAGTATCGTTAAACAATGGGTTAACAAGGCTTTGGGTAAATTCATTTTTTATAACTTTGAACTCCTTTTTGTGTGTTTCTTCCTGTTCAAAGCGGTTCTGTTTTGGAGCTATGCCAGAATGATTTAGCAGTGAGTAAATCATTTTTTCAAAAGGATCATCTTTATTTAACAAGCAAAAGTATTTTGTCGGACGTTCAAACTTTATTGGTGAATCATAAATAAACAGGCTGCTATATCTCGATAAAAAATCATAAATCCTCAATATATCGCTGGCAATTAATACATTGCTGATGTTGTTAATTTTCCTGTATTCAATAAAATTAAAATAATCAAGAAGCTTTGCACTAAACTCCTCCGAAGATGACATTTTGCCATTGAACTGATATTTGTTAAGTCTTCTGGTCAAACTTAATATGCATTTAATGAAAATTCCTACTCCTCTATGCATACTGGTTTTTTTTGCAGTTTTAAATGATTTAAATTTAAAAATGACAGTTCCACTGGTTTCACGCGCAGTCACAACAGAGGAGGGATGAACTCTTGATGTTATAATGAACGATATCAGTTTGTTGAATGTTTTTTCATTAAAGGGCTTATGATACGTATTTTTCATTTTAAAAGTAATTCTTTAAATTAAGGTTCAAATAAAACCCGCTTAAAAAGCATCATGACTTCATAAATGGAGTCACATGCATAATTTTTTGCGATCTTTAAACTTTGTTGAGGAATTAATAATATATAGAACCTGGCAGCTGTTTATTTGTTCTGGCAATTAAAATAGAAGATGATTGTTTATAGTTATAAATGGTATTTGTCTAAGGAATGGCCTGTTTGGACAGACGCTAAAATTTCATTAATTTGGGCTAGCCTGATTCCTGTTTTTGTGATCGCTTTCAGCTGTAGTAAAGGTGTTGCTGTGCCCTTTGGAAGTTTGGAGGGGAAAATGCTCCACCCGCTTAAAAATTAGATTTTAGGAAAGCAAAAGCTGGAGCTAGATACCACTGCTGTGAATATGTACCAATATATGATAAGTAATCAGGTTACTTTGACTTTGTAACTTCCTCTATTATATTATATTTGAACTTGATACAGTATTTGTTGTTGTTGCTGCATGTAGCTGAATGTTGCTATAAATCGCCCTATGTGGTAAGATAAAGGTAAGATAAGATATTATGGAAAAGATCAAATTCACAAAAAGCAGTCTTGAGAAATTACCTGTTCCAAGCAAAAAAACTACATATCAAGATGTAGGCACAAGGTATTTGCATTTAGTAATCACTCCTAAAGATACTCGCACCTATTATTATATAAGAAAAGTAAAAGGCCGTCCAAAATATATAAAGATTGCCAACTATGGAGATGTATCGATAAAAGCGGCACAAGAACGAGTATCTCAAATTAATACAGATGTTATGTGCGGTGTTGATACAAAGCAAAAAGAGAAAGAAAATATAACCTTACAAGAAGCCTTTGAGTATTGGTTAAAACATAGAGAGAAGGTTAAGGGATGGCATAAAGATATAAAAGATTTTCGTCGTCGATTTGAGCTGTATGCCCCCCAAAGTTTAAAAAAGAAAAAAATTATTAATGTTAACAGAACTGAGCTGCGACAATTGCACGCTAAGATTCGTGATGACGTCGGGGCACACACTGCTAATAGACTACTTCAAGGAATTAAAGCATCTATCAATCTTCTAATCAAGCATGATTATAACATCCCTCAAAATCCTGCGGCAATGATTGAACTTTTTAAAGAACGTAGTCGGGCGCGGTTTATCAAAGAGGAGGAAGTTGAAAGATTTTTTACAGAGTTAATGAAAACAGAGAGCCAAGACTTTAAAGATTTTGTTTTAATGGCACTTTTTACATCCAAACGTAAGAGTAATGTTTTAGCAGCTGAGTGGTCAGAAATTAACTTTACCAAGAAACTCTGGACAATCCCCGGGGAAAAAACCAAAAACGATGATGATGACGTTACTGTGCTTGATAATACAGTGCTTGAAATTTTAGCTCGTCGTAAAAAATACCAAAAAGAAAAGGGAATCGATACTAATTGGGTATTTTGCTCACCGATTAATCATAGAGGTCATTACTCATCACCTGATAATGCTTGGCGGGCTCTTCTCAAACGTGCCAATATCAAAGACCTGCGTATACATGATTTACGCCGTACCCTTGCAAGCTGGATGGCAAACCAGAATGTCAGCTTACACATGATTGCCAGTGTGCTTGGACAGAAATCTACAGGCGTTACGCCTACCTATGCCCGCTTAAGTGTCGATCCTAAGCGTGAAGCAGTAAGTAATGCCGTTGCCGAGATTCTTAAAGTGGGTAAGCTTAAACTTGGCGACAACGGGTTAGAGTTCGATAATGTGCGTAAAAAAATTAATATTGTCGCTGAAAAGTTACTTGAGAGACCTGACCTTATAGATAATGTCTTGAAGCTTATTGGTAATTAATTCCCCATCCTTTTTTTTCAATTTTTAATAGCAATTCCAGATAATCGATTTTGTTTTCTTTATTATCTAAATAATCAATAATAATCTTTGCTTCTTCTTTAGTCATTTTTTTGCCTTTTACTATTTCATTTAGCCAATTATCGTCTTTTCTTTTAGATATAAGTTCTTCAATTGTTCGCGAATGCCTCCTGCTTATTCCGTGTCTACCTTTGAGCCAATTGTTTACTGTTCCGACAGCAACCGAAAGCTCATCTGCAACTTCTTGCATCGTTAGGTTGTTTTGTGTCATGAATTCTTCGAGGTGCTGTACTGTTTGCTTGTGCATCTCAATCCCTCCCTGTTGTTAATTATATTGATATTGCATAATACATAAAATATCAACTAAATACTATTGTTTAATATTTTTCAATAATAAAACAATAACAAAACAATAAAAAGTATTGACAAAACAATAACAAACACCTATACTTATAAGTAGAGAGACATGAGTTAAGGTTTAAATGGAGGCTGGGCTAAGGCTCAGAAAGAGAATGGGCATTTCAAGATTCTACAGAAGTTTCAATCGTAAGCATGAGTACTTTGAAACACTCTTCCTACTACACCACAAACGCCGGGTTTATAAAAAACTGGTCAGGAAATATTCAGTAGCCAATGACATTTCTCAGAACGCCGTAGC
>JAAEMX010000170.1 GCA_024225035.1 Lentisphaerota bacterium
AAAATATTAAATAAAAAGCAAATCCCGTGGGAGGCTTAAGCCTTTAAAGAATGCAGCCGGGATTTTGGTAAGCAACAAATGCGGAAAAAGCCTAGCAAAGGGATTAGCTCAAAGAGTCAAGAACTCGGTACTCTCAAGTAATAGATAATTAGGAAACATTCTTGAGGAGATAATAATGATTCAGTATTTGTGTTTACAATCAAATTTTTATGAAAGAGGGCAGCAATTACAACTATATTGTAGATGTCACTCACAAACTACGTTATTAAGCCTTTTCGGCACACCTGACCTGCTTCGTGCATCCATTCTTACAGATGGTAAAAAGTGTATTAACAATAAGAGGGCGGACATTTAGTTGTCCTCAATATGAACCACTGAAAATAACCTTTTAATCTTTTTGTCGCCTGCCTGGACTGTGTTCCTGGGCAGTAATTTTGCACAGTATTAGGAGTTTATGATGAAACAGACATATAATAAGTTAACTAACAGTGTGATAAGGCGTTATTGTTTTATTTTCAGCGTACTTGTTGCCTGGGGAATCTCTTTCGTAGACGGGATTGTCGCTTCTGGCAGTGAAAGCAAAATTGATTATTTTGAACCCATTTTCCTAATGGCAGTTATATTCTTAATCAGCTATGCAATCAGCATGTTGATGTTGCCGAAAAGGAAGGGCAGGGCAAAAGCAAGAAAGCATCCGATAAGGAGAGATTGCAAGGCAAGGCTTACTAATTAAGTCAACTGCTTTTATTTAATCAGCGCCGCATATCTAGTGGGAAACTGGTTTTCACAGTTTGCGGCGTTTTTTGTTTAATTCTTCTTCTTTTGGACTAATTTTACCAGGTCTGAAATTGTTTTAACATTGTATTTCTTACTAAAGCCCTTACGTACTGTAAGAGTGTAAGTATTGTTAAATCCGAGTGGTTCAGTCATTAAAATCCGATATTTTTCTTTAAGGTTGCTGTGTGAAATATTGAATGCTTTTTCCGGACTGCTTACAGGTGGTTTCTTAAGGATACTCATAAGAACAGTTCCGGTATAGTCTACATAAAGGTCGAGGTCGCCGTTGGTTAACGCATTGAAACAGATCATAGTTCCGCCGAGATTGAGTTTGCGGTCAACTTTCAGATCTGTATTATATTCTATTAAAATGGAAAGCATTTGTCCAATAATAGATTGTTCCGTATAGTCTTTGCAACCAACTGCAACTATACCCGCAGAGCCGTCTCCCGGTTCGCTGTCTACTGAGATTAACCCTTTCTCTATAAGAAATCTTTTTGCTGCCTGTTTGGGGTCAATCGGATCTTTTTCACGAGATACGGAATAATTCATTTTCTGCATGTCAGTTTCAGATATTTTTCCGGCCAGGCTTGCTATTACACTTCGCAGTTCCGGGAATTTTTTGAGGGTGTTTTCGCGGACTAAAGGTGTTGCGTAGTATGGAGGGAAAAATTTCTTATCATCTTTCAATGCAACCAGCCCAAAAGCAGGGATTCTGCCGTCTGTTGAGAAACCGTCAATAACATCGATACTACCGGTTTCACAGGCTTTATACATGAGTCCGGTATCAAGGTGTTTAGGCTTTTTGTTGAACTTAAAATTGTATTTTTTGTAAAGCCCGGGGAGGCCGTCAGGGCGGGCTATGAATTCAGCTTCAAAACCGGGGACAATCCCTTTTTTGTGAGAGGACGGCAGCATTCTGAAGGTAAGGAAGGCGACAAGTACGGCAAAGCCGATCCCGACTAACACAAGCTTTCTTTGCGGGGTCAAGAAGCGAGGTTTTTTATTTGAATGTAAAGCTTCATCCTGAATGCCGTCAGGTGTGAGACTAAGTTCTATCTTTCCTAGCAGCCACTCAGCAATTAATGCCATCACAGCTGCAGGAACAGCCCCGGCAATGATATAGCTTTCACGGACATTTCGAATGCCTGAAAATATAAGATCCCCCAAGCCGCCAGCTCCAATTAACGATACCAGAGTCGCAAGACCGATGGTCCAGGTGGTTGATATTTTTATTCCAGCCATTATTACCGGAATTGAGAGAGGTAATTCAACCCTGAAAAGAATTTGAGTTTTAGTCATCCCCATACTCTTGGCAACTTCAATAGTGGAAGGCTCTACTTGTGAAATTCCGGTGTAGGTATTTCTTACAATTGGGAGCAGGGCATATACTACGAGGGCAGTAATTCCAGGAAAGAAACCGATAGTATGCAGTCCTGCTGCCTTAAAAATAATCATTACAAAAGCTATCAAAGCCAGAGACGGTATGGTTTGCACCATGCTTATGCTGGATAAGGTTGCTGATTGTATTATTCGAGTTTTTGTTTTGGCAATTATTATCCCAAGCGGAACAGCAATTAAAATGGCAATAACCATTGCTATGAGCGTAAGCTCAAGATGCTGTATGCTCAACCTCAGGATTTCGCTTCCGAGGTTATTATAAAAATCTTTTATTTGATTCATTTATTTGCTCTAATTTGTTTTTTATACAGTGTGAAGCACTTCGGTAATGGTATCAAGAAGGATGCTGCGTTTCAGGAAGCCAAGGATTTTTTTTGAGGAATAAACCGGCAATTCTTTTCTTTTATTAACTTTAAATGCATCCATGGTTTCAATTAGTGAGCTGCGCATTGTCAAATGATTATCAGATTTTTTCTCGGGTGGGGTGCCATCCTGTAGTTCTATGTTAAGATGTTTTAGTTTTTTCGTATAAAGTGATAACTGGAAACGATGTCGTCCTAAAAACTGTTCGACAAATTCGCTGGCAGGGTTTTCAACGAGTTTCTGCGGTGTCGCTAACTGTTGGATTTTGCCTTCATCAAGCAGTACAATTCTGTCACCCATTTTTACAGCTTCATAAATATCATGAGTTACAAATAAAATGGTCTTTTTTATTTCGCTTTCAAGTTCAAGGAATTCATTCTGCAGCTGTTCCCGGGTAATAGGGTCAAGGGCGCCAAACGGCTCGTCCATTAAAATAACAGAAGGGTCTGTAGCCAAAGCTCTAATTACTCCTACTCGCTGTTTTTGTCCGCCGCTAAGCTGCGAAGGATAGCGGTTACGATATTCTTTGGGAGGCAGGTTGACCAGGTCAAGCAGTTCGTCAACACGGTCACTGATTTGACGTTTTGACCATTTCAGCAGTTTGGGTACAACGGCTATATTCTCGGCAATAGTCATATGAGGGAATAGACCTATATGCTGAATGGCATAACCGATTTTTCGGCGAAGTTCAATTGGGTCGCATATGCTTATATCTTCATTATTTAAGTATATTTTTCCGGAAGTTGGTTCTATAAGTCTGTTAACCATTTTCATGGTAGTGGTTTTGCCGCTGCCGCTGGTTCCCAGCAGGACAAGAGTCTCACCACGCTTGACTTCCAGGTTGAGATTGTCAACAGCTTTAAAGCCGTTTGGAAAAATTTTACTGACATTATCAAATTTTAGTAACGTGCCAGAGCAATCGTCATTTGTGTCATTTCCTAATAATTGAGAAGCAGGCATAAAACCTCCTAATTTCTGTAAGTATAAAATGTCTGAAAAAGTGTCTCGTCAAAAAAAATCAGCACAAAATATTTACTAGTTAAAATTGCTGAACTGCAAAAGATCATTTGTCTAAGACAGTTCTTTTTTGCATGCAGGAGCTTTAAGATAAAGCATCACTGGAAGGGCAGTAATGGAAGAAACTTTGGTTTATTTTAATAAAAATAAAAAGAAATATGTGTTTCAGCCCTGAGCTTTTAGAATTTAAAAGCTATGCAGTATTATTTATATTACATCTATTTAAAATAAAAATCAAGAAGAAAGGGTTAATTAAAGCTTTTATATAATCTGCAGGAATTAAAGCATTTGATTTATAATTAAGAGGATAGGTGAATGTTTCTGTGGGGCGGAGATGATGATGGAATCCAGGAGTTACCCCAGATTCCATGATTTCCGATTTACCAGAATATTATAAACATGATTACAACCGCAATTAGAACCAGAGCCCCGATAATTTTTACTATAGGCTCGGTTTTTACATCCATTTCCTTTCTAACCGGAAGATTCCTTGGTTCTTTGAGCGGAGCAATAATTGTGATGCCAGTCATAACCGCACAAAGTATAATGAATGTAATGAATACTTGTATAAGGAAATGAATATCAGTGAAGAAGTACTGCATAATTCCATAAATAATCGGCCCGCCGATAAGAGCGACTACGCCAGTTGATCCAGGTGCTTTTTTAACAATGAATCCAAAAAGGAAAGCCGCTACGACACCCGGCCAGATGTAACCTTGGAATTGCTGAATGTAGTTAAAAACACCTTTGAATTTCGGATCGGCAAGGGAAGGAGCAATAAAGCAGCCGATAAGGACGAAGATTACTGTAAGAACTCGCCCCATGAGAATGAGTTTTTTCTGTGATGCCTTACGGTCGATCATACGGTTATACACGTCCATCGTGACGATAGTTGAAGCTGAGTTCAGCATTGAAGCCAGTGAACTGACAACAGCACCGGCAATCGCGGCAAACATGAAACCACGTATGCCGTCAGGGATCAATCTTTTTATAAGAGTTGGAAAAGCTTCGTCGGGAGTTGTCATATCAGCTCCGTAAAGCTGATTTGCAATTATACCCGGTATAACAATAGCAAACGGCACCAGTAGCCACAACGCACCGGCAAAAATGACACCGAGCTGACCATCACGTAAGGTCTTTGCTGCGAGGTTTCGCTGCACTATAAACTGATTAAGACCGCAATAATAAATTGTCACAATCCACATACCACACAGTAATCCGGTCCAAGGTAAGTCGGGATTACTGGCCGGCAGGATAAGATGTAGTTTATCGGCGTTGAGAGACGAGAACTGCTCCCAGCCGCCGCAGGCACGAATGCCCAGATAAAACGTAATCAATCCACCGACCAGTAACCCCAGTCCCTGAAATAAGTCTGCCCAGGCGATTGCTTTCAAGCCACCCCAAACGGTATAAAAGGCGGCAATAATGCCAATGAGCAGAATACCTGGTACAAGATCCATGTCCAGGATTTTATGTAAAGCCAGCCCACCGGAGTAGAGGACACCGGGGACTAGCACCGTGACATAAATAACTGCCGTGATTAAGGCCATTAAAGACCTTGAGGCAGGATTGAAACGGTATTCGAGGTATTCGGGCATAGTGTAAATTCCAGCCTTCAAAAAGCGCGGCAGCAGAGTAAATGCGATTATCACGATACCAATAGTTCCGACTAGCTGCCATGTGCTGACCGCCAGACCAACACTGCCGGCTCCCTGACCGGCCATTCCAACAAACTGTTCTGTTGAAATATTAGCGGCTACAATGGATATGCCTATCAGCCACCATTTAAGGCCGCGACCAGCCAGAAAATAGTCTTCACTGCTTTTTTCTCTGCGGCTCTTAAATACACTGACGCCGACGACAATAACAAAGAATAGAGCAAAAACAAGTACGTCCATCCAATTTAATTGCATCAATACCCTCCAATTCAAACTATGAAAAAGACTGCTTTGTTATAAAGCTGTCCCTATGATTTTTTATTATAACCAAATATTTATTTATACTTAAGTTAGAGCGACCATTTAAATACTGTGTTGCTTCGATAAGTTTCGCCTGCCTTGAGGACTGTTGATGGAAAGCTATCATGATTGGGTGAATCAGGATAGTGCTGTGTTTCCAGACACAGGCCGTGGCGTGGTTCATAGCTGCAGCCGTTTTTGCCGACAACTTTCTTGTCGAGATAATTGGCTGTATAAAACTGCAAACCAGGTTCGGTGGTGAATACTTCGAGGGTGCGGCCGCTGGTTTCTTCAAAAACCCTTGCAGCCAGAACAGCTGATTTATTGTTGCGGTTAAGTGCGAAACTATGGTTATATCCGTGGTGCCTGCTGATTTGAGGGTGGTCATAATCAAGCAAATCGGCAATACGGGTCATTTCACGAAAGTCGAATGGTGTGTTTTCTACGCTGTGTATTTCCCCTTTGGGAATGGAACTCTCATTTATGGGCAAATAGAAATTGGCGTTGATCATCATCTGGTGATCGAGGATACTTCCTGAACCGGCTCCGGCCAGATTGAAGTATGAATGATTAGTTAGATTAACAACCGTATCTTTATCAGAGTACGCTTTGTAATCAATTGAAATAGCATTGCTGTTATTCAGTGAATAGGTAACGGTGACAGCCAGGTTTCCCGGGTAGCCGTTTTCACCGTCTGGACTGGTACAGCTCAGCTTTAAAGTCGGTATATCCGCATCAATTAAGGAGGCCTGCCATAGCTGGTGACTAATGGCTTCAGGGCCGCCGTGAAGATGGTTTTCTGTATCGTTCTGAGGTAATTTATATTCTTTGCCGTTAAGGACAAAGCGTCCATTGGCAATACGGCTGCAGAAGCGCCCAACAATACAGCCAAAATAAAATGGATTAGCAAAATAATCATCAGGTTGGTCGTAGCCAAGAACAACGTTTTTAATGCTGTTATTTTTATCCGGAACATGCATGGCTATAATGGTGGCTCCGAAAGTGGATATGTCGACAGAGACCCCGTTGTCATTTTCGAGGGTATACAGCTTAACTTCTTCGCCGTTCTGCCAATGTCCAAAATTCTTATGTGAGATTTTCATAATATCAAACCATCACTCCACAATTATTGTGAATTCATATCCCTGTGCGTCAAAGCTCCAAGGTGCGATGAATCCAACGACAGTACTTCACTGAATTCTTCCGCTGCACGATTTGTGTCATCCAGGCCAGTATGACCAAGCGCCATCATGTAGCGGCAGTGTATTTTATTCTTTTCGTTCATATCTACATCAAATACCAGAAAGTCCGGCAGTGATACTGCAAAATAATCTATTTTGCAGTCATCAAAGATGTGTTGTTCGCCATAATCAACCAGTTTATTAAACCGGCTATGTGCCTCGTCACGCTTTTTGAGTTTAAGCAATGCAAGCCCTTGATAAAAAATCATTTCAGGAGGCTGATCATTGTAGTACATTGCTGAAGCGGGTTCTGCAAGGCCGACTGCCGCAGCTTCATAGGCTTTGCGCATTTCGGCTTTTTTACCTAATCCTTCGTAGGCGACTCCGAGGTGGTAGTTTATATTATTTTCCTGAGTGCCGTAAAGCTTGCCTTCTCCAAGGTTTTCAGGATATACCTTGCAGCGTTCAAGCAGTTTGACAGCTTTATCGTATTTCTTTGCCCTGATGGCTTCTTTAGCCATTTCAACCAGAGAATGTTTATATTGCTGTGGGACCTTGCCTTCGCCGCCTTCCCATGGATGGAAATTGCGTTTCATAATCAGGTCAAGCGCGCGACGATAATTACCCAGCAGATTAATTAAGCTAATGTATTCAAGATACAGGTCATCGCGCTGTTTTACAATATCATAATGTTCTTCAAGCAGGGCCAAACGATATAAAAGTGGGTGATTTTCTTTTTTCAAGAACTGGTCATATTCAAATAAGATACGAGCATCGGTTTTATCAAGCTCAAATGCTTTGCTTAAATGATAGCGGCATAGTTCCGAATTATTGCGCTTATTCATATAAGCCAGGCCGAGATTACGGTGAACGGTCGGGAAATTATTATATAGTCTTACCGAGTTTTCCCAGCATTCTATTGCCAGATCGTACTGCCTGAAACCGTACCAGAGGTTACCAAGGTAATATGCAGCCTTGTTGTCTGTAGGGTTAGTCTTCATTGCGGCTTGCAGTGCCAGAATAGATTCCAGTTTATTAGGGAAGCAGTATTCCGGTGATGCTACTGCTGCCTTTTTGAACAAAATATCAGCTTTTCTGGTGTCTCCTGCAAGGTTGTGATACCAGGCTAGGTGGTAAGTTATCAAAGGATCGCATTTGTCGGAGCCGACTTTCGTAAGCAGCCTGACTAATACTTCAATAGCTTCTTCGTACATTCCTGCCTGCATATAATCAAGTGACAGCTCTAGGTAGTTATTATCGCTGTCACGCATAATTTTAGTGAGATGTTCAAGCTCGGCAGCGGCTTTTTCTGTTTCACCACTGGCTGTTAACAGTTTGACTAATTCGTTGCGTGAACCAAAGTCCAGAATATCAAGCTTGATTGTTATTTCCGCTTCAAAACGTGCCTCTTCCAGACGCTCCATACGGCGAAGTATTGCCGTTTTAAGGTTTCTGCCTTTATGGTTATGCCAGTTTTTTATCAGCGAACGTTCAATGCAGTCAAGGGCTTCCTCATAATTCTGCTGCTCAGCTGAAAGCTGGGCCAGTTGATAGTAACCACACCCCTGCATGGCATCATTCCAAACGGCTTTGTAAAAAGCGTCAAAGGCTTCTTTTTTGCGCCCCAGCATTTTCAATGCAAGGCCGAGGTTGTAGCGAGGCTCGCCATCGTATGGGTTAGGGTTGCGGTAAATTTGTTTTTTGACTGCGGCTCTGAAATATTTTTCAGATTTGGCAAAGAGACCGCGGCGGTATAATAAAAGTCCCAAAGCATTATTGCACCTGATGTCAGTATTATCGCGCTTTAACCCTTCACGGTAATAATTTTCGGCCAAGCGAGTTGCATGGCGATACTGCTCAACGTGCTGACCAGTCAGAAATAGTTCCTCAATAGTATGAATATCTTCTGGTGCAGGTGCCGCTTGGGCTGGTTCAGGGAATTCTTCAAGTTTATCATTGGCTGCGGTGTATGACAGCATTTCTCTGCCGTCAGCATAAAAAACTGAGAATGTAAATGAAATTTCAGGGTCAAGTTCACCGATTTTAACTTTGGCGGTAAATGGTTTTTCCGGAGAACAGTCAAATGTTTTTTCAAGGAATTTCTGACCAGCACTGTTGATTAGTTTCGCTGTTAAATCTTTTTCCTCAGCAGTAGTGTAAACACCAACTTCAGCGTTTTCATTTGCTAGATCAAGGGATATTGCACCTTCTTTGCTGACATTCCTAGCATAGCCGATCTTTTTGTAAGGCATAAAATACTGAGTAAATGATTTCTGCTCAAACGGCTGCAACCACGAGAAGTCCGGCTGATTGTCAGTATATACCCCAGTCATCAGTTCCACATAAGGACCATCTTTGTCAGTAAGGTTGCGATCCCATGCTTCACCAAAATCGCCATTGCCCCACACCCATTGTTTTTTACCGGGTGAGACATGGTGATTACAGACATGCAGCATTCCGGCTTCTTTGCCGTGATCGTAGCCGCCGACAAAGTTGTATTCCGACTTGTAAGCCATATACGAAGTCGGGACCGGAATGTTTTTGTAACGTGAAATATCGACTCCGGGAGAATAGTCAACTTTATAATATTCGCCTGTTGCTATCGGGAACCTGGAGACATCGCGTTTGCCGTGATCCATTACCGCATGCACGTCCGGCGGGAATACGCTTTGATAATCATCGTTTACCGCAAGAGCGGGGTTTGCCCACCATAGGAAAGTCTGTGGTTCGCTGGTGCGGTTGTAAAGCTGTACGTAGAGCTCAAGATATGATTTGTCAGGGTATAAAGTAAATCCGACCATACCTTTGGTGCGGAACATCAATTCTATCTCACTTACCCAGACAGTACAACTGCCGTCAGTATTTTTACAGATAGTGTAGTCTACCGGCTCAAAGGTGCTTGGGCGGTGATGTTGCGGCCAGTTAAATTCAATACCGCCAGAAATCCATGGTCCGGTAAGCCCGACGAGGGCTGGTTTTATTACCTGATTGTAGTAAATAAAGTTATGGCCGTTGGTTTTGTCGCAGGCCATTTGAACACGCCCCCCGAGTGATGGCATGATCATAATCTTTACGTACTTGTTTTCAAGAAAAACAACATCGTATTCCCTATCTTCTTTTTCGTCATTGATTTTGTCTATAACCGGGTGTGGATAGACAACCCCTGAGCTGCCCTGATATACCCGCTTCTCAAGAAACATCGGATTTTTGTTAGGCTTACCGGTACCGTAAGTCGGAATGGTAATTCTTTCTTCTGTGACTTCTACTCGGGTCATAGATTAAGGTCCTTTAGAAATGGTTCCATATAAACAAAATTTTCTCCATAATAAAATACAATAATTCTTGTAATATCTTTTGTGAATGGATTATATTTTTATTAAAATGGATTATATTATCTACTAAAGCCATTTATATACATTTTTGAGAAAATTGTTTATTTGTAATAGAATTGAAATACATCTTATTTGACATAATTGTGTTTATTTTTTTAAGGAGGTTTAATAGCATATGTCTCCCAAAAGAGAAGGATTTAAAGGTCAGGATTTGTTGGTGCTGCCAGAAGAAATAAAACAGGAGATGGCAGAAAACTCATTGACCAGACAACTTTATATTACCAATATTGGATACTTCCCTTTGGCTGAAGAACACCTTGTGATCAGGGATGGATTTATACCGCAGCATATTTTAATATATTGTGTTGGAGGAGAGGGGTGGTGTGAAATAGCCGGTGTTCGTCACATTATCCGGGAAGATAATTTTTTGGTTATACCTGCCAATACCGCTCATAAGTACGGCAGTTCAGTTGAGGGATGGAGTCTTTACTGGGTTCATTTTCGAGGTAGCAGCAGCGGTATGATTGCTGAGGCTATGTGCAAAGGCAAGTATGGGGAAGGTATTATTTTCAGCAAGCATCGTGAAACGCTTGAATTGATCAGAAAAATGATAGATGATCTTAATCGAGGTATGACGATTGACAGTTGCAGCTTAAACAGTATGCGCTTATGGCATTTTTTGGGTGATGTAATTTATTTTCAGAATTCTGAAATTGATGAACCTGAAAATATAATTGAAAAAGCAATTTCAATGATGATAGTGCGAGTTGAGGAAGTCTTTTCATTGGAAGAAATGAGTGAGGCTCTTAAGTTATCGCCTCCATATTTCTGCAGGCTCTTTAAAAACAAGACCGGGCATTCTCCGGTAGATTATTTTATCAGGTTGAAAATACAGCGGGCATGTAATTATTTGAATTTTACAAATATGAAAATTAAAGATATTTGTGAGGAAATTGGTTACAGCGACCCATACTATTTTTCACGTTCTTTTAAAAAAGTAATGGGACAGTCTCCAGCCCAGTATCGTAAAAATCCACAGTGGTAATTGAATATAAAAACGGTGCATTATTTTTAATGCACCGTTATATTTTATCTCATGTTATGAACACGTTGAAATGCTCAATATGAATCAATCTTCTGTTAATTTTACTCTGTTTTTCTTGAGCAACCGTTCAAGAGTTCCATCATTTTTCACTTCTTTGAGCCATTGATTTACTTTAGCCAGTAGTTTTTTATTCTTTTTAGGAAGCAAGTATACTTTGTAGGTATTAGTAAATGGCTTCGATGTATTTACCGCATAAAGTTTTCTATGTGTGTTAGATTTGTAAATAGCTTCTACACGGTCAGTTATCATTGCATCAGCTTTTCCGGTAAGCAAGTAATCGAAAGGAGTTACATTATCATGGCTAAAAACAAGTCTGGCATTTTTAATATTGTTTCTTGCAAAGATTTCGTTTGTGCCACCTTTATTTTCAACAATGACAACGCCTTTTTTATCAACATCAGCAAGATTTTTGTATTTGTTTATATCGGCCTTTCTTATCAAGAGAACCTTTCCTGAGGCGATGACTGGTCCTGAAATTAGGAAATATCTTTTTCTGCTGGCAGTAGCGCAGATTCCGCCCATAGCGATATCTGCCTTACCTGCTAATAAATCATTTCCCATTTCTGGCCAGGTAGTTTTTACAAAAACAACCTTTTTCTTTAGGGCCTTCCCTAATGAATAAGCCATATCAACAGCAAATCCGGAGTATTTGGCTGTCTGGGTATTATAGTGAGTGAAAGGTTTATAATCTCCTGCAGTAAGGACTCTTATGATTCCTTTTTTTCTTGTTACGGGTGCATTTTTCTCATCACTGCACGAACACAGTGTTACTGCCAAAAGCAACAGGGCTATAGGTCTCAAAAATTTCATAATAATTCTCCTGTAAGGTAAATATAAATGGATTTATTCCATATACGCATTCGCGTAAATCTAAAGTCACAAATGTTATTAATCAAATCCGAATCAATAAATTTATGAAGATAATTCTGAAAAAGTGTTCAGTTGTAATACCAATAATCTGTCAGAAATACAGCTCAAATATTTTATTATTCCTTCGCTGTTTTTGATCGGAAAACGTAATCTTTTGTTTCTGGCATAAAAAACAGAAAGATTATAAACGCTAGCATAGCAATAAATGAGAGGAACATGAAAGAATGAAAATAACTTGTTTTGACCACTATAGCTCCTGCTACCGCATTGCTCATTGAGGCGCCAAGTCCCATAATTGTAGTGACAACTCCCTGACTTACATTAAACCTTCCTGTGGATTTAGTCAGGTCGGCAAGTATTATCAGAAACAGCGCGCCGAATATGCCGTTAGCAATTCCGTCCATTATCTGGATCAATATAAGGCAGATTGCATTTGAAGTAAGAGCAAATAGAATTCCTCTTATAGGGAGAATGGCAAACGCCAGCAGGAAAAACTTTTTTCTGCCCCATATATCGCCCTTGCGCCCTACAATTATAGCCATCGGAATCATTGCCAGCTGGGCTATTACTATGCACGAAGATATAAATATAGGCCCTAGCTGGGGATTGGTTTCTGTTAGTTTTTCCCCAACCATTGGAAGCATAGCGGCGTTGGCAAAGTGAAATAAAACTATGCATATTGTAAAAATTAATAGAGGAGGGCACTCTATGAGTACTCTGTACCATGGAATTTTGTGATCGTTAGATTTTTTTTCAGTGAAGCCTCGAGCCAGTCGGTGGTCTATATCGGAAGATTTTACAAATAATAAAGATATTAGACTGAGGATTGCCATCACGGCAACAGTGTAAAATGACGATCGCATGGAAATGCAATAACCGATAACTCCGGTAAGCAAAGATGCAAAGACATTGCCTGCATGGTTATATGCTTCATTTCGACCTACCATGCGGGTGAAATATCTAGGTCCTGTAAGACCAAGTGTTATACCGGCGACAGCAGGTGGTAAAAATGCACTTGCCATACCCATCATGACTTTTAAGCTCAAGACTAAAGAATAGACTGGTACCCAGACTACTACGATTGTTATTATGGATATTATTACAATACAAACGCTTAAGATTAATTTTTTATGTTTTGTATAGTCAATCAGAGCTCCGGCGGGGATTTGGACAAGCAGGCTTGCCAAGCCCATAACTGTTAGGATGATACCTATTTTTGCCTGATCCCATTTATAGGTAGTCAAAAGAAATATTGCTAGAAAGGGACCTAAACCATCTCTTACATCTGCCAGAAAAAAGTTTACCCAGTTTATTGCCCGACAAGATTGTTTTTTGGTTTCTAGATAATTAGTTTTTTCATTCATAATTTAATTGTTTGATAGTTTTTATGTTGGTAGGGATTGAGGCCAGAAGAATTATAAACGGCTGCAAGCAGTTAATTATTACTAAGGCTATTTAGAAAGTTATAAAGAACGATAGGAAAAGGTAAGAATAAAAGTTTCTTCATAAGAAGGTGTTTTCATTTAATTACTCCGTTTGGACTTTTTCTCCGGAAGTCCAGTGATTTGTTGGTGTTAGCTATTAATGTTTAGCTAATTTAGTATAGCATAGTATTAGCAAATTAAAACTCTGAAATCATACAATTTTAGCTGTTTTTTTATATTGAGTAGATTTATGATTTGCCGCTTAATAAGTTATTATCCTTTTTTGAGGGAGAAACATAACTTGTTTTGCTTTGAGAAAGGTGTAATGAAATCAGAGACTTCAGGTATTCAATAGAAGTAGCTACCGGGTCTATAATTGGGACATTATGGCCTGCCTGAAGAAGATTGTTGCGTAACTTTTCAGCCAAGCCAATTATTCCTGTGCAGCCTAAAATGATAGAGTGTGCACCGCTATTTTCTATGGCATCAACTGCATTTTCAGTTAACACGTTAAGGAGAACTGGTTCATTTTCAAGTTCATCAACTGGAATATCCAATGGCTTTAACGCTGCAAGCTTTGGGGTCAGGTTCAGTTGATTAACTATTGAACCTATAATATTTACGCAACTTGACAAGGGAGTAAGTATCGCGAATGAAGAAGCCAGTTCTGCCGCAAATAAAATAGAAGTTCTGCCCGGCGCGACTACAGGAATACTCAACTTTTCTCTGCAAGCTTCTAGGCCGGTATCAAACATGCATGAAATAAGAATTCCATCATATTGTTCAGATTCTGCCTTTTCAGCGATTCTAATTAGGTCCGGCATGCACATTATTTCATCATAACGGGATTCTATGGATGGCGTTCCAATGCTGTTACCTTCGACATCTATTTGAAATTTATGGCTTGACCATTTTTTCATTTCTTCTCTTGTCTTTTCTAAGATGGCCTTTGAAGTGACAGGAAGAATGACTTTTATTTTCATGATAATTTCTCCTAAAAAAGCATGCAGCAAAACAATAAAAATTTACTCTAGTTATAATATTTACTCACATTTATCAATTTTCAATTGAATGTATCCGTTTACCACAACTCCGTCATTTTTCTTGACAAGAACTTCCTGCAATTGTATTATTCAGTAGCGTATAAGATATAAGAAATGAGGATTTTGCTATGAAATATAATGAAAAACAGGTTGATTGTTTCACTCGGTTCAAGAATGAATGTTCTTATTATAAATTAATGGATGCGGCTTTGCAGAATGCTGTTGGGAACATTATAAAAAACAAGACTGTGCTGGATATCGGTTGTGGCGAAGGACACTTGACCAGGCTTTTAAAGCAATGGGGAGCTGCGGAGATTACTGGTGTTGATTTGTCAAAGCCTATGCTTGACCTAGCCAAAGAACGTGAAAAGACTGAAAGACTTGGAATAACTTATCTGGAAACATCAGTTCAGGATATGGGTAAAATTGGCGAATTTGATATTATAACCAGCGGTCTACTGTTGACAAACGCTGCTGATGTTCCTGATCTGAAAGTTATGGTTAAAAATATAGCTGCTAACTGCAAACATGGAACCAGATACTTTGGGCAGGAACATTGTGGAATATTAAACCGGTATAACAATACTTTACTTGGGAAATATAATTTTGAAGTTGAAATACTGTCGAGCTGTAAAGAGTACCTTGATTTGATTCTAACCGGTCACTTTTCACAGGGAGAAATGAGCTTCAGAAACTTAGTTTTTGAGCGTGAATTTTTAAACAGTGTATTTAAGGATTTTGGTTTTGAAAAGATTCATTGGCATCCTTTGCAATTACCTGAAGGGCACAAAGAAGGTGACGAGTTTACAGTTTATGAAAACATCCGGAATGAGGCAATTAACGAACTTATGGACTGTACTTATTCCGGATAATTTTTGATATTCTGTCAGAGCCAACTTAAGTCATTTCATTATGAAAGCATATCGACTAACTTGGAAAATTTTTGTGTAGTTGCAATGTCTAATGCAGTTCTTCCCTCAATGTTTTTGATGGACTTGCAAGCGTTGTACTTCAGTAGAAGCTTGACTATGTCGGAATGACCTAATATGCATGCATAATGTAGTGGGGTGGAGCCGTTATCCTGCGTTTTTGCATTTATATTAGCGCCATATTTTATTAAAAGTTCAGCTATATTTGGATATCCATTTCCGCAAGCATAGTGCAGCGCTGTTATACCGGAACAGAGCACATCAGGTTTGGCTCCTTTTTTTAATAAGGTTTCAGCACCATTATAAAACCTTAAGTTAACAGCTGAATAAAGCGGCGTATAGTCCTTAAGGATGATTGAATCAACAGAAACTTTTTGCTCTGTAAGCAGATATTTCAAGACATTATTACTGCGTGCCCTAATAGTATAAAGCAGCAAAAGGTGGCCACGAATAATTGAGTTAACATTGATATTTCCTTTTGTTATAATTTGGTGCAATAATTCAACTTGATCTTCCTTGCAGCAAATAATTAAAATATCTGTTCGTTGGTGCAGCTTGTTCATAATTATGTAATCAGCATATTCAGCAGCGCTTACTTTGGTTTTTTCATTGTTTGAAATAGCTTCCAGCACTGCGGATCCCTGGTTGATCATATTGTAATAATTATCGGTAAGCAAGTTATTGTTTGTGATATTATTCTTATACTGTAATTGCTTGGAGCCTGTAACTGTTTTCCCTTCGAGTATATTTTTCTCTTGCTGAACATATTTCTTTAAACTGTTCAGATCATAATTATTGGAAAGTGCTGAACTTGTAATTCTTGCTCTCTGAAAATATGGGGTGTAACTTCCATTTTGCTTGCAAAGTGAAATATTGTACGTAAAGTTTTGATGGAAAAAATCGAGAGATTTTCTGGTCATGAGCTGACGTAATGGTTTAAAGTCAGCGGCTGTTGTCATCGGAGGGATATACAGCTCAATACAAAAAGACATTAATTGGGGCTTTTTTAAACTATGCAGAAGGCTTCTTGATATTAATGAGGAGTCAGTCGTGGCAAACTCGTGCAATGGAGTATTTTGAGAACTTAGATAATTAGCATCTAGTATCTTGCACTTTTTATCAGAATAGGTAACTCCGATTGTGTGATCTGTATTTGTAATAGCAATGTAATACGGGATTTTTAATTTATTAGCAGAGTTAATAAGAGTGCCAACCATAATGGAAAAGTCCGAAGAGTTTCCAGTGAATAAGGTTTTGCTGCAACGCTGGATATTTTCCTTGAGTCCAGAAGTGGTATCAGCCTTTGTTTCAATAAGATATTTTGATGCTTTCAAAACATCCTGACGATGAAAAATGCTTTTCCCGTCACAAAAGCGCAACTGCGTGCTATGTGGCGTCTGTAAAAGTAATAAACGGTCTAGAAAGGCACGAACGGAAATGAGCAGATCAAACCCATCCCATTTATTATCTGTATAATTATTTACCAGCTGTTTGAGTACATAGCATTCATTAGAATACAATCTATATGATTCAATGAGTTTAACTCTTTCTGATTCAGGAGCTCTTAGAAGTTCATTCTCTTGCAGCCCCGAATAAAGATCGATTATCTTGCTGATATCCTCTGATATTCTATGCGGATATGCTTTATGATTGATGAAGTAATTTATGAGTTTTCTATCACTTTGGACTTTATTGATTGCGGCATTTATAAGGTCACTAAGGCGTATAGAGTTTTTTTTATCGGGGACAAGTAATCCAGTTAACTTTTGTAGTTCCAGCGGCCAGGCGCTAACTGGTTTATTGAAGTCGTTAGATAATATTTTTATTCTTTTGAGGTATGTTGTTTCGTCACTTGCAAAATATGCAAAACCCCATGCATGTAAAATACCGTAGCACCAGCCTTCAGGTTTATGGCATTTTAAAAGTGTGGCATAGTTTGAGAAACCTTCACAGTTTTTACTTAAATCTTCAACGTTTTTATAAAAGCATTTATAGGGACCAAATAAAGGCATTCAGGGATTCCTTTAGTTCATAAGCATGAATGCGCTTAAGTTAATTATCCCCTTAATCAGCCAAGCCTTAAGGTATAAGGCTTCCCAGAGAAAACAAGTTGCTTTATAGAAGTAGTAATAACATTAATGAAATTGATTACTGTTATTAGAAGTAGTCTCAAAAGTCAAATTAATATTGAAGATATTAAATTATATTTACATGAAACATGCTTTGAACTTACTGGTGTTTTTGAAAACGTGAATTTTAGAGAGTTAAGTGAAGATTCGGTTCGTATATACTGCGTTTTGAAAAAACGGCCTAAACTTACCATAGAAAAAAGGCTTGCCCCACTGGATTTTGAGTCTTAACGGGGCAAGTTGCAAACTATAACTGCATATTTGCAATAATAAGTTTGTTTTTTAATATAAAGTTATTTATTTCTTAATGGCATTATTGCACTAGTCGAAGTTGGGTTTGACAATGAACTTATTATCACAGGAGTCATACTATCTGTACATTTTATTTCAATCGCTTCTTCAGGAGAATTGCATAATGCATTTAGACATTCAATGAAAGATCTAAGGTTTAAGTCAAAAGATAATATTTCTTCTGTTATATTATTACATTCCAATTTACCTTTGATACAAGCAGAATGTTCCCAATTGATAATTTGCTCTGGGATCTTTCCGGAATATCCCATTGTTGAATCTATGTTGATTTTCAACGATTGCAGGGTAGAGTCTAAACAAAACTTTACTTGAGGGATATAACTGAAATCCTCAAAACATGGATGCTTTTCCTCAAGATAACTCGTCATCATTTCGGTTAGGTTGTATATTTCTCTGTATTTTGTGCAAAACTTTAATTTCCAACTGGAAGGGAATATTCGTGTATGTTCACAATCAGGGAATTCTTCGTCAATCACGTCAAATACAATATCATCATGGCCTTTGGATTGTAATACCGCCTCGCTTATTCCAACTAAAAGCTTAGCTTTATTAATATCTTGAATCGAAATATTTCCAGGAGGCACTAAAACTGCATTATTGCTTAATTTTGTCAAAGCAGAACAAGGCCGGATAATAACAACCTTGCCATTAGTTCCAATAATCTTCCCCCTTTTATCAAGATAAATACCCCGAATAGCTCTATCCGATTCTTCACGTGCCTTTAGTGCAGCATTAATAATTTGCAGGTCTCTTGCGTTCAGTTCAATGATGTTTTCCATAAATGGTTCTCCATCTATTCTTTTCATTTCTTTTTTCAGTTTTATCCTCGCTTTCTGAAGTCGGCTTCTGACGGTGTTTTCTTTACAGTCAAGGAGCAAACTTATTTCCCTGTAGCTTTTACCGTTGATATAATGTTCACAAATAACAGTTTTTTGTATTTTTGTCAGCTTACTTAAAACAGTGCGCAATTTCGCTTTAATTTCACTGTTGTTATCTGGAACAATATCAGGTTCAACCAAGATTCCTTTGTTAATTGAATCATCAAACGGCAAATGTAATTGTACGGGATTTTTGCGGTGATATTGCTTAGCACAGTTTTCGGCAATACGACAAAGCCATTGTTCAAATTGATTATGGTTTCGCAGTTGCGTCAATTTCTTGTATGCATTAATGAATGTTTCCTGGCATATTGCATCATTGTCCATTCAATTGTTGCTTTTTACTGCTATGCGTCTTGCAACAGCAGCGTGGTAGCGTACAACAAGAACCCCAAACGCTTCAGTATTTCCTGCAATTACTTTTTTTATCAATTCTATATCACTTTGACTCATCAATTGTTTCCTGTAATAAATTTTCTACGAAACTGTGTCGTTATTATTATTGATGGATAAGTTACTAAAAAGTATCCTCTATTTAGTAAAAAAAGAAAACATTTCTCGAAAGTTTCAGGTTTGATTTTTGGATGTGGCGGATAGAGATTTTTTATTCCTGAAATAAATTCTTTAAAAGTTTCTTGTTTATCAAATGGCAAATATTTAAGAATACTAGAACTGGTCTCAAAAGTTAATTTGGAAAATTAAAATTATCAAACAAGCCAAATGGATAAATGCTGAATAGTTGATCGCTTTGTAATTCAACCTTATAGTTACCCTTCAAAAGTGTTGAACCCAAGCATTTATATGTTAAACTTTTCAGCTTTTATTAGGTGATAACTTTCTTATTTACAACAAATTATCACATGTTGATCAGGTTATAAGACTTTTGAGACTAGTTTCAATAATAGATTATTTTACGTTCTTTAGTCAGGGTATATTTCTTGAACGTTTTGTTGTTTTTATAGTAGTTGACGGTTTCTGTTTTTTTCAGCCAGTTACCTTTATTATCATATTTATATTTGACAGCAATAGTTTTTGTTTTTTTTCCGTTGCGAAATGTTGTGATGGATACCGGATTGCCGTGTTTATCATGAATGTATTTTGACCTGCCGATAATTTTTGTGTTGTAGGATAGCGCCGATTCAGCTAAGTTTCCGACATCTGAAAACTTAAATTTCCACGTCATGATTCTTGAGCCCATGGCGATAATTATTGAGGAAAGTCCGTTTTTGTCATAAGCAAATTCTTTAGAACTTGAAGTTTTGCCATTTCTCAGGTTGCTTATGGAAGAGATGATCCCTTTGTTTTTGTATTCAGCTGTTTCAACATACATAGCCTCTTTGCTATAAGGTATGGAGAAGGTTATTTTGCACAAATCACCATTTTTATTGTATGTAAGATTTGTCGTGTACTGGGCTTTATTTGACTTGTCAAAAATAATTTTTCGAGTTTTTCGACCGTTAGGAGCAAAGTATTCAGCAATGTTGCCGTGTTTTGGACTGATGGTTACAATTTCTTTTACTGGTCCATGTGTTTTTTTATTCTCCCAGTTCCATTCTGGAGAAAAAGGGTCTGCAGAGGCTAATGTAGATGCTAATACTAGGGAGAAAATGACAAGTAGCTTTATGGGATTGAACATTGTTATGCCTTTCAAAGGTTATGTTTCCGAATTGCTGATCTAATCTTTTTATTACAGCGTTAAAGGCATTTTGTCAAGGCTTGAGAGGAGAGGGGAGAGCCGGGAGTAAAGATTACTCCCAACTCGTGATAACCATTTCAGCTTTTTCAGGAGTAACAATAATAGCTTTTTGCTTGCACTCAACCACGCATAGCTGGCATAACATGCAGTCTTCTTTATATTTAATTACAGGCTTTTTGCTAGCTTTATCCATCCGTATTACATCGACCGGACAAATATTACGGCATTTTGCGCAGCCGTTACAAAGCTCATAATTTATCTTTTCAATACTCAAACTATTTCCTCACTTTTCTGTTATTATTTCACCTGGTATTCTGAGCGGATACTTTTGTTCGTAAGGTATAGATTTGTCCGGCAGAAACTTTTCAGGGATGGGTTCAATCGAGACCGTCATCTTGCCCGCAACATTCTCAAGCTGTATCCAGGCCAGAAAGTTTTTATCGTCTCTTCTTGGATAATCCTCCCGATAATGACAGCCTCTGCTTTCTTTTCTGGCAAGAGATGAGCGCAATTTAATTTCAGCATTTAAAACGATGTTGGCGACTTCATGGGCAAGCCTGAGGTCATGGGCATCATCCGCCTTAAGTTTTGGAACCAAATTGTTTTTAACAAATTCAATATAGGTCAGCGCGGCTTTTAGTCGCTCTCCATGTTTGATGTATAATATGAAATAAGGCGACAGGGTATTTTGTATAATCTGCAAAACCCATCGAGGAGAAAAGCCTCCTTTGCGTCGTAATGGATGAAAGGTTTCTTCACAGATTTCTTTAATCACTTTTTGGCTTATTTCAGCATTTTCTGCCTTTAACGCATATTTTGCCGCGTTAACTCCAGCCAGACATCCAGTTACACAGGCATGAGTTATGGCAAATCCCATAAATGGATATTTGGCGCCAGCCGCCATATTACCCAAGGCATCTCCGGCAGCAAAAAGCCCATCAACTGTTGTTGCGCAGGATAAATCTTTGGAAACAATACCTTCAGTTTTGTGACTTGCCATTCCCAGAGAAGTTCCTCCGGCAAAAGCAACTATAGAACCATCCGGCATTTCGGCAGAAACCGGCCCTCTGCCGGCATGAATCTCAAATTCTTTTGAAAGCCACAATGCAGTTCCGGTGAATTCTAATGGATTTCCCTCAGCATTGAACACACGTTTGAATTTTACTCCGGTCATTGGTTTTGCACCCGGTTGCATGTCCTCGGCAAAATTTAGAAATGCAGGGTGTTCCTTGCTGCCGGAATGGGTATCAATAAATTCTTTGCCCAATACTTTTGCGCCGACTCTGTAGGCAAGGGCGTCCGCATCGCCGGTAAGTTCGTGAATCGGCCAGCCGTTTGGTTTAAAGCCCGCGGCTCCGGCGCACATGACAGTCGCTTTGGAGTTGAAGATGTGTAAGTCAGCGGTTTCGGCTGAGATACCAGCTGCACCAATTACCTTGTCATTATTCTTGATGAGCTGGGTGATCATTATTCTATCAAAAATTTTTACTCCAAGCTGTATGGCTTCTTTGCGAGCACGTTCAGGCGCCTGATTTTTGCTGAAAAATATTGTACTGCCGCCTTGTTCGCCTTTCTTGGTGTATAAAGAGCCATCGTCATTTTTGTAAAAATCCACGCCCCACTTTACAAACTGTTCATATATTTTGAATGATCCTTTGAAGACCATTTCTGTCCATTCGGGGTTGTTTATATATTCGCCGGTTATGCTGACAGCTTTCAGCCATTCATTAAGGTCATGTCCCCATTCCGGCTTGAACGGGCAAAGACTGTCTGCATATGGACTTTGTCCGGACTTTCCGGCATAAGCTTTGTCTACAAGTATGACGTCAGCTCCGGTTTTTCTGGCTTTTATAGCGGCGAGTAGTCCAGCCATCCCGCCGCCAATTATTAAAATATCTGTTATGTATAAATCCTTCATAAGAACTCTGTGGCTAATTATCTTTACCTAAACTATTAGTACGCTAATGCTGTTGATTTGTTCCATTAGAGAGCAAATTAAAATGATTAAATGATGATATGTGCGATAATTTCGATGCTTAATAAATTAGGACATTGATTATAAAATGCAAGAAATTTACTCAGAGGAAAGTTGTTTATAAAAGTTCAGATTAGCGGAGAGACGGAATTTTGAGGAACAAATAAGTGTTTTTGTTTTTCTATATTTTTAATGGAGTATGATTTATTAATTTATTTCCTGATTTTTCCTGCAAAATATGAAGGTAGCTGTGAAACTCTCTTAAGTGGAGGCTGATAGAGGTATTAGATGTCAATTGGTCTGTACTGAAGGGAGAAAATTATGACTGAATGGAAGATGCCGTTGAACTGCCATAGTTACAAAGCAATCGTAATATTAATCTGTACAACTGCTGCATTGGGAGGACTGCTCTTTGGATTGGATCAAGGGTTTATCGCAAACTCCCTGCCAACAATTCAAAAAGTTTATAACCTTGGAATAGAAGGTGGTGAAAGTTATTCCGCTATTTTAGCTACAGGCGGTGTGATCGGGGCTTTGCTCTCAGGTTTTTTTGCAAGGTTTCTGGGGCGCAAAAGAAGTCTCGTCCTTGCTGGATTCCTCTTTGTTATAATGTCTGCTGTATCAGCTTTTTTGCCGCCGATATCAATTTTGTATGCCTGTCGCTTGGGGCTGGGGTTTGCTGTCGGGGTCGCGTCATTTATCGTTCCATTGTATCTTTCTGAAACTGCTCCTTCATCCATAAGAGGCTCAATGGGAACTCTGTTTCAGCTTATGATTACAATTGGTATATTTTTAATATCTGTGACAAATGTTATGATTGTCAAGGTATTCACATTCTCGCAGGAAGCTCTGCCGCTAATGTTTCTGGTTATAGCTGCCTTTGCTTTGTTAATGTTTATAGGGGCATTACTATTGCCTGAAAGTCCAAGGTGGCTTATGCTTAAAAAGCGCAGAGATAAAGCTGTCAAGGTGCTGCAAAAAACATTGAATTCTCAGTCCGAGATTGACTTTGAAATAAAAGAGATAGAGTCAGTCATAGGCGCCTCCAGAAACAGTTTATCCGGCATTCTGCTGAACAGGAATTTTATTAAGATACTAATTGTGGGAGTCTTAATGCAGGCCTTTCAGCAGTTGGTTGGTATCAATTTGATGGTTTATTATGCTCCTACAATATTCAGTTATGTCGGCATGAACGGCATTGTAGCTAAGTTGTCGATACCAACGGTGTTTGTGCTGTTCACAATTCCTGCAATCTGGTTAGTAGAAAAATGGGGCAGGAAGAAACTGCTTTATATTGGAGCAGGAGTCATGTTTGCGGCAATGGTGTTCTCAGGGGTCGCCTTTTTAATGATTGGAAATATCACTAATCCGAAATTAATAAGTGAAACTCCAAAGCTGATACTTTTGATCTCGTCTATAGTTTACATATTTGGTTTTGCCTTTTCATGGGGACCTGGAGCCTGGCTGGTTTGTTCTGAGATTTTCCCGATAAAAAGCCGAGAAGTAGGCATGACAATAACTACCATGGTCAACTGGACTTTTGCCGGGATTGTAATGGGTAACGCACTGACTATAATGAAGCATTTCGGGAACTATTCTGTATTTTTCCTGTTTGCCGGCTTTTGTGTTCTTGCCATTCTGTTTCTGAGATTTTTTGTTCCTGAAACTAAGGGGATAACTCTTGAGGAACTGGAGTTCAATTTGAACAGTGGTAAGAAACTTAAAGATCTTGGTAAATGGAAAGGCTCTTCTTCTGCTGTCAGAAGCTGAATTATCCGCAAAAAAAACTCCATGTTTAAGTCTGTAAACATGGAGTTTCTGGAAGAGTCAGGATATTGATTTATGATATCAGAATTGTTTTCATATATTGATTGATTTTATTCTGTTGAGGGTCATCATGGTCCTGCCACTTGGGGTTTGAGGCGCTATACAGTGAGATGCCGGTAAACGCACTCTGCTGGTGCTGATAGCTGAATGAAAGATTAATATCAAGTTTTTCCCTTGACTGGACTGGCATAAGGCGTGTTCCCAATTGGAAAATGTATCTTCTGTTTTCAAAAGAGTCTTCTTTTCTGTAGATTAGCCTTATTCCTATATTAGTTTTATCGCTACATCCTTCAAGCAATTTTATATTTGGTAATTTGATATCTTTGAAGTCCTTGTGTTCGTCTTGGCGACGATAGAATATACCTTTCTGTGGATTAAAGACAAAACCATGATTCAGGTCAAAAACTGTTTCAAAAATAACGGCTTTTATATTTTCATGTTCAACCAAATCGTAAATCAGTCCAATGATCCCGGGGTGTTTTTTATGAGCTGAGCCGGTATATATACGTTTGAGCCTGTTATCGCCTTTTCCCCAGAGATACTGTTTGTGGGCAGCTTCTGTTTCCGGTAAAATATATTTCAAGCCTAGTTCCCTGCTGATTCTCATGGATTCAAACATTCCATTCAATGCATTAGTTAATGTCAGAAGTTTTTCACATTCAAGCAGCAGACAGAACTCAATACTGTTCCGGCTCTTTTTTGCGAAAAGCATATTATTTTTACCCGATTTAATTTTGTAACCGGAATAATAGAAAATTGAAATTTTGCATGAGCGCACAAGGCTTTTGACGGCTTTGTACCTGGTGTTGGTTTTGCTATGTTTGTTCATCCAAGTATGGCATTCATCAATAATCGTATTTAAAAGTCCTACCCTGTCATTAAGTTCCTTGAATATTTTTATTCCTTTGGCCCCTTTGACATCGGCTATAGAAAAGGCGATAACATGTTTCCAGTATTTAGCCAGAGCATCATCGACAGCGGTTATAGTTTTTCTTCTCTGATAAAAACGGTTTGCAGATTCTTCTTTGAATTTTTTCACGCTATAGTTGAGTAATACCAAGTCGCCGTTGCTACGCCTATTCTGTTTCTTAAAATAGCCGTACAGTTTGTTTTTCCTGTTTGATAGCTCTTTTGATATTTCAGGGACTTCTGAAGTAGCACTTTCAAGTATGTCTTTCGCGGTCTCCTTAAGGCTTTCGTAGTTCATACGGTTAAGCATGCAGTTAGACAGTTTTGGGGAGGACTGTGATAGAGTGCCTCTCAGGTTAGGCCTGAGATAATCTCCATAGAGAGCAAGAATTTTAAAATATTTTTCGTAGAAAAGAGTGATCGGTGTAATATCTGTAGATTTGCCAACATTAAAACATGAGCCTTCACATTTTGTGCCGTCTTCGCGCCAAATGGTGTTAATTGAGGTGTACATCAAAGAGTTTTCATAATACTCCTGAGTCTTATGGTATGATTTTTCAATTGTTTTACCTTGAATATATGACTTTCTGTTATCATAAAAGCTTTCTTCCTCAGTAAGTCTCTCTTTGAGGTCTTTCCAGTCATCATCCAAATCATCGTTGAAAGGGTCATAAGTTAAGCCTAAACTGCCGAAGACGTTTAGTTTTGCGGCAAACCCCAGGTAAGAACATGATTTTTCTTTGGAGTACAGGATTTCCGTATCCTGATTATAATAGCATTGATGATAGCTGTTTCCATCATCCAGTTTGAAAGGTAAAAACAGTCTGGCTTTTCTGTTCTTCTGATAAGCTTTGCGTTTATAAATATATGCATTTGCTTTAGCATCAAATAACGTTGCATCGACGCCGAGTTTGCTGTATTTTATATCGTTTGAAAAATATTTTTCGTCCCCTCTGATACAGGACAGGGATGAATTAGCAGCTACTCCGGCTTTGGCTTTCCCTCTAATTTTTCCAACGTTTGCTTTATATCCCTTGTCAGTAGTCAGCAGGTAGAGGTAGGCTTTATGTTTTTTGAGGTTTTGAATGCATAACCCTTTTGGGGCAACAAAAAGATCAAAAACTCCTTTCTGCTGTTCATAGTAGCGGTTTTTATTTAAGTCGTAGGGATGTAGGATGTTAAGGACATCGTTTTTGATGACCTGTGCTGCTGGAACATTCAAATCATTTCCAAATATCGCTGTTTTTTCTCCAATAAAAATCTGGTTTTCGACATCATATTTACAGGCGCCATCAAATGCGTACAGATGTAAATACGCGCCTGCAAACAACCCTGCGCCAGCATCATAATCGGCGTAGTCATCAAATATATCGGATATCATTCCATTATCCTTTGATGCCCCGATGCTTAAACTTGCAGTTGCTTGAGCCCCTAAGGAAAAAGTTCCGGCTAATTTTTTGTGTATTTTGCAACCTTGCATTTTCCAGAAAGATGAAGGGATATAGTTTTGTTGGGGCAACCCTACCATGCTATGCGTTGGTGTGGCTGTTTGAAGAATAAAACTAGCAGGGTTCTTGTCGTATTTTCCGCTAATACCTAATTTAGCGATTGGAGTTGCCGCAAGGCTTACTGAAACATAATTACCAAAACTTAAATCATTGGCATAGCTGAAAGGGTTAATGATCTGCAAAAAGTCGGCTGTCGCGACAAATTCTCGTCCCCATCCGCTGCTTTTTATAAAACCGTTAGCGTTACCTGGAATAGACATCCCGTCTCGCATAAAATAGTTTACTATATCATTATCGTCGTATTGTAATTTGAGTCCATAGCCTGATTTTACATTTTTTGAGCTTTCCAAACTTGCTATGATCTTATTGATATTTTTGGCTTTAATACCCGCAGCCATATTTTTTTGCCATTTTATCTGATTGATCATCATTTCCTCAGCTTTGTATTTCTGAAGAACATTTCTCCTAAACAGATAATTTGCTATTATACAAGCCCACACCGGCGTTGACGTATAAGGGCGTTCGCTGTACTTATGGTTTCTTGCTTCTTCACTTTGCTCCCGAATCTTTATACCGTTTGCGTAATTCTCTATCCAGTATTTATCTGTGTAATTCTTGTAGCTTTGTGCGTCAGATACTTTTAATATTCTAAGTGCCGTGTCGAGGCTTTTTTCCGGTTGTCTAAATCTGTTTTTATAAAAATAGCTGTTTTGGTACTTAGTTAATTCAGGGCGTGAAAAGACTTCTTTAAAGATTTTTGAAAATTCATATTTATCTTTTACAAAAAGGCGTTTACTTCCATCCTGAGGGTCATAGGATTGTACGATTTCTTGGTCTTCGTAAAAATTAGTTCTAAAGCCATTCCGATAAAATTTATTTCTTCTGCTAGATGGCATTTTACAGTCCTTTCTTTTAAAGAGACTTTGAATTTTGCGAAGCAGGCTCTTGGAGGGCAACAGTGATTTAGGTGCTGTAACAATCCAGTTGCTTTAAAATTCAATTATTTCTTAAGTCTACACGTTCAGTATGAATTAGGTGCAATTCATTCTCATTACAAAACTTAATTTCATATATACAGAGGTGTGACTTGAGAGGGTTTAACTACTCCACATAGTATTAGTATGCTAATGGCATGTTTTTGTTCCAAGCTTTTAATAAATTTTCCTGAAAACAGTTTATTTTTGATATTTTATTTAAAATAAACCTGTTTTTAAATTTGCTTTAAAGGAGTTTTTAAGAGTGATTCTATCGAATTAATGAAGATTGTGAAGAAACTTACAAGATATTGAAGAGGAGGGGAGTATGGTCGAAATTATGCAGTTCACAAAAGAAACTCCATGTCGAATTACTTCGGCATGGAGTAACTGTTAGTGAATAGATATCAAGTTATGATATCAGGATGGTTTTCATATATTTATTAATCTCATTCAGTTGAGGATCATCTTGGTCTTGATATTTTTGCGGATTTGAGGCGCTGTATAGGGAGATCCCGGTAAAAGCGCTTTGCTCATGCTGATAACTAAAAGATAAGTTAATATCTAACTTTTCTCTTGACTGAACCGGCATGAGGCGGGTGCCAAGCTGGAATATATATTTTCTGTTTTCAAAAGAGTCTTCTCTTCTGTAAATCAGCCTTATTCCTACATTATTATCATCTTTGCATTCTAAAAGTAAATCCTTATTAGGTAATTTAATATCTTTAAATTCCTTTTTACTATCTTTGGGGTAATAGTGTATACCATGCTTGCCTAAATATTTTGGTAATTTCAATTTGAAAACTGTTTCAAATATCACAGCTTTTACATTTTCATGTTCAACCAAATCATAAATTAGGCCAATGACTCCAGGGTGTTTTTTATGGGCAGAACCAGTCCATTTACTACCAATTTTTGCTTGATCTGGCTCCCATAAATACTCTCTATGATCAGCATAACTTCCGGGAAGAATATAGTCTAAACCTAATTTTGGTGAGACTCTAATAGATTTAAACATTCCATTTAAGCTCTTAAATAATGATAAAAGCTTCTCGTATTCAAGCAAGAGACTGAACTTGATACTCTTCTCGCTTTTTTTGGCAAAAAGCTTATTTGTTCTTTGTGCGGGTTTTATTTCGTAGCTGGCATAATAGTAAATTGACATTTTGCATGCACGAATAAGGCTTTCAACAGCATTGCATCTCAGGTTGGTTGCATGATGTTTTCCCATCCAAATATTACACTCATCAACAATAGTGTTCAGAAGACCTATTCTGGCATTGAGTTCTTTAAAAATGTCCACTCCCTTAGCATTTCTGACATCGGCTACAGAGAAGGCTTTGACATGTGTCCAATATTTTGCAAGAGCATCATCAACAGCGGTGATGGATTTTCGTCTTTCATAAAACCGGTTTGCAGAGTCCTTTTTGAATTTTTTAACGGAATATTTGAGCAACACTAAATCTTTATTGCTTTCGGATTGAGGCCTTCTAATATTACGAAACCTTGAAAAAGATGATAATTTATTTTTTCTATTTGATAATTCCGGAATTCCTCTAGAGGCGATTTGGATTAATTCTATTGCTTTTTCTTTAAGGTCACTGTAGTCGCCTCGATTTTTCAAGCATCGACTAAGGTGCGGTATGTCCTTTATTAAAGACCCTTTGAGGTTTGTTGCGGCATAGGTTTCATAGACCGCAAGTATTCTGAAGTACTTTTCATAGAAAAGAGTAAGTGGAGTAATATCGATTGATTTACCAACATTAAAACATGATCCTTCGCAATGATGGCGATCCTTGCGGAAAATAGTATTTATGGAGGTGTACATCAATGAATTTTCATGGTATTCTTTTACTTTATGATGAACCTTTTCTACTTTTTTATTTTCCGCCACAGACTTCTTTTTCATGTAGTAAAAGCTAGGTTCTTCTGTAACTTTTTTCTTGAGCAGAAGCCAGTCATCGTCCAGATCATCATGAAATGGGTCATAGATCAGGCTTAAGCTGCAAAATTTATTCAATGTTGCAGAGAAACCCAGATAGGAACATGATTTTTCTTTTGTATAAACGATTTCAGTATCTTGATTGTAATAGCATTGTTCATCAGGGTCTGTGGTTAGTTTGAATGGTAAAAACAATCTGGCTTTTCTATTCTTGTACTGTGCCTTACGTTGATAGAGGAACGCTTCTGCATTGGCAGTTATCAAGTTTGCCTCAAATCCAACTTTATTTACTCCGATGCTATCTGAAAGATATGTCCCATCTCCACCAGTGTAGACGGGGTTTGCTGATGCACTGGCACCAATATCGATATATCCTTTGGCATGTCCTAAATTAGCTTCGTAGCCTTTGTTAGTTGTCAGTAGCATAATATAAGCTTTGCGGTCGACAAAGTTATGAATTTCCCAGCCTTTCCGGCTCCTGCCGTCAAATAACCCTTTTTGCTGCTGGTAATAGCGGTTTTTATCTAGGTCATAGGGGTGCAGGACATTTAGGATGTCGTTTTTAAGAGCTTTTTTCATTGGTATACAACCTTTTTGAATGAGGTTGTCAGTCAGTGCACCTCTAAAATAGGCAGCTTGTTCAGCAACAAATGTTTTGGTTTCTACGCTGTATTTACAAGAGGCATCAAGTGCTGAAAGATATAAAGCAGAACTTGCACTTACTTGTGCAGCTGCATCATAGCATGCGTTGTCAAATTCGTCGAATATTGAAGCATCGTTTTTTGAAGGTCCCATAGTGATACCCGCTGTTGCTTCAAAGCCAAGCGAAAATGCTGCTGCAAATTTCTTTTGTATCTTACAACCGCTCATTTTCCAAAAATATTTTGGTAAGTAATTCCTACGGTTTAACCCCAAAAGGTGATGCCAGGGAAGAGCTACTTGAAGGATAAATGTAGCAGGGTTTTTATCATATTTGGCTCCCATAGCTATTTTCAGAGATGGAGATGCTGCGAGACTGACTGTCGCAAGGTTTCCAAGGCTTATGCTGTCACTATAGCTTAATGGGTTAATGAGTTTTCCAAAGTCAACTGTACCAACAAGTTCTTTGCCAATGCCGCTGCTTTTTATAAAACCGTTAGCGTTACCGGGTATATCCATGCCGTCACGCAAAAAATAGTTTACAATGTCATCATCATTGTAGTTAAAGTACATTCCAAAGCCAGACCTGATGCTTCTGGAACTTTCCAGTTTTTCTATAATTTTGCTGATATCTTTGGGCTGTTTTGTTCCAGCAGCCATATTTTTCTGCCATTTGATCTGGTAAATCATCATTTCCTCAGCCTTGTAGGCTTGCAGAAACTTTTTATAGAACAAGTAATTTGCTAGTTGGCATGACCAGATTGGCATTATAGATGTAGTATATTCTCGGTCACTATTACTAAGTCGTTGCGATTTGTTTATTTGTTGCTCATCCATTTCTGAGGCTTGTTTCATTGAGAGAATTCGCCTAGCGATATTTTCGTCTTTTCTCCTGTAAAATTCGTGATTTTTGAATCTTTTTAACTTAGAACTATTCCAGTCAACCGGTTTCTGTACGACAGGTTGGTTTCTTACCAAGAGTGGATTCTGTACATTTTGTGAGCTTGATGAATTTCTCGCGCTGACAGAACTATTTGAATTTGAAGGGCTTGAGCCTCGCTGCGGAGTTGATAAATTGAATTGTTGTTGTCGTGGCATTTTTGGACCTTTCATTGCTTAGGGACATATTGGGTAATGTCAATAACACTCTACTATCTGAAAACTGAAGCGAAGGTTTTATGGGGCAGACTTTTTGTGCTACAATCACAAAAAGTCTCACAAGAAACTCTTTGATACTTCAGTTAGTATAAAAGTTTATGACTACTTCTTATGAAGCCGCCTGGAATGAAGTCTCTCCTGATCATCTGCTATGGCTCTAAACCTTTTGTTGTTTAAGCAGGAACATATATTACGTAGCGCTTATTTGGGTAAATCACCCTTGAGGTTTTTTTGTAGCAACATGCTGCTAAGTGCAAAGGAAGCATTTTTAAATAAAATATTATTTGCTTGATCTGTTATAGCGAGCGTACCGCTTTATAATTCTATTGATGCACTATTTTTTCTATGGATTTTCGATAAAAAAAATAATGGCTTAAAAAATTATTTAGTCAATTCTTATACGCAATTATAAGATGTTTAATTTAACGAATCACTCTTTATTACTATTAGTCTGCTAAGTACAAAAAATTGTTCCGCTTTTTTAATAATTTTTATTAAAAATAATAGCTTTTTTTGCGGTAAGTTGTTTGTTGTTAAATTGTAATAAATATTAGATTTTTGTTAAAGTTTGATTTAGTTAAGTGGGTATTAAATTGTATTACCGAGGGCTGATATTTTAATTCCTAAGCATTCTATTCAGGGCATTTTGCTCGTGTGTCTTTAGTCTTTTCAGTTTTTCATCTGGTAATAATGTCTTACTGCATGAGATTGTAAAATCACTATCAGGAAAAGTTTTACCAAAAATGTATTTTACCCGGTCATGGTGAAAGTCAGATGTGACAATAATCATTTTTTCTGGTTGATATTTATCAATTACCGGTTTGGCAAGCAGGGCATCTTCAAATGTATTAGAACTTTCAACAAATTCTAAAATATCTTCTTTGGGAATAGAATGGGATATCAGATACTGTGATGCGTAATATGCATGCGGCCTGTCAGAAGTATTAAAATGTTCCCCAAAGCCGCCTGTCACTAAAATCTTGCAGGTTCTATATCTTTTAAATTGCTCGATTGCCTGGTTACATCTTTCAAGCGCTATAGTCGACAATTTGCCGTTAGCATCATTGGGTGAACCTAGTACAATTACAATAGTATTCATGATATGTGTCTCCAAGTTTATACGCATCAGTAAAATAACATCCTGAAAGGATAATACAATGGAAAATAATTCCTCAGCGCTAGTCAGCCGTGACAAGTTTCCCTTGATTCTCCTGATTTATGATGGATACTGCAAATTTGTTGACTGAATATTTGTTTTTTTCAGTATTTAACTGGGCTGAGTCAGAATGGAGCACCAGTAATTTCCCGGCTTATGGCGATCTGATTTGCACACACGTCCTTGGTATGACTTGATGTGACTGAGTGCGAATACGACATAAAAACGTGCCAGTTTATTTCCGAGTCACATTGCTGTATGTGACTCGGAAATAACTATTAAACCATTTTTGACCAGTTGCTTTCGCAAGTAGTGCAAATTCTTTGTGTTTTTGTTTTATTTACTGGAACAGTAGTATCGTCAGACTGTAACGCCTCAACTGATCCAAATAATTTTTGTCGTGAGCATAAACCGCATATCAAAGCACCACAATATCTGCAATGGTGTTTTCGATTGAAAAAGTTAAATTTAGTTTCGCATTTTTGACAGTTGTCTGATTCATCATCAGATATCCAAACCCTGGATATCTTCATTTTTTGAGGCTTCAAAGATTGTGTTCCAAAGTTATTGATATTTGAGTTATGTGATCTATAACTTGAATAATGTGAATATTTAGAAGTGTTGTGGGATTTATTTGAGCCGATTGTTACAGGTTGTGACCTCGGCGGAATAAAAGGCTGCACTGATAAAAAATTTGAGTCGTTCATTTTTGACTCATTTGAATTGTTGTTGTTATAGAACTGTGTAGACTTTTGGCTATGGAATTTCGATTTGCTGGGAATACCAATCGGGGTGGAGTGCCTTGAATGATAACCAATATTAGTTGATTCATTATATAGAGGAGTATAGCTGTATACCGCCGAAGAGTTATTCTGGATGAATGTATTGCATATTTGAGTGAAAGTGCTATGCATAGTGTAATCTTCACTGTCATCTGGATAGAAGGTTAATTTCATGTTATTGCATATTTTATCAAGTAATGCGTTATAGCTGTTTGGATTAGTTGGTGATGAGATATATGAGGCTTTAATGAAATTACACATAAAAACTATAGCATGTCTTATCTTGGGTCTGAAATGTCCGCTGTGAAAGAAAAATGTAGCAGAGCCGTATTTTTCACTTGTACTGGTTTTAGGTATTATTCTACCTGCACAGTCTGTTGATCCTGCAGTGGTTAGTCCAGGGTGCCCTGTGCCGGCATTTATCCCGCCCATCTTCTTATAAGTATATATTGTATTGTTTGATTTGGACCAGACGAAATCTCCAGTCAGGTATGGATTGACATTCAGACATGAAGAATTTTTTAACTTCGGTTCAATATATTGTTTTTCAAAAACATCATAATAGTTATTACTTACCCCCATTTTGTAGTTGGAGTCATACATCCTGAAGGCATTATTATGAAGGCATCGGGATTGTAATGTTTCTACTGCAAGAAGGTTTTTTGACTGTAGTTGCTTAAATATTTTTAAATATGAGTTCCAGTTCATGTGTCAGATTAACTTTCTGTATTTTTTTAGTGAATTATAATTTTGAATTTATAAAATAATTAACATGTAAATTTAGAACACTGCTGGTATCTCTTTGGCGAAATAACTGTGCTATTATTAATACGTACTTGGAGAGAGTTAATTGGCAGGTGTGAATAGAGATGAATTGTGATACTCCTTGTGAAAAGTATATAGTTATTCCGTTGTTATATTTTTATTAACACCTACTTATCTATTTGATAGCAAAGCTTGGGACGTGCAGAAGTATCTTGAGCTTGCGTTCCTCATAGTATAACCCTCTTCCAGTTTATAAAGACTTGTTTGAAATAGAATAAGTTCGTATTATATAGAATTTTTTAGTGATAAATATTAGATAAAATGTTGGACAAAATTAGTTTATTACTTGAGGTGTATGCAAATAAATGTTAGATGGAATGTTGTCCATTAACTTTAGTGATGCTGCTATTTAGAGATCGGTTTGGCACCTGTTTGTGACTGGGTAGTCAAAGAGTAGTCAATTGACCGCATTTATGGCGGTCAATTGAATTAATAAATTTAATCTAATACAGAGTTTTGCTTGCATTCTGAGCATAGTTTTTGTGGAGAGGTTACATCTGCTAAGGTGCCGTTGGATTGTAAAGCTTTTGTATTGTTAAAAACTTCTTCAGTGTAGCATGAACTGCATATTAGCTTACCGCAAAAACGGCAATGGTGCTTCCGGGTGAAAAAGCCGAATTCAGTTCTGCAGAGTTGACATTTTTTCGATACGCTATCCGGTACCCACATTCTGACAGGCAATGGTTTGACTATTGAGATAGGTCTCTGCTGCTGTAGTTGAGGTTTTTGATAGCGACTGTAGCTATGACTTGAATAGCTAGATTGTCTGTGACGAGATGGGTTGCCAATTGAAATTGGTTTTGACCTCGGAATATAAAGCTGCGAGTTGTGGCTCATTTTGGAATCATATAATCCGGTGCTGCTATGTTGACTTGACCTGATTGATTCTTTACTGCTGCCGTGGATTGTAATTGGCTTGGAGTGTTTTGATCTGTAAGTGTCGATTCCAGATTTAGCACTCAACCTTGTATATGTATAGATTTTATTGGACTTGTTAGCAAGAAATGTTCTGCAAATCTGCATGAAAGTACCTTCTTTGATAACATCTCGGCTGTTTTCTGTATAAAATGCTAATATCATTTCATTGCATAGGTAGTCCAGTGCGGAATCATCAATGTCTGGGGTGTGCTGAGCTTTTTTGCACGAGCTCTTAATAAACTCGTTGTAAAAAACTGCTGCATGTCTTACTTTAGGATTAAAATGACCACTATGAAAAAAGAAAGTTGGCCCTTCAAATCTCTCGTCAACAGAAGAATCTTTGGGTATAATTCTTCCTGCGCAATCTGTCATGCCTCCCTTTGACAGGCCTGGGTGCCCTGAACCGCCTATGCCTCCCAGTTTTTCATGTGTGGTAATTACGTTATTTGACTTTTCCCATACGAAATCGCCTGACAGGTGCCAGCTCTTAAGAGTGAAACTTGATTTTACTTTACTGTTTGAGTACTGTTTTTCGAAAACGTTGTAATAGTTGCTTGTTACTGACATTTTGTCATCGCTGTCATACATTCTGAAAGCGTTATTATATAAACATTGTGACCTTAGAAATTCAGCCTGTAGCAGATTTTTACTGTTAAGTCCTTCGATTATTGACGAATATGTATTCCAGTTCATAATAGCCTCATATTCTTCTCGATTAGAGGTTTTATGGTCAAATGGATGTTGATGACCTGTTTTGCGTAGTACGTTTATATGAATTTGATGGGAAATATTTTGAAATTACGAAATAAGGAGACAAGAAATTCCCTTTGACTATAAATTAAGTTCATTCAAGCATAATTTTGCCTTTCAAGGATTTACTTGAAAATTCTAAGTGTTTACCGTATTGAATTCTGTAATTTATAGACCAATGCAGAATGAAGATGATATAAAACGCTATATATCAAAAAAAATCATTATTGCATAGTTTAGCTACCCGTGTTGTGGTATACAGACTGTTTTTATGCGTTATTGTTCCAGGTTGTTTTTAGATAATACTTTATGCGTAAACGTAAAGTTAAGTGATTTTTGTACTATTGCTTTATAGTATCTGGGAGGATAGGTAACGGTAAGTCGTTATGGTTAATGACATAATTTATATTAGCTTCAGAGCTGCTAAACTTAGCAGACTGAAGCCAAAAATGATAAAAATTATTATTTATAAAATAATCGAGTGTTGCGCCTGACTGGCCTTAAATTTTAGTTCTCCGTATGTAATACAGTTTTCAACCGGACAGACATTTTTGCATAACATACAGCCGACACAATTATCATTGAGTGAAGGCTTTCTTGTGTTTGCATCCCATTCTATAGCCTGATGAGCGCCGTCATGGCATGAGATGTAGCATCTCCCGCAACCGACACATAGGTCGTGATTGAAATCGGGAAGTATTTTGTAGCTTCTGTCCAGATCTTCGGCAGGAACTATATTAGGTAAAGCAAGCCCGATGATTTCGTTCAGAGATTTAAAGCCTTTCTGGTTCAGGAAACTGGATACTCCGGTAATAAGGTCGTCAACAATTCTGTAACCGTATTCCATGACGGATGTGGTTACCTGAAGGTTTGAGGCTCCAACCATGAAAAACTCCAGGGCATCAACCCAGGATTCTATGCCGCCGATTCCGCTTATAGGAATATTGTTCAGTTTTTTACACTTGGCAAGATCGGTTAAAAAGCGAAGTGCAATTGGTTTGATGGCTTTACCTGAGTATCCGGAAACTGATGATTTGCCGTTTACAACAGGCAGACAGGTATTGTTATTAAAATCTATTCCGGTTATTGATTTAATTGTGTTGATTGCAGCAAGAGCGTCTGCTCCGCCTTTCAGCGCGGCAATTGCAGGTATTTCCATATTGCCGATGTTTGGAGTCATTTTAGCCATGACTGGCAGGTTTGTCATTGATTTTACTGCTTGAGTGTATTTCCTGACCAGCTCCGGGTTTTGTCCCACGTCTGAACCCATAGCGTGGGAAGTCATTTGCGGACATGAGAAGTTACATTCAATTATGTCAGAGCCGACTTGAGTCACCAGTTTTGACAGCTCCTTCCATTCTTCTTCACTTGAGCCCATTATCGAAGCAACAAGAATTTTGTTGGGGTAGTCCTTTTTGAGTTTCTGCATCATTTCGAGATTTTTCTCGAGCGGTTTGTCCGAAATTTGCTCCATATTTTTGAAACCGACAAAGCCAGTATTGTCTTTTCGGAGATTATCAAACCTTGGGGAGCATTCATTCGCAATAAAGATGCCGATGGTTTTGTAAACAACTCCACCCCAGCCTGATTCAAAGGCTTTAGCACACATGTCATAGTTGTCGCTTACCGGTGAGGATGATAGAAAGAATGGATTTTCACATTTGACACCGCAAAAATCAATTTCAAGATTTTTCTTGTTAATGTCCTTGGTGGTATTGATATTAATGTTTTTATTGAATTTCTGCCTGGTTAAGAATTCTATTATACCATTAGCGGCAATTTTGCCTTCTTTAACAGCTTGAACTACAGTGTCACCGCCGTTCGTGATATCTCCTGCGGCAAATATGTCTTTAATGCTGGTTGAGCAATTATCAGGATTTACTTGCAGCAGTTTATTATCAAAGCACAGATTTTCCACCTTATTTTCATCCAGATCGACTTCCTGGCCTATGGCTTCAATAACCATATCTGTGTCAAGGGCTATTTCTGAATCTGTATACTTGCTGTATGCCTTGATCCCTTTGAGCTGATTGTTTTCTACAATGTATTCCTGAGGAGTAAATTTGGTGACAAAATCAATTTTTATTTGTTTGGCATAATCCAGCTCTTCTTTTGATGCCGGCATATCATCAAGCCTGCGGCGGTAAAGAATTGTTACTGTTTCTGCTCCAGTTTCCTTGGCTGTGGTCGCGCAATCGATAGCAACATCGCCGCCGCCAATTATGATGACGTTTTTTCCTGTTTTGATTTTTTTGTTTCTCAACTCAGAGTCACTAAGGTAGTTGAGGGCGTTGTAAACTCCTTCAATATTAGAGTTAGAAAGATTGAGTGACTTGGATTTCTGGCAGCCTGAAGATATCAGGAAGGCTTTGAACCCGGATTCTCTTAATGAATCAATTGTAAAATCTCTTCCGAGGCATGAATCAGTTTTAAACTCGACACCAAGGTTTTTGATATTGTTTATTTCATATTCAACAATATCGTCAGGCAACCTGATTGGAGTAATGCCGTTGGTAAGAACCCCGCCAAGCTTATTGTTTTTTTCAAAGACAGTTACTTCAAAGCCGTTCTTTGCGAGCTCAGCAGCGCATGTCAAGCCTGCCGGGCCGGAGCCTATAACTGCGACTTTCTCATTATGGGATTTTGTGCATTGGGGTATCAGTTCCAGGTTTTTTTTTCTCGTGCTCAATGGCAAATTTCTGAAGGCTGCCGATTTTTACCGGGGAATCAATTTCCTGTCTGACGCATTCTTTTTTGCAAAGGTTAGAGTAGGGGCATACAAGACTGCAGACGCCTCCAAGTATGTTAGCATTGCGGATGGTTTTTGCCGCTTCTGTAAAGTTTTCAAAACGTATTGATCTAATAAAAGATGCAGGGTTTGTACCTGCCGGACAGTTTTTGCTGCATGGTGCGTCATGACATAGTAGACATCTTGATGCTTCTGCAATTGCCTGACTGATAGTGAAATCCGTTGTTTCCATTTTAGAAATTCCCCGTAGATTAGTTTATTTTCTTTATGTTTGATTTAAATCAAAAGAAAAGGACATAAAATTATTAGTGTGAATAATCGTACGATTTGTTCCTGATTTTTGCGTGAAAAATTATATTTTTTGGTTAAAATGATGAATTATTGTATTTGGATAACAAAAAATATGAAAGTAAATTAAGCTTTTGGAACAAAGAAGAGAATTTTATTGACTAATACGTCTGAGGAATGAAATAGTTCGGTGCCGATAGTGTTTTTAGCTATATTCAGAAACTCGTTGGCGCTGATTCTTATCAAATTAAATGCCGCTGAAGCGGACATAATTAGAGAAGCAAAAGAATTTAATTCGGCAAACCAGTGTTAAGAACAAAAAGTATACTTGTCGGCGTAAGCTGCCAGGTGACTTTACTGGTGCAGTCGACAGGGTAGCGTATCAGATGGGAAAAAAATTATCGATATTCAATTTCGGCACTAAAACTGTTGTTACAATTAGTATTGGTGCGGCTTTATATGGTATAATCGGTCTCGTTGGCATCCCAATAGGGCCTAATATGCAGCTCAGACCTGCTATCGTCATTCTTACAATTTTCAGTGCCTTTTTTGGGCCGATTGTCGGATTTCTTTCCGGATTTATCGGTCATATGCTTACAGACATACTTGCAGGCTGGGGAGTTTGGTGGAACTGGGAGTTGAGTTCGGGCTTTTTTGGCTTCTTTGTAGGTCTTGTTTATCTTGCTAAAGGATTTAACATGAAGTATGGCCTCTTTCGAGTCTGGCATATTATTTTTATGGCTCTTACTGGCATTTTGGGGTTTGTTATCGGGTATTGTTTTGCTGGTTTTACTGATGTTGTGATTATGGATGAAGCTCCTCGAAAGATAGTTTTACAGACTGTCATAATTACACTTACAAACTCAATTGTTTTTATCGCTTTTGCGCTGCCTGTTGTGCTGAGTTTTCTACTTACTAACAAAAAAAACAGTAATCTGGTAATAGAGAATCAATGACTAAAATCGTTTTTCAAAACTTCAGTTTCAGATACAGGAACTTGAAAGAACCTACATTAAAAAACATAACCCTCGACATAAACAGTGGGGAAAAGGTTCTTATTGCCGGACAAAGCGGATCGGGAAAGTCAACTCTGATGCACTGTGTAAACGGTCTGGTGCCTTTTGCATATGACGGGGAAATAAGTGGTAAGCTTTTTCTGGATGGTATTGAGCCATATGAAGAAAGCCTGTTTAAGGTAAGCAAGATTGCTGGAACGATTCTTCAGGATCAGGATTCGCAGTTTATTGGGCTGACTGTAGGGGAAGACGTAGCCTTTGTGCTGGAAAATGAAATGACTCCTCTGAAGGAAATGCAGCAGAAGGTTTCAGAGTGTCTGGCAACCGTGGACATGTTAGATTATATAAATCATAGTCCTTATGAACTTTCAGGAGGACAGCGACAAAGAGTTTCACTGGCTGGGGT
This sequence comes from Lentisphaerota bacterium, assembly GCA_024225035.1. GTDB lineage: Bacteria > Verrucomicrobiota > Lentisphaeria > Victivallales > Victivallaceae > Zth2. Next base: position 40,238 of record JAAEMX010000170.1, read on the forward strand.
TCTTTCTTCTCAGTCTGAGATATTGTTATTTGATGAACCGCTGGCTAACCTGGATCCGGTGTCGGGCAAAAATATAATAAGTTTGATTGATGATCTTCATAAGGAGACAGGTAAAACAATTCTAATTGTAGAGCACAGGATAGAAGATGTTCTGGAAAGAAGTGTTGACAGGGTAATTGTGATTGATCAGGGCGAGATAATTTTCAATGGAAAACCTTGTGAGCTGCTAAGAACCGACACCTTGAAAAATGCAGGTCTTAGAGAGCCATTGTACGTTGAGGCTATAAAGTATTCAGAACTGAAACTTGAGGATGATCATAAGCTTGACGACATCAATAACTGTGACCATGATACAATAAAAGAAAGCGTCACAAACTGGTTTGAAGACAAACTGCCGACTGAAGAAGATTTCGACACCGATAAAGTTCTCTCTGTAAAAGACATTAATTTTTCCTTTGTAAGTAATACGAAAGTTATTGATAATGTATCATTTGACATCAGAAAAGGAGAAATAGTCAGTATTTTAGGTAATAACGGAGCTGGAAAGTCAACGCTTTCAAATCTTATTACCGGAATACTTAAGCCAGATTCAGGAGAAATTGTTCTCGATGGAGAGGTCATTAATAACTTGAGCGTTAAAGCTATAGGTGATAAAATCGGTTATGTTATGCAGAATCCTAATAACATGACTGTCAAGCACATGCTCAGGGATGAGGTTACTTTGGGACTGAGAGCTGGTCTTGAAGAGGCCGATAGGTTCAATTTTTTAAATAGATGGTGGCGTGCAAAGAGCAAAGTGTGCGAGAATACCATTGAGACGAAGTTTATCGACACTATTAAAAAGTGCAAACTGTACGGATATAGAAACTGGCCGTTGTCTTCTCTAAGTTATGGACAGAAAAGAAGAGCTTCGATTGCTTCTGTGCTGGCTCGAGAGCCCAGGGTGCTTATTCTTGACGAACCAACGGCCGGGCAGGATTATAGTAATTATAGTGAATTCATGAAATTCATGAACGAGTTGTCCGGTTACGGTATTGCTATAATCTTAATTACGCACGATATGCACCTTGCACTTGAATACACAAATAGAAGCATAGTTATGTCTGATGGCAAAAAGATAGCCGACGACACTCCGGCTAACATTTTTTCTCAAGAGGATATTGTTAAAAAAGCCAATTTAAGAGAAACCTCATTGGGTAAGCTCGCGGATGTAATTGGTATAGAAAATAAGCATGGCTTTATTCAGCATTTTATAGACTTTGACAGGGAGAGAAAGCGTTGAGCAAATTTGGAACACTATACGTAGAATCGGACTCTTTCTTTCACAGGATGGAGCCCAGTTTAAAAGTTTTGATCTTTGTTTTATGGTCAATAACTGTTTTCATGTTTCTTGACCTCAGAGTTGACTTAGTGCTGTTGGCTTTAGGTTCTGTATTTCTACTTTTTTCAAAAATTCCTTTTCGAATAATCAGAAACCTTTTTATTGTTGTGTTGCTGTTTACGCTGACTAACGCTCTGTTTATTTTGCTTATTACTCCGGAGTACGGCACTGTTTTAACTGGCAGCACTACCAACTTATTTTACGGTCTTACGTTTGAAACTTTGTTTTATATTTTTACTCTGTCCCTGAAGTATATTTCTCTGCTTCCGGTGGTTATGATTTTGATTTTTACTACTCATCCAAGCAGGTTTGCAAGCAGTTTAAGCAAGCTTGGGATCCCTTATAAATGGGCCTATACATTCAATATCATGTTCAGGTATATTCCGGATATCCAGAATGAATTCAAGACCATAGCCAACGCTCAGGCTGCTAGAGGACTCAGTATTAAAAAGGATGAAAAATCTATTGTAAAAAGAGCTAGGAATCTATTTAATCTGACTATTCCGCTGATTAATTCAGCGTTAGCGCGAATTGACAAGGTCAGTAATGCTATGGATTTGAGAGGTTTTGGTAAGTATGGCAAGCGCACATGGTATAACTTTACCCCTATGCGAAAAGTTGATTATGCTGTGCTGGCAATGACTGTAATCATATTTTTAATGTTTTTGCTTTTCAGGATTTATTCAAATACCAGATTTTGGTATCCGTTTTAAATATAGAACATTGGGAGGCTTGCTTTTTCCTTATACTCTCTGGCTAAGTCACCAACTGTTTTGGAAGAGAGGTAATCTGTAATTGTTTTTTCAAGTCCATTCCAGAAGTCGTATGTTGAGCAAACATCTTTGCGATCGCAGCTATCTGCTTCAAGGCATTTCAAGAGTTTCTGATCTTTTTCCAACAGGTTGTACAAATCTTTAATTTTTGTGTTTCTGGCTGCAGGTTTTAGTGAGTAGCCGCCTTTGGAACCTCGGCTTACGTTCAGGTAACCACCTTTTTTCAGCATGCGAATGATTTGTTCTGTATACTTTAACGTTATTTTCTCATGAGAGGATATTTCTTTGACATTAACTGGATTGTCATTACTCTGGATTGCCAGGAAAATCATTATTCTCAAACCGTATCTGGTGCGGGTAGATATCTTCATTAATAACCTCAATTTTAATAGGAAATATATTATACATAAGTAATATAATAGATTGGCAAAAGAATTGCAAATGATGGCTGAATTATATTAATCATTTTGAGGGACAAGAAAGCGACCTGCATGAAGCAAGGAGGAAATTCATGCAGGCCGGCATTCGGGATTGAGCTTATATTATGTTATTGGCAGCGCTGGATATCATGCCGACTCCAACTGTATTATTAGTGATTTTGTCTATAATTATAAAACTGCCTGTTTCACGGTTTTTTGTGTAAGTATCAAAGAACAATGGCGAAAAGGTGGTTACTGTAACTTCTCCTGTTTCGTTTAGTTCAAGCTTATCCGCAGAGTCATTTTTCAATGTATTAACATCAGTTTTGTGCTCAATTTTTAGAAATTTTGCTTTTACTGAGTTTCCGCAGTGGCGAATAATATACTCGGCATTTTCGATAAGGGGTTTTTCATTCATCCAGATTATATTGGCTTTGAATTCATTTGTGATATGCGGCAACTGATCTGCTTTGATGAGCATGTCTCCGCTGCTGATATCAATTTCATCTTCCAGAGTTAGTGTTATCGCCAGTGGCGCAAACGCTTCATCCAGATTTCCGTCATAGGTGACAATGTCCTTTACTCTGGATTTTCTCAATGAAGGAAGGGCTTGCACTATATCGCCTTTTTTAATTGTTCCTGATATAACTGATCCTGAAAAGCCTCTGAAATCCAAGTTTGGGCGGTTTACATACTGTACTGGAAATCTGAACTCATTTTGTTCGTTCTCTTCTTCTGTATCAACGGTTTCCAGATACTCCAGCAGGGCAGGCCCGCTGTACCATGGAGTTTCTTCGCTTGTTTTTACTACATTTACGCCTTCAAGCGCTGACAGAGGAAAGAACTGCAGACTTGAGAATGCAAAGCCGGCTGCGAAATCAGAGAAATCTTTTTTGATCTTTTCATATACATCCTGTGAGTAATCAACTAAGTCCATTTTGTTTACGGCTACCACTACATGTTTGATCCCAAGCTGGGAAACAATGAATGAGTGCCTTTTGGTCTGAGTTAAAATACCCCTGCGGGCGTCAATCAGAATAATAGCCAGACTTGCAGTAGAGGCGCCTGTGGCCATGTTTCTAGTATATTGTTCGTGTCCGGGGGTGTCGGCTATTATGAACTTGCGCTCCAGAGTTGAAAAATAACGATAGGCTACATCGATAGTTATGCCCTGTTCGCGCTCAGCTTTTAAGCCGTCCAGAAGCAGTGAGTAGTCTATTTTTCCGTTGTCGCGGTTCGTTCCAATGCGCTGACTTTCGTTCTGCAAAGCCCTGATTTGGTCGTCAAATATCAGTTTACTGTCGTATAAAAGGCGCCCGATCAAGGTTGATTTGCCGTCGTCTACAGAACCACAGGTTATAAACCGCAGTAATGTTTTATTTTCGTGTTTGTCTAAAAAATTTACAATATCCATTAGAAATACCCCTCACGTTTTTTTTGTTCCATTGATGAATCACTGTCGTGGTCAATTGCTCGTGTTGAGCGTTCGCTGAGTCTGGTTTGCAGCATCTCTTTGATGATATCCTCAATTGTCTCAGCTGGGGACTCTATTGCCCCAGTGAGAGGATAGCAGCCCAGAGTCCTGAATCGCACTTTCTTCATTACGGGCTTTTCTCCGGGGGCAAGTCTCATGCGATCATCGTCAACCATTATCAGCATGCCGTTTCTTTCTACAACCGGACGCTCTTTGGCAAAGTACAGGTCTACTAAAGGAATATTTTCCAGCCTGATGTATTGCCATATGTCAGTTTCAGTCCAGTTGGAGAGCGGGAATACTCGAACACTTTCGCCGGGGTTGATCTTTCCATTGTAATTGGACCAGAGCTCCGGGCGCTGCTGCTTTGGATTCCATTGGTGAAATCGATCTCGAAAAGAATAGATACGCTCTTTTGCACGTGACTTTTCTTCGTCTCGTCTGGCTCCGCCAAACGCGACATCATACTTACCTTCTTCAAGCGCTTGCAGCAGAGCTTGAGTTTTCATGATATCAGTATATTTGCGGCTGCCGTAATCGAATGGATTGACTCCAGCCTCAACGCCTTCTTTGTTGTGATGAACGTCCAGATTTAGTCCAGCTTTTTTGCAGAATGCGTCACGAAACTGAAGCATCTCCCTGAATTTCCATGTAGTGTCGATGTGCAGCAGTTTGAAGGGCAGCTTGGCTGGATAGAATGCTTTTTGTGCCAGTCGTACCAGTACTGATGAATCTTTCCCGATAGAATATAGCAATATCGGGTTTTCAGCCTGCCCAACGGCATCGCGAAATATTCTGATGCTTTCTGCTTCAAGCTGTCTTAGTTGACTTATTTTTTCATTTTTCATGTTATTGCCTCTAAATTTTTTAAAATCATTATTTGATTCTTTGTAATTTCCCCTTTACCACATGGAGACCGCATTCTTTCTGTTCGGGGGTCTCCCACCACCAGCGGCCGCTTCTGATGTCTTCTCCCGTTGCGACCGCCCTTGTACAACAAGCGCATCCTATACTGGGGAATCCTTTATCATGTAATTCGTTGTATGGAACCAGGTTGTTGTGTATGTATTCCCAAACTTGCTTTTCGCTCCAATTGTACAAAGGGTTTATTTTTACCATATCCCTTGCGTCGAGTTCAGCAGCTTTTAGTTCTGACCTTGTCTGGGATTGAGCCTGCCTAAGTCCGCATATCCATGCTTCATATGGCGCAAGTGCTCGCTCTAAAGGTTCAAGCTTGCGAACTCGACAACATTCCTTACGGTTTTCTATGCTGTCATAGAATGAGTTAACTCCGTGTTCAGAAGTCATCTTTTCCACTGAGCTTCTTTCCGGGAAATAAAGTTTTATTTTGCAGCTGTATCTTGCCTCTGACTCGGCAATGAGTTTATAGCTTTCCTCGAAAAGCCTTCCGGTATCAAGTGTAAAAACCGGGATATCCAGTTTGTTTTTAGATATGAGATCAATGATTACCTGATCTTCGGCTCCCAATGATGAGGCAAAAGCCACTTCCTCTGGAAATGCGTTGGCCGCATACTCAAGAATAGACTCGGCATTCAAGCCTTTCAGTTTGTTGTTAATTATGTCTATATCATGTTTCATTCTTTTATTCCTAGTAAAGCAATATGATATTATGTAATATGGCTTTTCTTTTGTTAATCATACTGTTTTAATATGATATATTTAAATTTAAGTTCTCTTTTGTAATTTGTGCTTATTTCTCCGTTTATACCTATAATTTTAAAGCGTTAAATTTAAAAATCAAGTGATTCTATATAAAAATAGTAGGAAATTTTATATTGTAGCTTGTAATAAGTGTTGCGGTCTTTATAATATACCAAAATGATATGAAATAAATATTGCGATCTGTTTTATACTTTGAGGGTGATGACAATGGAAGATAAATACAAAAAACTTTTTCCGTTTCTGAGGTTTTTGCCTCCGGATAAAGCTGCATTGAAACCTGATTTACAGGCCGGGATAATTATTGCAATGGTTTTAATTCCTCAGTCCATGGCTTACGCTGAGCTGGCTGGGTTGCCGCCGCAATACGGTTTGTACTGCTCGATTCTTCCATGTATTATTGCCGCTTTATGGGGCTCATCCTCACATTTATCAACAGGGCCTGTTGCCATGATTTCATTGATTACAGCAACAACTCTTGGAAGTTTTGCAAAGTCCGGTTCTGAGTACTATATACAAATGGCTCAGGGAAGTTGTTTGCTGGCTGGTTTTTTCTTTATCACTTTTAGTGTTTTCAGGCTGGATAAACTGGTTCAAAAGATAGATTCCGCGGTAATCAAGGGCTTTACCAACGCGGCGGCAATCATTATTATTCTTTCGCAAATAAATAAAATACTTGGGTTCAATGTTTCAGATATTTTTGAACAAGATCAGGCTGCCGGAAGCTTCTCTTCGGACACCTTGATTACAGTCGCTTTGGGAGTTGTTGCTTTGGCATCTATAGTGCTGCTTAAAAAACTCTTCCCTAAATGGCCCTCTGTGCTATTGGTTATAATTTTTTCCGCCGCCGCCGCCTGTCTGATTAATAACTACTTACAGCGGCAAGCAGTCGCGACAGTGGGCAGTGTTCCTGCAGGACTTCCGGCATTGGGGCTTCCAACAAAACTTACAATCAATGACTATGTTAAATTGCTGCCGGGCAGCCTGGTGATTGCTATACTTGGAACATTGGAGGTGTATTCAATCAGCCGGATTATCGCTGACAATACTGGAGAAACTTTGAATTTCAGGCAAGAATTTTTAGGGCAGGGGCTGGCGTGTCTTGGAGGCGGCATCAGCTCGGCATATCCAAGCAGTGGCTCTTTTTCACGGAGTGCGCTTTCGTATTCTGCAGGTGCAAAAACAAGTTTCAGTTCTGTTATTGCTGGGCTTTCTGTACTTGTAGTACTTGTATTTTTTACAAAATATCTGCAATACTTGCCGCGAGTGGCTTTGGGCGCTGTAATAATCAGTGCGGTAATCAAGCTGATAAATTTCAAAGTCTGTGTTGAGTTCTGGCGAAAAAATCGGAAAGACCTTGCAACCTTTTCAGTCACGTTTGCTGCTACTTTGGGATTTCAGCATAACATTATCTTATCTATTGCTCTTGGTATTTTAACTTCACTGCTTCTGCGTATTTTTAGCTCAGCTGTCAGTAAAAAATCTTTGAACTGGAGCCGGCAGTTGTAGAGAATAGAGCAGGTTAACATTTTGTGTTGTGTGTCACTAACTGTTAGAGTTGTTGATGGTAGTCCTTTTTCTGCTTGACAGCATTTTTTATCCAAAAAAAAAGATGTTTCATTTGACATGTATCTATGGTTAAATGTATATTAAAAAGTGATAATGAATATTAGATCTTAGTAAATTATATGAGTTTAAAAATACTCTTTAGTCTGCTGCGGCCGACTGGGAAGCAGTTTTGACTTAGCAGACTCTATTTTTATTTGTTGGATAAGTATAATTACATTCAAAAGCTCAATTTTATGGCTTTTGACTAAGGTTCTGACATTGGTATTGGATTATCGATTAATCGTTATCCTGCTAATGTTTACGATTATCTCGAAACTACCTCACATTAGATTGTGAAACCACTTTCATTCTATTCGGAAAATACCTTACTTAATGCAATAAAAGTTATTTACGCGAGCAGTCTATTGTCTAAAAATACGACTTAAGCTGTAATTATATATGCAGTTAAATTTAGGGAGAAGGTTTTATTCAATTTTGAGGAGGTTGACCATGAATATTGAAAATTCACCTGATATTTCTCATCTTTCAGCAGAAGATATTATTAAAATTACAGAGCAGACCAATAGAGGTCAAATTGCCAGAGAGGCAGAAGCTCTGAACCTGATGATATCCAAACTCAATGATGTTTCAAAAGTTGACAGCGTCAATATTAGGAAGATTAGTGAGCTAGTGAATGCTAGAGGAGATAGTGGCGACTGCGGCGGTGGAATTGTCTGCGGTTGTTAATAGAGTAAATATTTTTTAACTGTTGAATTCAGCCTTCTCCCTCTTTTTTGAATGGTGTACAAACGGAAAGCAAAGGATTTAAATGGAACGTCTTACTTTAATAGTCAGCAATAAGTGCAATATGAATTGTACATATTGTTACGCTAACGGAGGAAACTATCACCTTCGTGAAAGCCTGATGAATGCACAGATGGCAACCAGTATTTTTGATCATTTCCTGAATCATTTTGGAGCCATACGTCAAGTTTTATTTTTTGGTGGAGAACCGCTTTTGGCTGTGCCGGTTATAGAGGCTGTCTGTAATCACGCCAAGTCACTGTTGCGGAAAAAAAGAATCCCTAAAATGCCTAAATTTGCAACAGTAACAAATGGAACTTTGATAGAAGATAGCGATAGTTTTGTTGAAGTTGCTAAAAAGTATAATATTGCCGTTACTGTTAGTCTGGACGGCCCAGAGAAGCTGAACGACAAAAGCAGAAAAATGAAGAACGGCGAGGGTAGTTTTCAAAAGATAATAAACGGCTTTCATCGCTTGAATAAGGAAAAAATTCCTTATTCGATAGAGTGTACTTATACTCCAAGGCATCTGGATGAAAACTGGTCTTTGGGAGAACTTTATTCTTATCTGCGTTCGCTGGATCCTCAAAATGTTATACTGGTAGAGGAAATGTTTTCCAGTCAATCAAAAGAAAGCATCGAGTTTTCGGCAAAAGTATTGCCTCAATGGATTCGACTTTTTGACAAAGCAATTAAAGACTGGGAAAAAAAAGGAGAAATGCACATAGCCGGACCAGAAAAAATTTTGAATGCAATTGCTTTCAAGCCAAAACTGTTAGCGGAAAGGTTTTGTGAAGGTGGGCTGGACAGTTTTACGGTTAACCATGAAGGAATGGTTTATCCATGTCATATATTGAATAATGAGAAAAAGTTCTGTATGGGATACTATAAAGAGGTCACTAAGAAGGAAGAGCTTTTGCCTCGTAAAGACGATATTGAAGATTGCAGTTCATGTATAATACGCGATTACTGTCAGACTTGCCCTGCAAAAATGTATGCTGCTAGCGGCAATGAGTGTTTCAAACCGGTTAAATCTCAGTGCAATATTAACAAAGCGGTATATCTGCTTGCTAAAAAGCTGTTAAGCAAAACTTAGCTTGTCATTTTGTAAAATCATAAGGATTACCTGATACAATTTTAGATATAATCAGGGTAGTTCTTATGATTATTTTATTCTTCTGTATTGGATTTATATCTTCCCGCATCGCTCCTTTTATTGTTCAAATGCCTAGAGGTTATTTGTAAATAAAAGTTTAGTGAGTATATTGCTTTGCGAAGAGTGATTTGAACCTTTTTTTTGTGCTGTAAAGCTTTAAATATTTTATTTTTTAGTAGTAGTATCATATCTATGCTTACTTTCCTTTTTTTTCGTTATCTATTTGTAAAATTAAAGATTTCTAACCAGAAGAATTTAGAATGCAGGAAAAAACCAAGAGTGTCATAGCCAAAGCAGTGGTAGTATTATTTGTCTTTAGTATTGATATAAACTACTTATTGGGTGTAAATTTTATTTACTTATTTGTAGCAGCGGCGTGTTTGTCGTGGGTATTATTAGTGAAACGATGGGGGCTTTTGCATTTTGTTACTTTATTTACTTTGCTTGGCGTCGGAAACAATATAGTTCATCCGTTAGTTACATGCTTCTTGTTTCCTGTTCTCTCGGTTGCATTTGTGCTGCCTTTTGCAAAGACCAGGGAAGGGGTTTTGCTTTGGTTTAAAAGGGGCAGACTGGATATGTATTCTCTATGGCTTCACTGCTGGTAATTATTTTGTCAGCGGTAGGTTTAATACTATGGGGGTGGGTTAATGAATTTCCTGAAGAAGTTATTGAGCCTTTATCATCAGTAAGCAGTTACTCCAAACTCTTAGTTATGCTTTTAGGGTTACCTGTTTTTGCTTTTTTTAATGCGGTTTTTGAAGAAGTTGTGTTTAGAGGAGTAATGCAGACAGCATTGATAAAGTTTTTTGGAAACCGCTACTGGGCAATTATTCTTCAGGCGTCGGCATTCGGATTTGCCCATTATGCGGTGGGGTTCCCTAATGGCTTTATTGGAGTTTTAATGACTTTTATTTATGGTTTAGCTATTGGGGTTGTAAAAGAAAGAACAAATGGTATTTTGTGGCCTATTCTTGTTCATACATTAGCTGATTTTGTTATTTTTAATCTCGTTTTCTGGCTTATAATATTTTGACTCAATACAAACGATAACTGTTGCCGTAATGTTGTTCCGGTCTTTGATGTACTTAAACATCAAAGACGGAAATGCTGATGGTTAACTATCAAAAATAGCTATTGTTAATTATTGCAGGACCGCGTTGTTGTTCGACTATTAGCGCAACAGGCATTGGGTAACTATTGGAATCAACTTTGCAGAAGTTTGAGTCCAGATTGTGGATGTTTGCCGCTTCAAAAACTTGTTGTCCAATATGGCCGTGGATATACGTCACAGTATCACTTATGTCTTCGTTTTCTGTTCCCATATCTTCTTTATTCCACACCAGTTTTATAAGAGGATAAGATTCTGTGATATTGTAACAGTTTTTAAGATTGAAGTTATTATGCATCTCAATAAATTTATCGAAGTCAAAATTGGAATTAATCTTATCAATAGTTTCTGTAACTGTTTTAATGGTTCTGATCATTATAAACCTGTCGTGATTGAGGCTTTTTTTCCCTTGAAGGATATTGCTGCATTCTTCAAGGAAAGAGGTGTTTACGGGCGCATGTGAAAATATTAAAAGCTCTTCTTTGGCTTGAGTATTTTTTATTTTGTGGTGATGTACAATTTTAAGGTTGGGCAGGTATACATTCTCGATAAGTGACTGAATTTCTTTAGGCGTTATCATTGCTTTCATAATGCATTCGTGCATTTTCATCATTGAATTTGCCTGCCCCATCATAGAGGATAGTACAAATGTTTCCGGCTTTTGTTTTTTGCAAAACTTATGTTTCTTGAAGTTTAAAATAAATTCCATGTCATGATTTGAAAATATAATTATATATTTTTGTTTAAAGATAGATAATAATTCATATACCTTCAAAGTCATATAATCGTTATTTCCACGGTCAGACAGAGTATCTCCCAGTAATATTAGCAAAGGCAATATCATTAATTTACTTGGCTTTACGTATTGTGTAAGGAATTTTGTGAAAAGCTTTACGTTGTTTTCTGCATATGCCGCTAAAAGAGAATTGTACCCAAAGTCAGTGCATTCAATTAATCTGTATTTAATCAGGAAGTAGATGAATTTGATGGCATTGCCATGAAGGTCTCCCAGTATGATAACTTCAACAGTTGAAGTGTAAACTACAGGGCTTGGGCGTTTTTTTATGAGTTCATACTTGACTTTATGTTTTTGCTGAGGCGATAAAAGCAATCTAAGGTTGTTGTTGATATAAAGATATTTCATGAATTTAGTGTTGTGCTTCCAATTGTTTCCTTTGTTAAAAAAATCAGTTATTATACGTAAAATTGAAAAGCCAGGATGAGAATGCAGATTCTAAATTACGACTTAGTGCACAATCATAGATAGCTTTAAGATTGTGGATGGTATTTGCCGATAAAATGCCAATACGTAACACAATTTATGGTATAACAGTATGAAATTAAACCTCTTCTGTAAGCTTATAGTAACTTGGAATGGTGAATTTGTTCCATGGTTTAACTATTTTAGTAACAAATAAATGTTAGCTGCTGTAGGACGGTGCCTTAATTGAGCTCAAATAAAAATTTATAGGCATTAATTAATGGCAGTTGAGGTGGGGTAAAGAATATTGTAAAATAAAAACTCCGATAAATGAGTGTTTACTCATATATCGGAGTTGAGAATTTGGGAATTAAAATTATTTATTTGGCGAAATATCTCTCATAGAGAGCAGGCCAGGTAGAGTTGATGTCTACCAGAAATTTCTCTGTCCAGCCAAAGCTTTTCAATTTTCCATTGTTTAGTTCAGGAACTACCGAGTACTGACCTTCAGATAGATCAAAGTTTTTAGGAATCGATACGTTCGTATAAATAATGAAAAGGATACCTGCTATCACTATATATGCTGATACGGTGGATATTATTGATGGAGCCCAGAAGGTAAGCGCCGTGCCAAAGCTTTTCTTGAGTCTGTTGTTCCCCAGATCGACAGACCAGATTTCATCCATAGTTAAATGTACAATAAAGCCGCCTGCGCAAGATAAGGCATATACCATCCTGAGGTAGAATGAGGAGTCTCCAAAAGCCAGGACTATGATTAATCCAACTATAACAGCAGCCGGTATGCTGTGAACAATTCCTCTGTGTACCGTGAGTTTGCTGAAAATAAATGATAAGGCGTATTTTGTAAAAATATAACCTACGACTAGAAAGAATATCACATTTTCGATACTAAGGTTCGTTAAAAACTTGCTGAGAAAAAGAATGGGTATTATAAGGCCCATTACTTCAAATAATAAATGAGCCGGTGTGCTTGAGTCGCAGTCAATATCGGGCAGAATGCTGCCCAGCACTCCCAGAATAAATACTGTCAGACTGTTAACGATTGTGAATCCGAATGCGAAAATAGAAGTCAATGTACATAGTGAACCGAAAATAATGCCGCCGGTTATGTGCTGCCTGTAGTTTGCCATTAATAATTCTCCTTTGAATAACTTTAAGTTAGTGGATTTGAAAACTCCTCAGAATGCGGTAACAAATTTTACCTAAAGGTTGTTGCGTTGTCCACTTTTTCAATGTTGAAATGGCAAAAAAAGCATTATTTTATTATTATTATATTTGTTGCATGCTAATCTTAAATATATTCTTATTTTTTATTTAAGGACTTGCAGGCAATATAGTTGTTAGAATTGCTATGTAAGTAGGATATTTTATCTTAAATAGTGAAGTGAAAATTAAGTATTATAGTAAAAAGATACGTTTGAAATGATTATTATTATATGATTGTGTAATTATATATTTGTTGACTGTTTAATTTTCTGGGCTTGTTTTTCTTGCTTGTGATCTAAGCGCTTAGGAATCTTTCCAATACTGGCAAGTTCAAGCAAATTTTTATATTTAATCGAATCAAATAAACAAAGTTTTTCATTTATCAAACGCTTAAGTCCAGGGAAGTTTTTGCTGTTCAAAAGAGCGATTGTTTTATTGGCAATTCTGGCTTTGTTATCCAGACCTTTGAGCACTAATGCAATCTGTGCAATTTTTTTCAAATAATGATAAGCGTTTGGAGAACCCAGTGGGTTTTTCAAGTCGTTTTCAATTTGCTGCCTGATTACTGCCAGAGCTTTTAATTTTCTGTTTTTTCTGAAAGCGATGCTGTAGATTCCCGTCGGAGATATTTTATTTATAAGCGTTAGCAATTCTTTTTTATTACTGCAGTCAATAGCCACTTTTATTTTAGTTAATTTGATGCAATCCTGGCTTAAGACTGATGGAAGCTTAAAACTTATCGAGTCATGGATGCTTTTGCTGGCAATGTGAACTGTATTCAGCGGGGTGTTTACAGTTGTTTGGATTTTCTCAGTGTTGAAAGCTTCAGCCATACTCCAGAAATCCTCAAATAAATTCTGGTAAAGGTCATTAATATTGCTGGATTCAACAATTATCATGTTTTCATGATTATTGAAGAATGATTGATCACCAAGATTATGAGTACCGGTCATTATAATGGATTTAGCGTTTCTTTTGGAAATTAAACCATACACATTTCCGTAGTCTGAGAACTGGAAGTTAGTAGCCTGGCTGGTACTGCCAGCCACTTTACTGGAAAACAAAAAGCGTATTTCAAAGCTGCCTTGCAGTTCGTCTGCATCTTTATATAAACTGCAAATCTTCTTGCTCATCCTGACTGTTTCAGCTTTCTCATTGCGGACTGATTTAAGAATTTTTACATTGCACCCTTTAATTACAGCATTAAAAATATATTTCTCAATAGTCTTTCCCCACTTGCCGTTGCGCAGAAAAATGGTATCACCGGCAGCGGCTTGTTCAAACATTTCTTCAAGTGCACAGTGGACGGGTTTCAAAGGCGCTGGTGTATTATCAAGGTTATTTATCCACATGGCTTGCTCATGATGGAAATCTTTGTATTCAGGATCAAAAAGCAGACATTCTTTAGTGTTGGGGAAATGTGAAAGCTTTTTGTTACACTTAGGTCTGATAGATTTTAATTTCCCTATGATAATATTAGCAGAGATTATTTCCGATACCAGCATTTTTTCGTTACTGTAAACCTTAGCAACCTGTGGAACAGAATCAAGTTGATTAAACATACAGTGGCGCATCATGAATCTGGTAAGCTTTGGGCTGATAAGCGCTACTCCGGCCCCATGGAAATATTTTGGACTGGTGTTAAATAAACTTGAGCTTGTGGCAGCACTAAAGGAATTGTCATTTATGCAGTAATTATTATACTGTGGAGTGTTATTAATACAGCCTGCGGTCATTATGAAAAGTCCGCATTTAATATTTTCTATCGTGTGAGCGTTTGGAAACAAATTCTTGTCATATTTACCAGTGTGCACTTGGTCATTATAAGTCTCAACTATTTCAACCCAGTTGTGTTGAGAAGTTTCTTCGTTTGCTTTTGCAGAGTTAATTTCTGATGATGGTTTGCTGCTAAGCAGAAATAAATTAAATTTATTATCGGTTTGTCTTTGCGCCAGAGCTCTAAGCATTGCAAATATTGTGCAGGAGATGGTGCCATTATCCTTGTCAACAGGTGATTTATTGCGGCAGCTGGATATTATAGTGTATCTGGAAGCCAGCATTATAGAGTCATGTACCAGATAGCAATGTTCGACTTCATTGCTTATTGTCTGATCCCAGACCAGCGTGTTGTCGTCATATTCAGCTATATAGTTGTCAAGTTTGCTTCTCAGATTTTGAAGGTAACTCAAAACAGGCTCCTTGGAGATGGATTATTTTGATTGTCAATCATATACCAATATTTTGTTTGTGACATGTTATGTCTTTTATAGACTAAATTTGTAACTGGTAGTGCCAATATGGTTTTTAATAATAAACGCCTCAAATATAAATATGATTAAGCTCCTGTGAGGTTCAGACTTAAGCTTGGTGCTTAAGTTGTCAAAGCTATTCCTATTAGAGCGCTAATATTATTCATATGTTCCATATTTAAGCGGAAATTTTATCCTTAAAACAAGAGCCACTTGCCAATCATGAAATCAAATGATATATTTTTAGATCATGGTTAAGCACAGACGATACAAATATGAATTGGCTCTTGAAAAGTTAAATTCAATAATACATTCCGGTAAATTTAAGGCGGAACGTTTTTGCCTGCCGAAAGAAAACTTGCTGAAATGCTTGATATAAGCAGAGGCACACTCAGAGATATCCTTCAGGAACTTCATAAGCAGGGAGTCGTCCGGGTTACTCAGGGACGAGGAGCTTATATTATTGATAACCTGCATAAAAATGGGTTACGGAGGTTTGCGGTTAAGTGTTCTGCGATTTCCTCCGGCAAGAGTCCTTCAGAAGCAATGGGAATGTTACACGGTGTCTGCAGTGCGGCTTCTGAAATACATGCAGAGGCCTTGATTTCATTTGAGGGCGACTATATCGATATTAATGAAATCATAGCCAGATATGGCTCAGACTATCTCATTGATACAGGGAAGAAATTTAATTAATAATAGTAAAACCCAGGTCATTTTATAGAGAATATAGGAAATTGTAAAAAATATTAGCTAAATTTGCGCTCTTTTAAATTAAAAATTTTTTATCTATATTTGTATTTCTTGAGCATGAAAAAGTGATTTTAAAAGCTATTTTGTCAAGAAAAACTGCCGTTACGTAAAATTATTTTTTAATAATTGAGCTTGCTGTGTTGTCTACAGGACATTATTGTAAGTTTTAATTCGCATTCTATATAACCAAAAGGTACTCATTTTGAGTTAAAATGAGAACCATTTCTAGACATTTTTTCTCGCGTTTCCAAGCTAATCTTTAGGATATATGGATCAGCTGTTTTCTTTGATGGAAAGTGCGAAGTTGTTTAATAGTAAACGGCTTTAAATTTTCTGACTCATTTTTAGTTTAATTATTGTATAATTAAATATTAGTGAAGGAGTAATTATGAGAGTAGTTTTTATTAAATTCTTTATTTTTGTATGTCTGTTTGTATTTTTCTTTCAGTTAAATGGTTATGATATAGAAGAACTGGCAGTCTCAAGATATGTTTTTACTCCTCCTGCAATAGCAGAGAACGGGAGAAGTTTTGTTTATACAGGTGTTATCGGAAATACTAGAGAAATAGCTATATTTGTGTCGCACATGAATAATAACGGTACTTTTTCGAAACCGGTTCCTGCTGTTACGACAAAAATGACGGTTGTTGGACTTAACCAGCGTTTTAACAGCTTTTTGCCGTTCAGTGGACAGTATACTCCAACAGGTTTTAATTCTCCAACTATTCAGAATGATATTATTGCTTTCAGCGGAACTCTTGATAATTGGAAGCAGGGGGTGTTTTATGCTATTAAATCTTCAGGGAGGTGGCAGGCTTATCCGATAGCAATGCAGGGAGAAAAGATTCCTGAAAAACAAAAACTGTTTTTTAAATCCTTCAATGCTCCTTACTGCACTATAAATTCAGAGGTTATTTTTCTGGCTTCCTTGGAGAATAAAATAGATGTTGTCTATAAATGCAGAATTCCTCATCATTATAATGGCGAAAATATTACCGCGGAGCTACAATGCTTCTCTGATGCAAACCTGTTCAATTTTTACAATATATCTGTAGCTCAAGGAAATTTTGCAATGCGAGCACAAACAGCTACAGGAAAAAGCTATATTCATGTATTTGACCATGCTGAGAAGAAGTTGGTTATAGCAAGGCCTGAAGACTATACTGGTTTGCCTAAGGGAAATCTTTCTGTTGGCGGGCCATCATTTTTTGATGGGAAAGTCGCTTATTCAGTTTCTTCAAGTGATGAATATGGTAAGGTTTCATATGCAATTTACACTAATGCAGGCAATAATCGCTTTTCGAAACCGGTTGTGACCTCTGGCAAAGCAATAAATTCGTCTAATAGTTTACTGCTTAAGCTGCTTTGGAATCCTACTCTATTTATAAAGGACAATAAAGCTTATATTGTTTTTATGGGCTATTTGACTGAGAACGAAAGTACTTCAGGAATTTATCTGGCTGAAATAGAAAATGGAAAAGTTTCTGTTAAGGCTGTAGCTGTGCCGGGACAAAAATTGTCTGGAAACAGGATAATCAGCAGTGCTGAAATTGGAGCAGTCGGTATTCGTAATGGAGTAATACCGATGGCTTTAAAGATGAATGATGGGGATAGTGTGATTGCCGTAACAAAAATCTATTAAATGTGTAGCATATGACAATAAGAGATCATTGTTTTAGTCTCCCATTGCCTTTTTCGTAAGTGCGACAAGATTCACATCAGGAATCAGTGTAAAACTGTTTTTCTCTGTCCCTAATGTTTTGAGCTCCTATGAAGTCAAAATATTCTTCAAAGTTAACCATATTATTTTCAAAACCTGAAGTAGTTCCATGTTCTTTAAGGTATCCGGCCATGACCCTCATGGCTTTGACTGCTGTAAAAACGGTTGAGCAGGGGTATGCTACTACGCTATATCCGAGCTCTTGTAATTCCGTTGCAGATAGAATAGGGGTTTGTCCGCCTTCAATCATATTAGCAAAACTTGGGACACCCAGCTTGTTAAGAACAGCGTTTACTTTTTTCATATCCTCAATGTCATGAACAGCCTCTACAAATATCATATCCGCACCGTTTTGAGCATAGATTTCAGATCTTCTGACTGCCTCATCAATACCGTATACTGCTGCCGAATCAGTTCGTGCCATTATTGAGAAATGCGGATTTTTTCTTGCATACTGCGCAGCTTTCAGCTTTGGCAGAAAATCTTTTACAGGGATAACATCTTTGCCTTTCATATGACCGCATCGTTTTGGCCATGTCTGGTCTTCTATAAAAAGGCCCGCAGCTCCGATTCTTTCACATTCTTCTACGATTCTTATAACATTATTAGCATCACCATAGCCCGTATCAATATCAACAAAAACTGGGATATCTACTGAGTTAATAATATTTTTGTACTGGTTAAGAAGCTCCATGCCATTCAATAACCCAATGTCCGGTTTGCCGATCAGGCTGCCTGTAACTCCATAGCCGGCAGCACATATTGCTTCAAAACCGGCTTCTTCGAGAACTTTGGCTGACAGCCCGTCATGGCAGCATGGAATAACCATAATTTCAGGTGCGTATACTAATTCCTTGAATTTTTTCTGCTTATTCATAATGTCCTCTATATTCTTTTTTTCTGCTTAGATTTACAGCAATAGTATAACCAAGTCATGATTGCGACAATTTGAACTGGGATAAACTTTCTTTTATGTCGCGTCCTGAAGGATCCTGATAAGTTGACAAACCAAATTCTGGAACGATTGTCAGTATATGATCAAAAACATCCGCTTGGATTTCTTCATATCTTACCCAGTCGGTGTCATTTGTAAAAACATATATTTCAATTGGCAGACCTTTGGCAGTAGGCTGCAGCTGCCTGACAATGAAAGTCATGCTGTTATGAATGTTAGCATTGTTTGCCAGATACTCTTTTATGTAATAGCGGAATGTGCCAACATTTGTTAATCTTCTGGCATTTACTTTTGAGCTTGAGCTGATATCCCACTTTTGATTTTCTTCTTTCAGTTCCTGTTCTTTTCTGCAGATATATTCACTTATCAGCTTATTTTTCTTGAGTTTATTCAAATCTTTTTCATCAAGAAACTTGAAGCTGTGCATGTCAAGAATTACAGAACGTTTAATCCTTCTTCCTCCGGAATTAACCATTCCGCGCCAGTTTTGAAATGAATTGCTTACAAGAGCATAGGTCGGGATATTTATAATCGTCTTGTCGAAATTCTGAACTTTCACCGTTGTCAGTGAAATATCAACAACGTCGCCGTTTGCTCCAAATTTAGGCATTTCAATCCAATCACCCTTTCGAACCATCTTCTGACCTGATAATTGAATCGATGCAACCAGTCCTAAGATTGAGTCTTTGAACACCAACATGGCAACACCGGCGATAACCCCCAAGGCTTTAAGAAGTGCCCATGGAGATTGCTGCAGCAGCAAGGATATTATAATTATAGCCGCGGCAAAATAAAAGAAAATCTTGATTACCTGCAGAAAACTTTTAATTGGGACTTCACTTGATGACTCATAAGTATTGTAAATTTTCTCTATGGTATTTAAGGCCGCACCTACTATCAGAATTCCAGCAAAAGTCATGTATAATGCGCATGCAAGATTGATATATTTCAGTAAACCACCGGCACCGTTCACAAATATCATATCGGAAATAAAATAAACTATTATACCCGGAATAAGTAATGCTAACCTGTCAGGAAGTTTTTCCTGAAAAACAATATCATCCCATTTTGTGCTTGTACGCTGAGCTATTTTTTTGCAGAAAGACAGTAAATAGTGTTCAATAAGCTTTTTTACCAGCCAACTGACAAGTAATATTGCACCTATCAGTATCAGAATTGAAAGGTATTCAGATGCCACCGGGGGAATATGTAATCCCACAAAAAAGTCTATAAGTATTTTCTTCAAAGCCATAAATTCTCCATCAATTTTTTTCAAATTTAAAACTATGCAAGGACTGCTTAGTCAATCATAATTATATTGATAGAGACTTAATTGACTTTATTATTGTTCCACGATGTAAAAGCTTTCTTAGTATTAAGGTAAATATCTGAGTGTCAAGTTTATGATATTATATTGTCTTGTTGCAACGCTAAATTTACGCAGTATATTAATTATTCTGCAAAAGCTGCAAGAATCATGAGTGGGAATTATACGTCAAAAAAACACTTAAATATTGGTGTCTTTCATGAAAGAAGAAAAGAATTATCATATGGATGTTGAGGCTTTCCGTAAACATGGTAAGCAGGTAATTGACTGGCTGGCAGATTATTATGAAAGTATTGAAGACTATCCAGTCCTCTCGCAAGTTGCTCCCGGTGAAATTAGAAACAGTTTACCGGCACATCCTCCTGTTAAGGGCGAAAGTTTTGATGATATGTTAAAGGACGTTTCAGATATTATCACCAAAGGAATTACGCATTGGCAGTCACCTAATTTTTATGCTTATTTCCCCGCAAATGTCTCCGGGCCATCAATTCTTGGTGAATTATTGTCTGCCGGTTTTGGTGTTCAGGGAATGCTTTGGAGCACCAGTCCGGCTTGTACTGAGCTTGAGACTCATGTTATGGATTGGCTGGCTGAGGCATTACAGTTGCCTGAAAAATTTTATTCACGTTCAACGGGGGGAGGGGTGATTGAAGATTCAGCTTCATCAGCGGCATTATGCGCGTTGCTTGCCGCCAGAGAGAGAGTAACGAATAATCGCTCCGCCGATTTTCACGAAAAAATGAGTAAATGTACCATATACATATCTTCTCAGACCCATTCTTCTTTGAAAAAAGCCTGTATAATTGCCGGAATTTCTGATAATAATATTCGGTACATTCCTGTAGATGAAAACTATTCCATGAATCCAGACGAACTGTTAAGCAGAATATGTCAGGATAGGCATGATGGTTTTATTCCGATGTTTGTATGTGCTTCGGTTGGTACTACATCTTCCCTGGCAATCGACCCGGTTTTGCAGGTTGGTGAGATTTGCAGTGCAGAGCAAATCTGGCTTCATATAGATGCGGCCATGGCTGGTACTGCTGCTGTTTGTCCTGAGTACAGGTATTTGATTGATGGCGTAGAGCTTGCTGACAGCTTTTCATTCAACCCTCACAAATGGATGTTTACTAATTTTGACTGTAACTGCTTTTATGTAGCGGATAAAAATGAGCTGGTAAAGGCGTTGACTATCAATCCGGAATATTTAAAGAATAAGTACAGTGATGCCAACGAAGTCATTGACTACAGGGACTGGCAGGTATCCCTTGGACGCAGGTTCAGGTCATTGAAACTCTGGTTTGTCATCAGATACTACGGGCTTGAAGGTATTCGCTACCATATCAAAAAGCACATTGGGATTACAAAGCAGCTTACAGCTATGATTCAGAAAAATGCTGATTTTGAAATATTATCGCCGGTATCACTGAACCTTATTTGTTTTCGGCATAATAAAGGCAATGATTTTAATAAAAAACTGTTGGACGAGCTTAATAAAAGCGGCAAGATATTTATGAGCCACACTGTTCTAGATGGTAAATATTATATCAGGCTTTGCGTTGGGCAAACTAATACTGAGCTGAGCCATGTGGAGAAAGCATGGAAATTGATCGAAGAGACTGCAGATCAACTTAAAGGCTGAGTTTTGCAAACTGGCAGGTTTATGCAAACATAAACCTGCCAATGTAATGCGTTATTTATTGACTAGCAGTCTGTTTAACCGTTACATTAAGACAGGCAAGAATATAATTGTATAGTGCCTGCTGCACTTGTTTTGTAGGATGAACTCTGTCCCAGAAAAAGTAATCATCCGGATCACCGCTCATTTCGCCGCTTTTTGCTACCATCAAGGCCATTCTAATATCGGCAGTATTTGGCAGAGCCATGTTGGCAATAGATCCTCGGTCTTCAAATGCGGTGTAGCCGCCTTGCCAGCATGAATCGGTTACATTGGTGATTGATGTACCATATTTCTGGTTAAATTCGTTTATATTATTTATGCCCGATCTGAACAGGGAATAAATATCAATCAGCTTGAATGTTTTGTTCGGGAATTCAGTCTGAAGCTGGGCCACCATTTCCTGCAGTTTCTGATTATGTTGTGTGGAAAGAGCTTCAGTTGCGGTTGTATTTTTCAGGTCAAGCCGGCTTTCAGGAACAAGTGAAAGGTCGGGTTGGTTAATAAACACAAATTTACTTATGCCTTTATTAATTAGCTCAATAGTATTTTGCTTTATACTGGAAACAACATTGCTTGTCAAACTGGCGATTTTGTCTGCAGACAGGTCTGCTGGCTCAGTCAAATAGTCGTTACCGCCGATCCAGTTAATTGCCAGAAACTGATTGAAATTGTTCCAGCCTTTTAAACTGGCATTTGTTTGAAAAACTTCCAACTGACCTTTTAAACTATATGGTAGATGCTCAAAATCGGAATTGAATATTGCGGTAGCACCGCCTACAGAGTAGTTACTCACTTCAATTCCAAACGGTCCCAGATCGTCCTTCAATAACTTTGACCAGACATCTGAGTTTGAAAACATTCCGTTGTAATAACATCTGGAAGTAGGAATGATGCCTTTAGTATATTCAAACAGAGTTCCTTTATCAGAAACGCTGTCTCCAAAAATTAAAACTCTTTTTACGTTATTGAGGATATCGCTGTTTGTGATTTCAATCTTTTCGGGGTAGGCGGTTATAGTCACTCCTGGGGTTCCGTACCAGCTGTGCCAGTCTTTTGTCATATCATCCAGTCCAATATTTCCCTGAAGGTCTTTGAACTTATATGAATAACCATTCCAGTTATTATCAAGTTTTAAGGAAATGCTTGCTATTACGCTGTTATCTTTAAGTATTTGAAAATATTTTGTGAGGTGCAGGTCGAATATTTGTCCGGTTGCTACGTAATTGAATAAAACCGTGTCGCGAGGAACTACTTGTTGTGTTTTTTCTATTTTTCCAGAATCGTCTTTTTGTGTAATTGTTATCGGGCTGGTTGATTGATTGTACAGATAAATGTTTATGCCGGCTTTAGCGAAAGTGATTAGTGGTAGTGCGGTTAGTAGTAGGGATAAATAGAACTTGTGCAAGATTCCTTCTCCTTGTTTTTTCTACTATTTTTTTTGACAGGAACGACCTGTTTTTCTAAAAAATGCTCCTTGGCATCGCGCCAGATATAAGAAGTTGCATTTAAATTCAGGAACGTTCTGCTTCAAAAAAACATATTTTACAAAGCTGAAGGGAATTAAAAATTTATAAATTATGGTTAATAGTTATACATTACTTTGCTTCGACAAATTTGCTTTATTATAGCAAGAAATCCTAATAAATGTTAGCTTGTTTCATAGTAATAGTACACTAAAACCATTTTTTGTTCCCTGCTGAAAAGAGTTTTTATGCTAAAGCCTGTAAATATTTACTTCGAAGTTATAAAATTCTGTCTTTAGACTTAATTATTATGTACACTCCCAAGTCAAATCTTCCTGACAGGCTGGCTGACTTTAAGCTTTTGCAGAACCTTGAATTATTATAGTCCCAGAAAGAGGAATAATTTTTACCGGTTCCTGGATCCATATAAGAGCCGTCAGGCCGGTACATTATCCAATGGAGATTGTGACTGGTAAAGTTTTGTTTGGGTTCTTTTTTGCAAGTAATATAGTCGTAAACAGGTTTAAATTTAAAATTTTCAATGGAGACTAGAACCATCATTCTTTCATTTTTTTTAAGCTTGGGAGGTGCGAATCTCTGAATATTAGCTTTTTTGAACATTAATTTGTATTCATCCGGATAATACCATTCAAGAAACTTTGGTATTATACAGACTTCGTAATTGAATTTAGTTTTAGAGTTATTGTTGAGAAAATCAATATAATTCAAGATGCCACTCGGGAGTACCTCACCACGATTTTTAATAGGATACTCCTGCAGTTCAGATGAATGTGAAATGTATTTCAGCCTTTCGGAGTTAGTCATGAAGGCGTAAATTGAATCAATAAGTATATTATCAGTGTTTTTAAGAGTGAAATTAGAAGATTTGTAGTATCCTTTTTTTAAACGTTCGATGATTTTTTTATCTATTGGGAATTTACGAGTTTTTAGGGATATCTTTTCCCATGGTCTATTAGCATTTCCATTATAAAAACTTATAGGGAATTTTTGGATTCCAAGCTCAAGAGCAGAGCACATAAATGTGCATGTGGCACAATTTTTTACCTTTGGTGGCTGTTTGATTATTAATTTAGTCATTTTAACATTTATCCTTCCCAAAATTGTTAAATAAGTGGTGTAATGAATCATGTAGTCTATAAGATATATGTTGACAGTGAGACTCTTACGCATTTTTTATCTTCATCAGTATAATACTAGTCTCCTGAATCATGGTTTTAGTTACAATGATGAAAATTTTAACTCTAATCTAATAAAAAATCGGTATTTTTTGCGAATTGGCTGATTCTCTATATTGAAATATTTATATATGAGCATATGTTCATATGTAAATACAAATATGTAAGGTGGACATGAGTAAAAAAGAAAAAATTGAAATTTGTCACTGTAATATAATTCATAACGACATAGTAGAAGAAGTGAGAAAATTGCTTCCGGGTAATGATGTTTGCATTAATCTGGCTGAATTTTATAAGGCCTTTGCAGATCAGACAAGGCTTAAAATTCTGAAAGCATTGCTGCATTCTGAAATGTGTGTGTGTGACTTAACCGCCGCTTTGGGGATGACCCAGTCGGCAATTTCACATCAGCTCAGAATTCTGAAAAATATGAAGTTGGTTAAATATAGGAAGGCCGGCAAAGTAATTTATTATTCTTTAGATGACAATCATATAAAGGATATTTTCAAAGCCGGATTTGATCACATAAATGAGTAGGATTAATTATGAGTAATACTGCATCAAATGACAAGCAACTGGTGCTGCAGGGGTTGGCATGTGCTGACTGTTCTGCGAAAATCGAAGAAAAGATCGGCAAGCTTGAGGGAGTTGAGCATTGTTCGATCAATTTTTTAAACAAGACTCTTTCTTTTAAAATTTCTGAAGACGCGGATGTTAAAAAAGTTTTTGATGACGCCATAAAAGCCATCAAACGGATTGAGCCAGAGGTTATCATCAAGGAGAAAAGTGTTTCACAAAGAGAACGACAGGTTCTTGTCGCGACCGATTTGTGCTGCAAAGACTGTTCGCTTAAAATAGAGAATGAGCTAAAAAAGATTAAAGGAATTGACACAGTACATATTGACTTCAGTTCCAAGCGCCTGATTCTGGAATTAGCCGACAATTACGGGCTGAAAGATGTAATAAAAGAAGCCAATGTCTGTGCAGGAAGAATAGTCAAAAAAATCAAAATTTCTGATGAGCAGGATATTGATAACGCAAGAAGAAGAAACAAAATGGTTCTGTTTGTTATAGGAGCTCTTCTGTTTGCTTCAGCGTTAATCATCAAAATGCCACTTCATATAATGGTTGTTTGCTATATCACGGCTTATGTCTTGACTGGTTATGATGTAGTTTATAAAGCCGTGAAAAATATATTTGACGGGAGATTCCTGGATGAAAATTCACTGATGGCAATAGCTACTGTTGGGGCGATTGTAATAGAGCAGTACCCTGAGGCTGTTGCTGTTATGATCTTCTATAAAATCGGTGAGTTTATGCAGGAAAAGGCCGTGGATAGTTCGAGAAGCTCTATAAGAAGTTTGATGGACCTAAAGCCGGATTTTGCAAACGTAAAGGCAGGGAAGGATTACAGAAAAGTTAATCCAGATCAAGTTAATGTTGGAGATTTGATCTTAGTTAAACCCGGAGAAAGAGTGCCGCTTGACGGCAAGGTGGTAGAAGGCAAGTCGAGCGTTGACACCAAGGCTATTACCGGTGAATCTGTGCCAAGATCCGTCGAAAGTGGGAGCGTTATCTATAGTGGCTTTATTAATGAAAAAAGTCCTATTGTTATTAAAGTGGAAAAGATATTTGCGCAGTCGACCGTTTCAAGGATATTGGAGCTCGTTGAAAATGCAGGGGCAAAAAAGTCCAGGACAGAAAACTTCATAACAAAATTTGCCAGAATATACACTCCTATTGTTGTATTTTCAGCTATTTGCCTCGCCGTAATTCCGCCATTATTGATAAATGGTGCGACCTTTGAGCAATGGATTTACAGGGCAATGATATTTCTGGTAGTTTCCTGCCCATGCGCTCTGGTTATATCAATACCTCTTGGTTTTTTTGGCGGAATTGGTTCTGCATCTAAGAAAGGGATCCTCATTAAAGGCAGTAATTATCTTGAAGCTTTGAATAACGTAGGAACAGTTGTTTTTGATAAGACTGGCACCTTGACTAAAGGAGTGTTCAAAGTTACTGATATCAAAACATTTAATAATTATGATAAAGAAGACTTGTTAAAATATGCTGCTTACGCAGAGGCCTTTTCTGACCACCCGATAGCTAACTCGATAAGAGAGGCTTATCAAGGTGATGTGGATTTTTCAAAGGTAAAAGAATACAGCGAAAAATCAGGAATCGGCATTAAATGCTCTGTGAACAGTAAAACAGTCCTTTGCGGGAACAGTAAGCTGATGGATTTGTATGATGTTGAATTTGAAGAGTCTGAAATTGCCGGGACAGTTGTTTATATCGTGATTGATAAGGTTTATGTTGGTTATATAATTATTTCAGACGAGGTCAAAGAAAGTTCAAAATCAGCAATTTCTCTTTTAAAAGAAGGAGGAGTCAAGAGTACTGCCATGTTGTCCGGTGACAATAAGGGCATTGCCGAAGAAACTGCTGCGGGCTTAGGAATAGATGAAGTATACGCAGAGTTGCTACCGGATCAAAAAGTCACTAAGCTTGAAGAAATTGAAAAGAAAAACAAGTCTTTTGGCAAGGTTGTTTTTGTTGGTGACGGCATTAATGATGCTCCGGTGATTACCCGCTCAGATATAGGCGTGGCCATGGGAGGGCTTGGAGTTGATGCTGCTATTGAGTCTGCGGATGTTGTCATAATGAATGACGACCCGAGCAAAATTTCAGAAGCAATTGATATTGCAAGAAGAACTAGAAAGATTGTTTATCAAAATATCACGTTTGCTCTTGGTGTGAAAATAGTGGTTTTGATACTTGGAGCTATTGGGTTTGCTACCATGTGGGAAGCTGTCTTTGCTGATGTAGGAGTTGCTGTTATAGCAATAATGAATTCTTCAAGAGTATAATATTATTAAAACGGACTTGAACTCATAAGATAAAATTCAAGTCCGTTTTTTTATTTAATCATATTTTACTTGGCTTTTTTAGAGCTTTTAAGTTTCTTTTCCAGTTCATGCTCTATTTTAGCCAGTCTCTCTTCAATTTCGGCTTCTTTATTGCCGAGCTGAAGCTCCAGTCTCCCGGCAAGCGCCTCTAATTTTATATTACAACGCTCAATATCGCACCTGTTAATGCTGTGGTTTATGAGTGGGATGACAATCGCTATAATGACAACTGCCGAACACAAAATTACGAGTAAATCATTAAATTGTCTCTCGTAAGCCTCTTCAATTCTAAAGTAGCAGACATCTTTACCGGCTTTCATTATCGGAATATTCTTTTCGTATCGGGTGCGCCAGTCTTTGTGCACTTGATTAATGTAAAATATCGATCCAACAAATATTGCTGCAGCCAGCAGCATCGGCAGCCACAGGTATAAGTTGCTTCTTAGAAATCTGTATTCGACAATGTGTTTTTCTGGTTTTCTAGGCATAGCTTCTCCTCCATAAGACTTGACTATATTAATTATTATACATCACAAGGCAACTTGTTGTCAAAAGAAGACCTGAGATATAAGCTGTTTGAGAAACACACAATCAGCATTTTTGTATGCTCAGTATTTGGCTGACCTGCCGCCTGACACTTTTATCCCAATCTCTAACCAAAACATCTTTTATTCCATTTTTTAGATTAGAGCGAATAGTTGAAAAAATAGGGTCTTTAATTTTTGCAGGAGATTGTGCATAAAAACTTAATATGGCAGATACAACATTGCTGACTCCAGAGGAACTATGAAAATTTATGGCGCCTTTGAAAGTTGAATAAATTCCTTTTTTGTTAAAAAATTAGTTGATTTCTCTAATTATCGAAAATGAATAATTAATATGTTCAATGTTTGATTTAAAGGCCTCCATTCTCAACTTTCCACTTTCGCCGTGATGCTTAAATAGGCCGCGACTTTTCTCTTTTTTATAATGTGTGATATAACTATCAGCATATCTAATTAGTAATTACTTGATTCGGGTGAGTAGATGGTGATTTACTGTGCCATGCTTCTTTTTCTTGAATTTTATTTTTAAGTTGCTCTATGTTATATTCTATATTTCCTCCTCTCCAGGGATCATGCACAATAGCTTTATCCTTAACAATACCTTTTATGATTATTCCATGTCCCAAAGGTTTAATAAATATCATTAAAGGGCCATATGCACTTAATTGTAAAAGGATAAAATCTCTGAAATTACTTGCCATTGGTAAATTTTCGCGTGTAAGTCTAATAAGAGCATCTTTAGCTCTGTCCCATATTTTTCTATTTGAGTTTAAGCCGCTTAGAATACCGCGAGGGTTTGTGCTTAAGCAAAATGAATCTGTGGCTTTGGGCATACGAACAAGATATTCTTGGATTCCCTGCATATCATAAGCAATACCATCATTATTTTTACGTTTGTAAAGTTTAATCATGAAAATACATGAGTCAACACATAGATTTACATGAGATTGAAACACAAATGGAACATCAAGGTTGATGTCGGCGCCGTTATGAAAAAATTTGTTATATTTGACATTATGAATTTTTGAATGTTGACCGATAATTTTTTTAGTACCAAGCCTAAATCGCATAAAGATAATCCATTGTTAATTGTAAGATACAACTATTAGATTATTTTTCAGTTGAAATGTTCCTGATTTTAACCTCAAAGTATATTCTTAATAATTATAACATTATTCGTGTATGTTATGCCTGACGGATCAAAGAAGTAGTGTGAAATATTAATACTAATTGTCACGGCCAAACTCAAAAAAATGTTGTATCGTATTAATAATTAATAAAATACTGATAAAACTTTTCTTTGGTGTTGTTTTTTTTCTTTTTATGGTTAGATTTTCTGTATTGTACTTTATATGGGGATATAACTGTCAGGAAATACGTACCTTACAAGAGATTAAGCACCCCTCGTTGACCTTGAATCTATTATTATTAATAGGCTTCGGGCTCACTGTATTCTTACGCATAAAAGTGATCAGTTATTGCTGAAAATTACCTGCTTTTAACGCATCACTCCAGAATAAACAACTTCTTTCGGTATTAATAAAATGATTTAATCAGGTAATTAGAGGAGAAATCATAAGATAGTAGCTCTGTCCAATTGTGCTGAATATTGATAGTAATATCTAATTTATCAGTGAATATCTCGCAGTATATGCAAGTCGCCTTAATCAATGTTGTAAGAAATTAAGTTAACATTTATTAAAATCTTTACTTCTTATAAGGGAGGTAATTATGTATGAAATAGAGCGTTATATAAAAAGGAGATATTCTGTATGCCGGAAACTAAAAAAGTCAATGATGTTTTAGTCGCAAGATTAATGTCCAAGAGCCCGGAGGCTCTTTGGTCAACAGAGAACTATTCCCCTAAAAAACCGTTATTTGTAATAACCTATGATATCAGTGAGTTTGATGCCGCCCCGGTTTACCGTAAGTATGGCGTTGTGAATGACCCGAAGGTACTTCCCAAAAACTTGCAAAAAATATTCTCAGATACGATTGGAGGCCTGTTGAGTGATATATTCAATGCAACTGGCATAAAAAGTAAGTTTAAAAGAACAGCAGATTACAGAAAAGAGAACGTTCTTATTGTTTATGCGGACAAACTTAAAAAAGGTGTTTTTGGCGCTGCGCGCAGCGTTTTAACTGAGGACGGATCCCCCGACACTCCAGCACTGTTAAAAAAGATAGCTATTGATGTAGAACAGCTTTACGACACACCTATTCCTATTGATAAGAATTTCAAGAATGGAGCTTCTCATGAATTTGCTCATGCAATGGGGTTGCAGCATGGTTCACCTAAAAAAAGCTTTGGGGATGATGTCAGCTTATGGGAGGCATTGAAGATATGGTGGCAGGTCGGCACGCCAACCAGAAGTGAAACCATTATGTCGACTAAGATAGATGATATCCAACAATGCATACAACATCATCCTAATCCTGAGAAATGTGCAGATTTATTACAGCAAGACCCATTCTCAGCAGCAGATCGGATCGCTATGCAAGAGCAGGTGAAACGAGCAACTAATAAATCATATCAGTCTCCTTATATGAATTTACAGAATGCTCCTGATTTGGTTAAAGATGTCGGAGGATTTTTTAAGAATGCAATGGTAGCTTCTTTTGTATCTTTCACAAGAACGTTTTTGCAGATATACTTCAAGCCCTTGTTGATACAGAAATTTCACGTTCGTAATTTTATCGCTGATGCGGTTACCACTACAATTCAATTTGCTCTTGAGGCATACTTGTATTTACTGCCAAATGTTATAGTTGCCAATGTCTTGTATAAGGCATTAGAATATGGATTGAGGTATTGTGGAATAAATCCTAACCGCAATCGGGAGATAATGTTGATGATGAATGTAATAAGTTCCGGGATTCATTGTTGGCCGACCGGTTTTTTTTCATCCCTTACCGGAGCCGCGTTTGGGCAGAATACTGCCTGGAGAGTTGTAAGAAAACTGCCGAAATTCCGTCATTAGCGGAGTGTTTTATGAGTTGAGAACTAGATATATCTCAACACTATGTTGATTTTAGATGGAAATATGTTGAAATTGTATGAATAACAAAACTGTCTAATTTCAAGCACTTAGTGTTTTCAATATTATTTCAACTTTAATAAGGTATGTGCTATTCTGTCATTAATGACGGAATAACACATACGGGGATAGGATGGGTACAAATTTATATTTTAGTTGATCTTAACTTGTACTTTTCCCATACGTTCTCCATCAGCTATTTTTCTTATAATATTTGGTGTTTCATCTAAACTAATTTTTAAACCAATAAGAATTTCAGGTTTGATTAATTCGTTGTCAAGAGCTTTAACTGCTGAGTAAAAATCATGATTGTATGTTAGTGAACCTTTTATTTCCCAGTCGTTTATGAAAATATCAAAAGGGGATAGTTTAAGCTCTGCTTTTTGATCATATACTCCAAAAAGTAAAGCCTGTCCACCTCTTGCAAGATGTTTGAATAGTGTATGTACGGCATTGCTATTTCCGGTTGCATCAATTGCAATATCAAATTTTCCGTTATTGATTTCAGACAGCTTTGCTTCAAGATTATCATCTGCAATAACAGTATGCGACGCTCCAGCTTTAATGGCTGTGTCGAGATTTTTATGTTCAAGATCAACTATTGTTATATCATTACAACCATAAATATTTTTGCAAGCCATGAGGTGAAGAAGGCCTATGGCTCCAGCTCCCCAGATAATAACTTTTTGTCCGGGCATATAATTTATTTTACTTTGCCCATATAAGACACAAGCAAGCGGTTCTCCAAAAGCGGCAGCTTCAAAAGAACAGTTTTCGAACTTATATACGTTGGATTCAGGTACGCAGACCAGCTCACTGAAGCCTCCGGGACGAGTTACTCCGACTGCCGAAAAGTTTTCGCATATATTTAATCTTCCTGTACGGCATGCATCACATTGATGACATCTTACATTAGGATCAACAATTACTTTATCTCCAATTTTTACATTGCTTACCGAGCTTCCAACTTCTATTACCTCGCCTGAAAATTCATGACAGGGGGTAACCGGGTAGGTACCGATAAAATTGCCCTCGTAGATGTGAATATCCGTCCCGCAAATGCCGCCGAACCGAGGCTTCACTAAAACCTCAGAGTTCGGCGGCTGCGGTTTGTAAGTGTCCTCCACATTGATAGAATGCGGTTTGTCAATTACAATTTGCTTCATAATTATATTCTCTAATTTACTCTAATTATTACTTTCATTACTTCGTCATTCATTTGCTCAATGTATTTATAAGCATCAAGATAATCATAGAAATCAAAACTTCTGCTGATTATTGGAGCTGTTTTAATTTTGTTATTTTGAAGCCATTCGATAGCTTTCAAGTAATGTTCATGTTTGTACATCATTGAGCCTGACATAGTCAACTCGTGTTCGCATATAAATGCCATGTTGACTTCCGGAGGCTTGGAAAAGACACCAATGATGCCGATATAACCACCTTTTTGGATAAAGTAAACTGCATCATCTATGGCAGCTTTAGCCCCGGATGCTTCAAAAACAGTACTGAAGCCTTCAGTGCCAAAAACTCTTTTAGCGGCTTCTTCTATGGTTTCATCTTGTGGGTTGGATACATGTTCTATACCGCACTCTGTAGCCACTTTAAGTCTGAAAGAGCTTATGTCTCTAACCAGAACTTTGGCAGCTCCTTGACAAATCGCAGCTTGAGCAATGAAGTTGCCTATAGTTCCCGCTCCAAAGATTACAACGTTTTTACCGCTCAAATCTCCGGCTTTTTCTGTTGCATATACAGCCACAGATAATGGTTCTATCAGTGCTATATCATCAAAAGAAACTGAATCATCAACTGGATAAATTACTTTATCGGAAACCTTGAAATAATCCTGAGCACATCCATTAGCCTGAAAGCCGCTGACTTTCAGGTTGTCGCAAATGTTATAGTCTCCGCGTTTGCATTGAGGACATTCTCCACAAACAACCTGCGGCCTTGCGGTAACTTTTTGCCCGGCTTTCACTTTGGTTACATTTTTGCCGACTTTTTCTACAACTGCAGAATATTCATGTCCTTGTACAATTGGGTAGCTGGTGAAAGGGTGTTTGCCGTGGTAAACATGGATGTCACTGCCGCAAACGCCGATTCTTTTAATTTTTAGAAGAACTTCATTATCATTAATTACCGGGATGTCGACATTTTTAAATTCTATTTTTCCCGGGTCCGTCATTATAGCTTGTTTCATGATATACCTATGTTACGAATTTACATTCTTTCTCTGTAGAATCTGGGTAGCGGTTCCCAAAACAAAGTATAGAATTGTTGCTGTAAATGAAATTATTTTAAAAGCACTGAAGTTATTCATGTAATTCTCTACACCTGAACTGAAAAAGAAAACGTATAGAGCATTTGCTCCAATGGTAATCAGGCAAAGCCATGCAAGTTTATGCAGGATTGATGCCAGTATAGATTTTGCATGCTTTCTTTGTGCACTCTCACCAGAATCTTCAAGTAGTTTTTCCTGATAATCTTTTTCTTGAACTTCTTTGATAGTTTCCAAAACCAGTTCATCTTTGTGTTTTTCTTCACTGTATTTCTCTTTTGAACCCAGTGGGATAGAAATGAAAATATAAAGGACAATTGAGAGTGTCCATTCGAAAATAAAGATGTATTGGTATGATATTATACTGAAATAATTTATGCTGAATGCAAATAGCAGGGCCGCAAACCAGGTGCTGACTGCTGCCCAGTTAGTTTTTTCTTTTTTATAATATGACCAGTATTTTGAGAGCCCCAGCTTAGGAAAAAGCCAATGTTCAGCAAAAACTATACCGCCGATTGGTACCAGTATAATCCCTGAATAAGTAACCAGTTGAAACGCCTTGGTGAAAACAAACGGGAAACAGGAAATTATTGCAGTGAAAATTCCGACTATCAAAGTGACTTTTTTCCGAGAGAATTTGTGGAATATAGCTTCAGCAGCCAGTCCGGCTCTGTAAAGATTCGCGTTTGCTGTTGTCCAGCCACCAATTATAAGGATAATAATTCCAGAGTATCCTAACAGGTTAAAGGCTACATCGCCCGGATCCATCATAGATAAAGGCCTTGAGAGCAGAAGTGCTGCAGCTGTGCCCATTATGCCGGCTGCCAGCCAGGCCAGAAAATGTCCAAAGTACATACCGCAAGCGGTATAAAGCCCGTATGACGGCTTCTTGGCATATCTGAATACAGCCATATCAATTAATCCGAAATGTGTAAAGGAATTACCTGACCATGCAAGGCCTATTACTCCTATAAGTCCAATTCCTGAATGTCCGTTACTGCTTACTCCATTCCAGACTGACGTATTACAGATATTGAAAAGCTGTGAAAATGAAGAAATTTCTGTTACACCGGAAACATGGTTTGCGAGATAGGGCAGGGCAACCAGCGCTCCGGATGTGAACATAAAGAATAACCATGGTCCGCAAAGTGTTGAAAACATGGCAACAGCCTTGAAACCAAATATCGTTATGGAAACAACTGCTATTCCCAGAATCAAACCTAAAATAACAAAAGCAACACTTTCTGGATACCATTTCAGCTGTACAGGAATATTAAACAAAACTCTTAAGGCGGATATCGAAGCTGTTATCATGGCTCCTGAAATTATCGTAAACACAATTACATTCATTGCATTGTAGAGCAGGGTGGTTCCTCTTCCCGCAATTTTTCTTATGTACCAATATAAAGTTAGTCTGGTATTAGTTGCAATTGGAGCTGTTATCAGCGCCCAGCTTAAAACCGCTAGAACGTTGCCTATGAGAAGCCCCCAAAAAATATCCTTAGCGCTAACTCCCATTGTAACGAGAATTATTCCAAACACAAATTCTGTAGCCGCAACGTGTTCTGATGCGTAATATCCTGCGAAATACTTACCTCCGTAGAGGTCGTGTTTTGAAATCGGCCAGGCGTCTTTCTCCTTAGCGGAAAAAATACTGCCCTTAAATACTGAATCAATGATATTACTTCGGGGCATACTGCAAAACTCCTCATAATTAATATTAAGTCTTGTCCGATAAATAAAAATAATTCTATTTTTTAATAATGTCAATCTTTTTGCGCAAAAAATAGCAATATTTGCGCAAAGGAATAAAATATTTTACTTGCACAGACCAAAATACCCAGTTATATTAGTAGTATAGTTGATTAAAAGCTGTCTTATCTGAAAAATCTCTGGATGGTGATTTCATACCTCGAAATAGATTTTGAAAGATGCTATAACAAGCGGATCGCCTGAAGGGGGGCTCATTCATAGAAAGCAATACAACAACAAACGAAAACAAAACACAGCAAAAATACTATGGCGCAAAAAAAGAATGTAACATTAAAAGATATTGCAGAAGATACTAATTATTCTGTAACTACTATCAGTCATGTTATAAATAAAACCAGACATGTTGATCAGGAAACGCGTAAGGCGGTTCTTGAATCAATAAAACGACTTGGCTATAAGGTAACGGCAACTCAAGGGAAAAGGTTTAAAAACAAGGCATTAACTATAGGTATGGTCATCGCTGATATCCGGGAAGAATTCTTTGCTGACCTCATAAAATACACAGAGTCAATGGCCAGGAATATGGGATATAATCTGATTATCTGTGACTCTGAGCAGAACCCCGAAAAAGAATTGGAATGCATAAGCCTGTTGCTGAACAAAGGGGTTGACGGGTTAATTTTAGCTCCCGCTGATGTATCCCAGAAGTATCCTTTACTGAAAGGTCAGAACATTCCGGTTGTACTTGTAGATAGAAACATTGAAACCGAGAATTTTGATTTTGTTGGAATAGACAACTTTCGCAGCACCTATGAAGCGACAAAGGAGTTAGTTAAGCATAGAGCAAAAAATATTGCATTCATTGGATATTCGGAGATAAATTATACGATTAAAGAACGAAAAGCCGGCTATAAAACCGCTATGCTTGAAGCTGGTTTATTTAAAGAAGAAAATATTTTGCAGGTTGAATATCACAGCAGTTTAAATAACAAAAGTATTTATGAATTCATCAAAAGCATTCAGGCTGTAGACGGTATCGTATGCGGTTCAACAGTAATTTGTTATGAAGTCCTTGGCTGTATAAAAGAGATTTTCCCTGAAACAGCTGATAAAATCAGAATTATTACTTACGATGACAACAAGTGGTATAACTTGATGCCGCATAAAGTGTCAGCGATAAAAACTCCGACAGTAGATGCTGCGACAGTTGCTTTAGAACTCCTGGTTAATAAGCTGGAAGCACCATTTACGGCAAATGTCCCGAAAAAAATTCTCCTTAACTATGAGTTTATCAAACGTTTTTAATGCTTTTGCGCAAAAATATATTATTTTCACAATTTTTCTAATAAAAAACAATATATAATCCTATGTAATAGATATTTTATAGTTGTTTTTTTTTGTAATTTTGATACATTTAGACTTGTGGTAAAGTCATAGGACTAAAGACTTGATGAAATAGACTGACGCTGCATATGTACTCTTGAATTAAATTGTTGCATTAATAATTTGATTAGGACTTAACTTAATACTGCCAACGACTTAAAATGATGTCTTTTGCTGGGAATGTTATAAGTTTACAGTGAAGTATATCGTTCAGACATTCTAAAAGTTTCCATCAAATGCCGAACCATATAAAAAATGCAATTTGCAGAGGAGATCATGAATAAAACATTATTAGGCATTTTGACGCTTGCTATAGTTCCATGCATGCTGTCTGGGTTTGAAATTAAAGAACTTACAGTTCCTAAACATATTTTGATTCCGCCATCAATATCTGAAGACGGCAAAAGTTTCGTCTATACTGCAATTGATGGAAAAACTGACAAACCAGCGATTTTTGTATCATATCTTAACCCTGATGGGACTTTTTCAAAACCAGTTACAGCTGTAACTAGCGAGGCAACAGCGAAAGGCCTCAAGAAGCATATCATATCATTCCAAGGACAACATGGGTTGTGGGAGCCTACACAACTTAGGCCCGAGGGGGGGCTTAACTCACCAATTATTCAAGGGAATATCATTACTTTCAGTGCGACTCTGGAAAATTATAAAAGAGGAGTTTTTTACGCGAGGAAATGGCGGGACGGAAAATGGAGAGTTACACCTATAGCCTTACAAGGACAGGCTGTTCCTGACAAAAAAGGTGTGACCTTTCATAATTTTGATGCACCCTATATTACAATGAATTCAGAAGCGATATTCCTTGCATCCTTAAGCGACAGAGCGGATGCTGTCTATAAATATAAGATACCTGAAGAAGACTCTATTACGCATGGCAAACCTGTTTTATTATGCAAATCAAACGATAAAATATTTAATTTCTGGGATATATCAGTATATCGGGGAAATTTTGCTTTACGAGCTGAAACAACTTCAGGAGATATTTTTATTTATGTTTATGATGCTAAGAAAAAAATGTTAGTTCGGACTTCCCCAGATAACTACGCCAGCCTGCCAAAAGGAGCTACTGTGGTGCCTTTAGGGCCATCATTATACAAAGGCCGTGTGGCCTTTTCTACATATTATAGAAGTCACGGTAAAGATAGTGTTTATGCTATTTACTCTAATGTGTACGATAGTTTTTTTGCTGAACCGGCAGCTATATCGGGAGAGCTAATTGAGTCGGTTAACTCAAAGTTTGTCAAGGTCGGAAATCCAACCCTGTATATAAAAGGTAAGAGGATTTATATAGTATTTATGGCCACGTTGACAGAAGGCTTCAAAACACCTGGAGTTTATCTTGCGGAAATAAATGGTGATAATGTAAAAATCAGTGCATTAGCCGCCCCGGGGCAGAAGTTATCAAATTCCAAAACAGTAGAGTCTGCCGCAACTGGTGCTGTCAGTATCAGAGATGGAATAATACCAATGGCTATAAAATATGATAATGGTAATAATGTTATCGCTTATATCAGAATATATTAACCTGGAGTAATAACAGATTTATCCTTAATATTTTAATTTTTAAGCACTACTTTATGACAAAGTCAGTAGTGCTTTTTGGGCTTGCCAGATGTTGAAAAACATATATTTTCCTGTAATATGTACGCAAGTAATTGAGTTTGCACTATAAGTATTCAGCAAGTTCCATAATAATGTCATCAGGACCGGAGAAGTAAACCAACAGTTTATTACCTTTTCGGTGAATTTTGCTGTTGAATTTTATATTAAGGGATTCAAGTTTTTTAACTTCTTTTTCAATGTCTTTCACTTTTAGAGCAACATGTCTGAAGCCTATTGTGTTTGCCTGTTCGTTCAGGTTAGTTTGAGGAGAAACCGGAGAATAATATTTTATAAGCTCTACACAAACATCTGACTCCGGTAAAGATAATGCAATGTAATCGGCAGAGACACCTTCCAGTCCGACAACTTCCGATATCCAATCACCTTCTATTTTTTCTTTGTGATTTCTTATAAAGCCTAATTTTTTAAAGAAGTTTTCTGTTTCTATCAAGTCAGATACGACAATATTAATGTGGTCTATGTTAACTATCATTTTAATCACCTATTATGCTATCAGGAAGGACAATATTCTCAATCACTGTTTACTCATAACTCTTCAAATTTTCCATGGACCATTGTCGGCCGCATCTTATAATGGTATTTCTATCTGTCTTATAAACAAATGATAATTCAGTAAGTTGTATAACTTTTTTATTCGGATGCATAACTTTAAAGGAATAAGGAGTTAATCTTGAGGTTATCCTTTTATCTGACAGCCGCTTTATTCTACTTTCCGGGGTCAAAAATTTTAACCACCCCCATTTGACATTATTCAATAACTGATGTCTGGGTCTTCCCCAGTTTTCCTCCATAGCCTTATTAAAGAATATCATCTTTCTTTTGCCGTCAGGGGATATTTCTTCGAGCCACTCTCCAAATGGTGAGTGTTCGATGGATTGTTCAAGGATTCTGTGTCTGTCTTCTTTTGCTTTTTTATCTGTTATATCAGTAATATAAGAGAAGACAGCATGTTCTGTTCTGATTATCTTGTGAGACAACCATTTTATTTCATTACCGTTATTGAGCATTCTGTATTCTATATAAGTTAATGAGTCGCTGACCAAGGAATCGATAACTCGCTGACGGTCTTCATCAACAATTACGTCATACCATTTTACACAATTCTGTTTTAATGAGGTTTTGTTTATGCCCCATAAGTCTTTTACCTTATTACCGATATAAGTGTAATTATATTTGAGGTGGTTTCTGTCATTTGCCGGACGTTCAACTATAACTAAATCATCGCTGTTGTCTATTGCCTGCTGCAGCTCAATCCTTTCCAGTTCATCAAGCCGTCGCGCAGTTATATCCCTGAGGTACCCGAAAAAAGTATTCAGCGACTTTTCTATATTCATTGTCAGCCATTTTATTTTCTGGTCATTATCAATGATTTTGAAGTCAATAGAGATTTTCTCTGTATTTCTTTTGAGTTTCTTGAGGCCTGACTGAAGCCATTCCTTGACACGCAGGTAATCTTCAGGGTGAATGCTGTTCAGAATGTTGAACCCATCGTTAAATACTTCCTGTTTGGTCACATAACATATTTTGTGTATATTTTCGCTGACATATGAAATTACCAGTTTGTTGTGAAGAGTGTATTGCCCTGACCAAACTACTATATCTGAATTACATATGGCATTTTCCAGGTTAAAAAGGTTTGTTTTATGTTTATGCTCAATTGTGATATCTTTGATCGTTATTATGACTTGTATTATTTTGAAGTTTGATGAATCGTAAATTGGAGTTGCGGTTGCCAGTCCAAATCGGTTTGAAGGTAGTTTTATAGTCTCGTTTTTGACTTCACAACCGAGTTCCAGACATTTCTTTTCCAGATTTATGATCGGTTTAATATCGAAATTAAAGTTTAATTGATATAAGGTCTTTCCGATTGCTTCACTTTCATGAAGGTGCAAAAATTTCAGGAATGATTTATTGATTTCAAAGATCGAGTGATTGCTGCTGTTTATGACAAAAAAGTAACTGTCAATTACATCTGTTATACGTTTTAATTTGTTGATGTCGCGCTCTAGATGGATGTTGGTTTTTTCCAGTTCTCTGCAATAGTTTTCCAGGTTATCAAAAAGGCCATAATCAAAATTTATATTTTCGTTTTTCAATTGTTTTCTTAGTTCAGAAATATGCTTTATTCCATGAAAGATTATTTCCTGATAACTACTGTTTGAGGCGTTTTTGAGTGATATGTCAGATATTTCAAGGGGAGAAATCTTCAGAACTTTAGCCATGCATTCAATATCAAATTTTTTTGGAACAGACCTGCCTGTTTCCCAGGTCCATATGGTTTTTTCAGATTTACCCAATGCGTCCGCAATATTTTTAATTGTAATCTTTTTGGCTTTCCTGATAGCCTTTGATTTTGCACCGTAGAAAACGTGTGTTTGCATTTAAAAAACCTTACAAATGTAATAATATTCGTTAAACCTTACAAATGTAATAATATCTAATTAATTTTATATAAAAATCAACTTGAAGAGACTTAAAACACAGAAATTAGTAAATAGAACTACATCATCGTAGAATGGTTTTTATCCAAATAAAGCGCTCAGTAAGTTTATTTCATTAAATAAAAATTATTAGGGCAGGAACTCTTTATAATTGGAGTGATTTTATGAATAATTAATCTTTTTTTCGAGTAGTTTTATATACAAAATTTATTCTCACGCAGCATCTGCAGGAATACTATTGTTTAATTAAGCAAGGTCTTTGGCAATTGTATTTACATATGGAATAATGATTATTAATCATTGCAGGACAAATATGAGACAGTCAAAATTTTCACTACCATGGTGTTTTTACTTTTTATCTATAGCTGCTTACTGCAATATATGCAGTGGCGCAATTTCTGGATGTAAATGTACAAACGCAAAGTCTATGAAAAAGTTTGTAATGTTAACTCTTGAAAATGGTAAGCATAAAGAATCGAATTCTAAAATGATTTCAGCAAAAACGAGTAATGCCTCACGGATTGCTAGGCAAATTGACGCTGAAGTGGCTAATATAATATCTCGTAAATTCATTAATGATTACTTGCACGAAAGCTCAAAATATATTGGTAAATGGTTTTTGTTTTCAGGAACAATTAGTCATGTACACCTCAGCCTGCCTGATGAAAGTGATATTTATTTTGAAGACGACTGTATTGGAATCAGTGTTTACATGGACAATACGGCAGGGGAACCAACAAGAAGGTTGATTCTTTGTTATGCTAAGCTCAGCAAGGAAAGTGCTGATTCATTGGGAAAAGGTGAGAAAATAATGGTAAAAGGTAAATTGAGCTATAGCTCCAGAAGCCATGACATAATATTTGAATGGTGCCAAATAGAGCGTCAGGAGGAATGATATCCTGTGTTATTATCATTAATCTTGATATGGCTCATTTTGCCATTAATCTTTTCTAAGATTTTCTGAAAATATATTATGTTAAAACATATTTTCTCGAGTATCTTGACCATACATTTTATGGGCTTGAGAATACATGTTTTGTAAAAGTTTTATAGCTGTTTCAAATTCTTCAGTGGAAAGGTTTGAGCACAAGAGAAGACTCCAGCCTCGCAAGACTTTTACAAAATCATCTTTTATGTACATTGCCTTGGGAGTCAGGTAAATCACGCGGCTTCTTTTGTCTTTGGGGTGCTGACGGCGTTCAATGTAACCTAAGGCTTCCAGCTTGTTTAGAGACCTGGCGACATTTGCTTTATCAGCTTCCAGGTGCTTAGCCAGGGTATCTTGATTGATTTTGTCCTGGTCATATAATTCTGCCAGCAGTAAATGTTGACCTAAACCAAGTCCAAATCTCTTTAATTCTGTCCTAAAATACTTATCCGAAAGCCTGTTGATTATTGAAATCCATCGTCCAGGAGACTTACTTCTACTGTCATAATTTTTCATGGCTAGATGTAACTTTCATTTTGACAATTAGTATATGAATCTAATATAATGCAAAAAGTTGTTATGACAACTTTATTCTAAATAATTTTAATTTGACTCTTTATTTTTGCATTTAATAATGTATAATGCAAATTAGTTGTCACGACAACTAATTAAAACAAACTGTCTTGGAAGGTACGTGAAATGAATGGCATGAAATTATCTATTATTAGAAAATCGCTGGCTGCATGTTCTTTCTTCCTCTTGTTATTAACTGCACTTTGGGCAGAAGCAAAGGAGCAAGCTGACTTAGTAATTGTCAATGCAAAGATAATTACTATGAACAAAATTCAGCCGTCTGCCTCTGCGTTTGCGGTACGTGGCAATAAGATTTTTAAGGTAGGTAGCGATGATGCGATTAGAAGAATGATCGGAGACAGGACAAAAATTATAAATGCTCAGAAAGGTGTTGTTCTGCCTGGTTTCATAGACTCGCATATTCATCCTGCGGTTGCGGTTTTGTTTTCAACGCTTGGTGTCAATTTGACAGAATGCAAAAATGCATCTGAGACAATCAATAAAATAAAAAAATATGTAAATGACCACCCTGAACTTGATAAAATTACTGGATTTGGATTTGCATCTGATTTCTTCCCTTCCAATGGACCTGACAAGGAGATTCTAAATAAGATTGAATTCAAGCGGCCAGTGTTTATTGCTGAAAACTCAGGGCATGGAGCATGGGTTAATTCTAAGGCTTTGGAAATATTGAAAATTGATAAAGATACTCCTGATCCTTTACCTGGAGCGCATTTTTATGTCCGTAATGCAGACGGCTCACCAACCGGTTACTTAGTGGAGGGAGCCGCATTTTGGCCGCACCTGAAAACTCTTAATATTGGAACAGTAAAAGAATTTAAAAAAGGATTAAAGAAATTTTTACCGCAACTCGCTGAATACGGGATAACATCAGTATATGATGCCGGCATGCCTGCTGTAGAAGAAAATTCATATAAGGGATTACTGGAAATGGAAAAAGCGGGTGATTTGCCAGTTAGATATTTCGGGTCGCACTACTTGATTTCCAGAAAGGATGCTTTGAACGCAGAACCTGAAATGCAGAAGTTGAAGAAGTTGTATACGTCTGAATTGGTGAGACCATTAAGCATAAAAATATCTAACGACGGATTTACCGCAAAAGGGCATTTTATTCAATTCGACGAATCAGAGTTGTTAAAAATCCTTGGACCGGTTTTTGCGGCAAACCTTGACATACACATCCATTCAGTTATGGAAGATTGTACAAATGCTGTTTTGAATGCTATAGAAAGACTTCAGGCTGAGTATCCTGGAAGCCGGACAAGAGCTACCTTGACTCACCTTAATAGAGTTTACAAATCTGACATGCCACGCTTTGCGGCTCTTAAAGTTATTGCCAACTTGCAGCCTGCTTCAAACCTTTTAAGTGATTTCCCGGCAGGGTCTGGTTCTCTTTTGACTGACTCTCCTCTTTATATTATTAAAGATGCTGTTATCGGAAGAGGGCCATCTGTTGCTAATGAGACAATTACGGTGCTCGAGGCGTTGACTTGCTTGACAGTAAATAATGCGAAGCAGTTAAAAACTGAGAAATATCTGGGAAAAATAAAAGAAGGATATCTTGCAGACATTGTTATTCTTAGTGGTAATCCGCTTACTGTTAAACCAGAGAAGATTACCGATATAAAGGTCATGAAAACAATTATGAACGGGAAGCTGGTGTATGAACTCTAACAAGATACTGTTTTGACAGGCAGGCATGTAATTGAACTGGAGATGCAGAGGAAACTGTCCGAGTATAACAACAACATTCAGGTGTTCAAATGATAATTGACGCGCACAGTCATGCTTTCCCTCTAGAAGGGCTTGTCGCAATGGAAAAACTTTATCCTGAACTTATAAAAGTTCATCAGTATGAAGCTGACAACGCTTTTGCAGTATGGGCTGAAACTCCTCTTCCTGCCTGGAACAGTGCAAAGCGAATGGAGAAGATGCATCAGGCAGGTATTGATAAGGAGATTTTGCAAAATCCAATTATTTATCATAAGGTAGACAAAAATGCTCCTTTTGTTTGTCAGGTGATGAATCGAGAGCTTGCCGGCATATGCCTTGATAACCCGGAAAACTTTGATTTTCTGGCTTCCGTACCGCTAATGATATGGATGAATGTCTTAGAGAAATAGATTGTGCTCAAAAAGAATTAGGAGCTGTGGGCATTGTAATACCATCCAACGTTAATGGGATTTATTTTGATGACCCGTTTTTTGAACGATTCTGGGAGGAGGTCACCAGCAGAAAACTTGCAGTGTATATGCACCCAATATACTCAACTTTTTATAATGATGACGAAGCTCCCACGTTGCTTGCGTTTCCGTTTGATACTACTTTGTCAGCCGTAAAATTAGTTATATCTGGTTTCTTTGAGAAATTCAGCAGTGCAAAAGTGATTCTCAGCCATATGGGAGGGGCTTTGCCTTATATGGCACGCCGGGTAGATGTTCCGTTCGAAATCCCCAGTTTCATTCCGGGGTATGCTGAGCGTCTCGACAAATTACCTTCCGAGTATATGAAAAACTTCTATCTGGATACAGCTTTAAACTGGAATAGTGCAGCTTTTGAGTGTGCTCGTGACCTGGTTGGATTGGATCATATCCTTTTTGCGTCGGACTTTTTTCTAGAGACAACTGATTATGATGAGCTCAGTGTCAGGTTTATAAACTCATTGAACCTTTCTTCCAGTGAAAAAGACAGAATATTTTATCAGAACACCATTTGTGCGTTTTCAGGAATGAGTTAGGTTGTATTGTGCAAGTTACAAAACGAGAGGTTAATCGGTATGGTATTAATGGATAAAATAAAGAACAGCTTTGGACTTCCCGATAAGGTTGAGTATGAAAGTGTTGGTGAAGGGCACATGAATGACACGTGGATAGTTTCATCTGAAAGCCTGAAACTTTTCGCATTGCGAAAATATAACTCAAATAGAAGCTATGAAGATGTCCAGTCTGAGCATCAGGCGCTGCAAA
This sequence comes from Lentisphaerota bacterium, assembly GCA_024225035.1. GTDB lineage: Bacteria > Verrucomicrobiota > Lentisphaeria > Victivallales > Victivallaceae > Zth2. The sequence goes on from JAAEMX010000170.1 coordinate 84,792, forward strand.
TTTTAGAGAAGTTGTTTGGTGCTTTAATAGCGTCTCCTTTGAAAGGTGAAGGGGGGAACTCTATACAACAAATAGATGGTTCATTATTTGCGCTTTTCCCTTTTAAAAAAGGTGTTCATCCACGTGAAGATAAAAGAGAAAACATTGAAGCTGCTGCCATAATGCTTGCGTTTGTACATTATAAGTTATGGCAGGAACGGCACTTATTTGCGGCGATCGCTTTTGATAGAGCTCCGATTTTGCCTGAAGAATTCTTATCTGCCCAAGAAATATTTGATAAACTGTATATAAATATTGAGCCGGATGTCTTTGCCTCCATTGGTGTTACATATAGTTTGCTGAAATCCTTCGAGGATAGGGCCAAATCATCATTTTCTGCTATAGAACCATATGCGGCAAGCAAACATCTCATTCATGGTGATTTTGGGTTGCCGAACCTGTTGGTTGAAGAAAAATCTCAAAAAATTTGCACAATACTTGATTGGGAAGAAATGAGATGGGATTGTCCTGTTTTTGAAATAGCCGCGGTTTTGCCGTTTTATGAAATGGCATTTCCTGATGCAGGTAATATTTTTATTGAAGAATATATATTGGAAACAGACCGCCTCAAGCATCCTGATGCGGTATCAATAAAAACAGCACTTGAGCACATTGAGAGCGCAAAGTTTCTGGCGAATTTCTGGGAATTGACATTAATGATTAAAAGCGGTAATATAGAGCCTGATTATATTAAATTCCTATGCGAAATATTAGCTTAGTCAGTGTTTGTTACGATGTTGAATATTATATAGTTAACGCGGGGTGCATGTTTTTGAGGAGTCGAGATTTGCTTGAAATTTGAAAGTTGAGACAGCAAATAGACAAACTAATACCGTAAAAACTTACACACTGTGTTTATTTAGTGAATGATTTAATATTGAAAAGGTTAAAGCCACATCTACATGACACTTGTCTATCTGTGTTTAACATAAATTATATGTGCATGCAGTAAAATACTTTATAGAATATATGCTTCTAGCATTTTTCTCTGCAATTTGGAAAAATGTGCCTTGAGAAACATAATGCAGCGTTAAAAAAAGGAAAATCACTTGCAATATTTTAATTGTAATACATTTTAAATGCAAAAGGAATTTAAATTAATATGAAAGTATATGATAAATATCTTTTACTTGAAAAACATTTTAACGATTTTTCTGCCAGAAGAATAAACCAGTTAGAATTTAAACATACGTTGAACAAGTTTGGCATAAAGCAGCAACGCAACGATAAATTTATGGTTCGCATTCGCATTCCTGGTGGTAATATTCCTACACAACAGTTTCGTGATATTGCAGTAGCTGCCAGCAAACATCGAGTTGGATACATTCACTTTTCCACCCGACAAACTATTCAAATACGTGATGTACAAGCGGAACAAATGATTCCGCTTTTGAAGACAATTACGAATTATAGAATTCCATTTGTCGGCGGTTGTAATAATTTTAATAATATTATAGCATCACCGGACAGTGGAATTGGGGAAGATACTATTTTTGACGTAATGCCTTTTGTCCACAACCTGACACAGATAATGTTCAATTGGGATGAATCTTTGAAATTACCAAGAAAGATGAAATTGGGATTTTTCTCGTCTGCTAAAGATGAATATATGGCAACCTTGCAAGATCTTGGCTTCATCGCTGTTGAAAATAACGGACAGCGAGGCTTCAAAGTTTATAGTGGAGGCGGAATGGGACGTAAGGTTGGAAATTGGAACGTTGCTTTTTAATTGGCTTCCTGAAGCTGACTATATTCGTTGTGCTCGGGCAATGACTGAGTTGTATCAAGACCACGGCGATAGTAAAAATCATATGCAAACACGAATTTTTACCATAGCTCAACAGCTTGGCAAAGAAAAATTCGTGCAGCTATTTAAAAAATATTTTGGTAGTATCAAAAAGACAAAAACTCCATTATATACTTTTAATGAATCAGCTGAAGATTGTATTGCAAAATTAAAATCCTATCCGATACCCACAATCTCAGAAACGAACTATAATGACTGGAAAAAACTATCTGTGTCTCCAGCTAAAGTTGGTAGCAAAATTGTCTCTGTACTTCTAAGGTATCCATATGGTAAACTGCGCCCCAGTCTAATGGAGAAAATTGTCGACTTGACTGATAGATTAGGACTCCATTTTGTCCGCTTGACTCAGGATAAAAACTTGTTGCTTCCACTGGTGCATACATCGGCACTACCTGAGGTTTATAACTTCATAAATAACGAATCAAATGACATTGATTTAAGTCTAAAATCATTTTCTGGTCATATACATTCTTGTATTGGACCTGCGGTTTGCAAACAAGGAGTATTAGATACAACTGATATAACAACCAGAATTGCCTTAAAATTGGATGCTTTGTTTAAAGACAAACAGCAGCAAAAAGTGCGGTTTGCAAACGAAGTTTTAAAGATGATAAGAGTTTCCGGCTGTCCAAATTCCTGCGGAGGACATCGTGGAGCTTCTATCGGAATACAAGGGCTAAAAAATAAAGGAAAACCTTGTTGTAAACTCTTCCTAGATGATGGAAATGATAAGTTTGAACAACCCATTCAACAGGACGGGTTGTTGGGTTTAGATGAAATGGCTGATAAAGTATTAGGTCTTTTAATAAATAAATTCAAGTTGAATGAGACATCAACAAAATAACTGACGCCGTGTGCAAGTTTACACTAATGCTCAAAAGCGCCAATATAGAGCCTGATTATATCAGGCTCCTTTGTCCAATATTGTCTAACCCTTCATCTTGCTTTTGAAGCAGGAATTTTTATTATCTGTTATTTAGGTTTCAGAGGTAAAAATGGACAAAGAAAAATGTTATGCCAGGATAAGCAAAAATTAGGCAACTGAGCTTTTGGTTTCTTCTGGTAATGGGAATTTGGTGTGTATGAAGATAAGTAAGGCACCCCAGTTGTGCATGTAATGGTACAGCAGTTAGGTAGGTACTGCTGTAAAGCATTTTCTCCATATATATGATTGCCGCCAATGGGAATAAAGACTTTGGCATTGGGATGTCTGGATGATTCTCTAAGAATTCTTGTGGCAATGATCTTATTGACAATTTGCCGATCTTTGTAGTAGGTTTTTGCTGGAAAAATAGAGATTTTATCATTATCAAATGAGTAAAGAGGAACTTTATTTGCATAACACGCAAGCGTCAGTGCATCTAGTTCAGGGTTTGATGCTGAGTACACAAATTCATTGGAAGTGTATAACTCCAGGATATTTGCGATTCCATGACATTCTTTTAGGTTCTTGTTATATTTCATTAGTTGATTTACAAAGATACTCTTCATCTTATCATTATCTGTGTAGTTTTTGTACTTCGATTCTATATGCATTATTTCTGCAAATGCAACAATATTATCTAAAAAATGATTGTTTATTAATTGGTAGAGGAAACTTGTGCCGGCACAGGCACCAAAAATATGCTGGTGTCCTAATATGAAGTAATCATACTTATTATATATTTTATCCATAAACTGCTTCATTACAGTGAGAGATTTATTGGAAAAATGATCACATTTGGGGCATATCACATGTTTTTGGTTACTATAATTCTTTTTGATACGTGGTGACAGTAAGAGTTTTGTTGTATTGCCAATTTTTATATCTGACAGGCACATTTTATTATTGCAGATAGTGCAGATTTTCATTTGTGGTTTAATTTTTCCGCACGAACAGCAGACTGGAGATTTTCCTGATTTTAATGCTTGGATAAAAGTCTTGATTAAATTGCGTACTTCTTCATCATGAAACTTGTCTTGCTTTAGCTTCAGCTGATGTATAATTTTATCTTTGTTTCTAGGTTTTATATTTAAAATCGAGGGGATCGATTCTATCAGTTTTACATCACTTTCCACTTTTTGAGCATTGAAAGTAATCCACTTTAGCGAAGAAAAGCCGGATACTTTTTTGTAATCTTCGAGTAGTTTTTTCTTTTTTTCAGTATACATGCTGGCAATATGTAAATATGCATCATATATATTAAACGGACCTTGAAGCAACATATTGAAGCTATTTTTTAGTTTGAAAGGCATTTTCTTTTTCCTCCTATTATTAATCTCAATAATACGTTCTATAGAATATAGAATATAGAATAATGTGTGTAAGTGTTTTTTTCTTCAAGTTAATTCGGCGATTTTATTTCTTGTTATGATGGCATTATTCGTTAAAGAAATGATGTAATAAAGGAAAGCAGATAATATTTAAATCCTCAAACAGATATTTGTAATATGAAGCTCGTTTATTCGAGCTCCCTTTACTAAATGTTGGCTTAAGAAGTTGCCCAAAAGCGCCAAAATATTTTAAATCTTAATAGTGAGGCAAAAATGGCTGTGTGAAAATATTAGGCCATGATAGTACATATTGTGGAATTTGGCTTGCAGGCGCTTTCCCCCTACTTGGATTAGCACGGAATGGTCGTATTCCGGGGGCACCAACTACACATTGAATTGTGCAGGAATTAGGGAGGTACTGCTGCAGAGCAAATTGACCAGAAATATGGTTTTTACCAATTGGAATCATTGCTTTTGCGCCTGTAAATCTTCTAGTTTCATGTTTAATTCTTGAGGCGACCATATCGTTTTTAGACTGTCTTCTCAAATAAAAGCCTTTTCCCAGCGGCGGAACAGTTTCCGAGTTATCAAATGTGTATATTGGAACTCTATGTTTGTTGCATATGATCTGTAATGCGTCTAGTTCAGGGGATTTTGAAAAATATGCAGCTTTATTTGAAGTGTATAGTTCAAGAACGTTAGCGATATTGTTACATGTTATTTTGCTTTGATTGAATTGGCTCAGTTGATCCGCAAATAACCTTTTCACCTCGATGTTGTTGGTATAGTTTTTAAAATTATCGCTTTCTGCTTGAAACATAACTTCCGAAAATGTGACGACAGTTTTTAAATAACCGTTGTTTATAAACTGATAAAGAAAGCTGGTTCCGGCATATATGCCGCGTTCATGTTCCTGACCCAAAATGATATAATCAAATTTTTGGTATAGCCTCTCAAAAAAATACTTCATGACTGGCAGTGATTCTTTGGCAAAATGAGAACACCTTTTACATGCCAAGTATTGCTTTCTTTCATAATATTTACTCATCCTGGGGGACTGAGAAAGTTCTTTGAAATTAATTCTAACCGTGTCTGAATGGCAAACATAATTATTACAGATTTCGCATTTTTTCAGCTTAGTTTTTCTATTGCCGCAACAGCAGCAGCTAAGTGGGTTGTCATTTTTTAATGCCTCTATGTATAACTTAATAAAGTTACGTGCCTTATCATCATGAAAATTGAGTTTTTGGGGTTGCATTTTAAATTGATTTATGATCGTATCTTTATCTCCTGGGTTGTTATTGACTATTGAAAAAGCTTCTCTCATTAGCTTTATATCACTTCCCACCTTGCTGGAACTGAATGTAATCCATTTCAGGCTATTCAGCCCTGAGGCTTTTTTATGATTGGCAAGCAATTTCTGTTTTGAATCAATGTATGCTCTGGCAACATAATAGAAAACCCCATACAAGTTAAAAGGTCCACGACTTAATTCGATAAACTCCTTCACTGGATCATTAGACATTTGATGTTTCCCCTGTTGTCTAGAATGCATTCTCTCATAATAAAATTAAGTAACTATAAAATATATATTAGGTAAAATTAAAATCAAATAAAATTGGTAATTTCTTAGTATTCAGTTATTTCCTGCCTGATTTTGTTTGCTTTTATGGGAATTTATTATTGCTGTCCATAGTTGATTGTTAATAACTTGATTGATGCTATTTCCTGTGGTTATATCACCATTCTTATAAAAAATCAAAACTGAATGGAAATGCATTGTTTGCCGTAGATATAGAGCTTATATGTTTATAAATTTAAATGGGAAGGATTGTATAATATGGGACACGGTAAACACATAGCCTGCTCTGCATGTAATAAGAAAGTACATAGAGACGAAGGAGATATTCACTGCTGTATAAAATGCCGTAAGAATGTATGTGGCAGTTGTTCGAGACAGGCTAAAAAAAAGTCAAATGATTTTGGTTTGAGTAATTATTTAAAAGCAAGATTTAATGTATATGTCGAACGAATATGCTTGAAGTGTGAGTACTTTGAATACTTCTACCGTAATCATTATAAAAGAAATAAATTCTTTATATTTGGCCATACGCATAGTGACGAAGACTTTAGCGGAGGGGTTATAATGACTGATTTTCTAAACTTTCTGAAGATGAATTATCCCTATGAGTTGTCCGCAATTCGTATTTTCTTTGAATCAGCCAGATGGGGAAGGGAATACGGCAGCTATAGCAGCATGTATGTTTCAAAGAAAAAGCGCGAGCCGTTTGTTAAAGAAATCAAGCGTGCTTATGGCAGCAATTTAATACCTGAGTCATTTATATATTCATATATTGACAATTCGATGATGACTGATAAAGAAAAGAATGATTTCCTTGAATATTCTGATATAAAACAAGTAAGAGACCTTTTTGAAACGTCGAAAGCATTATCTGTCCCAATCTACAAATATGACAGTGAGGAAGCGACTGGATTACAGCTGATAAAAGATGATTCAGGGGGCTATAGGTATGGTTATGACTTTAAAAGTGTAGATGATGAAGAAAAAGAAATGTATCGTATAAAAAATCTGAAAAAAAATGACTTGTGGGAAGATTCTTTTCGGATGAACAATGGGAAATTGGAACATTTGAGGATGGAACTGGGCAGGGTAAGACAGGGTAATAAAGCTATGGCTCAAAATCTGCACGAGATTTGCTATGATCGCAAAATGATTGAGGGGGGTAAGTTTTTCGTCATTGTCGGAGCAGGACATACGTTTGAAAGAGCCAGCTTTGATCAAAATCATATGGTAAACATGGGCTTATGCAATAGTAATTTTTCAAAGATTTATAACAATTTCCTGTACTTTCCATTACAGGATCATTTAATAAGGTACGGCTATCGTGTCTATACTGCATTTTTGCCTTCCGAGGGTATGGAATTCAAACAGGCAGAACTTCAGCGAACCATAAAAAAAAGATTATTTATAAAAGTCGTTGACTGGCTAAAATACTGCAATGCTCCGATTATGTTGACTCAACGGTATAATATCAACTCTAAAATGAATCTTCATTATACATATGAAGCCTATCTGGGAAAGAATACAACTGATATTATTCGCTGGCGAAGATAGCGTGTAGCGAATTACTTTTGCCACCAAATAGTTAGTAGCGAATTCAAATCATGAGACAAGCCGCCGACAACTCAGGAAATGGCGAAGCTGTCCGGGGTGGAATAGTCATGGTTTGATAATGTGGTAATTGAAAAAGTCGAATAGTGGCAAGTTAAACTGTAGAAAAACAAAGCAGCAAGCGCTACTTCTCTTGCTGTTTTTTTGTAAACTTAGCCAGCTTATCTATGGGCAAAAGTATTGTTGTAAACCAACCTAAGAAAGAATAAACAAGAATTTGTGAAATTATTGCTGCCGATACTTTAAGAGCTACGTTTAATTTTATCCAGAACAAGGTGTATGTTGTTAGCAGGTTAATCATTATATTAAGATAGTATCTTGGAATACTAAGCATAAAAAATAGTTTTTTGAAAAACATAAAAGTATAAGTCTTTTTCCCTAA
>JAAEMX010000171.1 GCA_024225035.1 Lentisphaerota bacterium
GGATCAGTGATAAAAGTTCAAGTAATTTCAATGTCATGAGTGCGTACCTCCGAATCAAACGCACTCATATAGATTCAGACAAATCCCCGATTGTGAATCCCTTAAAGTAAATTCAAATATTTAGCGTTGAACAGCCCTGGTTCAGGAAGGTAAGGAGTGAAGGATGGGTTATTTAGTGCGTTTACTAAATCGTCGCGGTAATTCTGCAATAATTATAGAGACTAGCAATTTGGACAGGAAACAATCATGAAGAATTTGTTTTTGTTAATCGCATTTATTCCCATTACAACAATGGTGTTGGTTGTGGAATACGCCTTTGCATTCGAGCTGGAAGATAAAGAACACTATGCCGAACTAAAAAGAAACGGCACCATAGTTAAAGCCTATGAATTTCTCAAAAGTCAGGACTTGTCTGGCAATTCGCATATGTTAGCTGAGCGGGGGCTTTTGTATTTCGACAGCCCGAAGGGAGTAGTCGAGAAATGTGCCGCTGTTAAGGATTTGGAACAAGCAATGTCAGGTGGAGCCAAGTACGTGCGTCCTTTCCTGGATTACATTTACAATGGTGCATGGATGGCAGTTGCAGCTGAAGAGGGAGTACAACAGGCTCAACGGTTGTTGGGTTTGTCGCTTTTCGAAAATTTGTTAAATAAGACAAACTCAATGGCAAGTATCAATAAGAAGCGAACTTATGAAAAAGCATACAAATACTTCAATGCAGCGGTAAGGGAAAAAACAAGAATTACCGACGAGAATTTTGTAAATACACTCAAACTTGCCGCAAAAAATGATGGAATCGCAATGGAGCTGGAATTTGTTAAACCCAGAAAATTATTCTGCCCTCCACGCTATTGATTTACTAATAATTTGAGAAAAGGTTACTGCAAATGTCTGTATTTACTGATGAAGAAGTACACAGAATATTTGATTTATTTGAATGGGCAACTGCTATTTGGAAAACGGCTAATTTGGCAGGAGGCTTACCTGCGCGAGACCCAACTTCCAATGCTTGGAGTTTGATAAAAAATAACAGTTACTCATTTGTCGATCCCGCTGATATTATCAAAATGGATCAAAAGATAGCAGCCGCCTTTATAGGCTACCCGGATGACGATAATGCGGCACTTCAAACGGCGTGGTATGGGAACATCGATGCATTAGTAATTGAGCCTGTTGATCCTATTGCAACCAATGGAAATTGGGCAAATCTACATTATCGTACGCTACATTATGCAACCCAACTTGCTCTCAAAGCCGCTTTTGATGCAACATGTAATATTACGCTAGCTGTTTTTGAGATGAAATCTTGGATTTCGTCAATTGAAGATATATATTTACTGAATAACCCACAAGATGCCGCGGAAAGGTATAAAGGCGATGCAACAATAATTGGAGGTGACGAAGATGATCGTATTTGTGGATTTGATGGGAATGATAGAATTAACGGGGGTACCGGGGATGATACGGTTGACGGTGGGGCTGACAACGACGAATATTTCTACTCACTTGGTTCAACAAATCCCAGCCCGATAGATACCACAACCCGCCTGCATTTTCTGATGAATTCAGGCGCCAATGGCGAAGCGATTGTCAAAGCCAGTGACCTTGATAGGGGAACGGATTATGGCACTGATACACTGACAAATATCGAGACCCAACAAATATCGAGACCCTTGTCGGCTCCCAATTTATCGATATGCTGAAGGTCGGTGCCAATGGATTGGATGCCGATATTACTGTTGATATGGGATTTTCACTTCGTACCCAGGCGGAGATTGATGAACTCAATGCCAATCTGGAAGATGGTCAGGCTCCTTATGTGCTGGAACCGAATGCTGCTGATGCCTTCCTCTACAACGTCGACACCGTCGATTATTCAGCCGTCACAACCGGCCTGATGTATTATTATGGCCAGACTGCGGTGCGTACCGGGGGCGGGTTTGTTGAAGGCACTACGGTGAAGATGGATATCGAGGAGGAAACGCAATTTA
>JAAEMX010000172.1 GCA_024225035.1 Lentisphaerota bacterium
AGCCACAGCGCCGAGAAGGCCAAAGACTGCGCCAATTCTGACGATCATCGGCGCATCCAGAACGATGCCCGTTGAACAGGTGACCAGCGCCAGAAAATGACAGATCGCATGCACCATCAGGGGGCGCTCGGCAGTCAGTTCGGATAGCAGTGGTGATCTGCCGCGTTTATCGACCACATGCATTGAAGCCAGAAATGGCATGATGCGTTGCAGGATACCGGTCACAAATGTCAGCAGCCAGCCAGCCAGCAGCAAAAATCCGAACAGGGTCAGACCATTTGGCACGGGCAGCCCCAGCATCACCGCAAGGCCGGTTAAAAGAGCAAATACCAGCATTATCCACGACAATTTGATAACGACAAAAGAAAGCCCAAGACGCTTGCGCATGCTCGTTTGAAAAGCTGACCGCATTAGCAGCAGATAGGCGGCACAAGCGCCAACACCGGCAATAACTGCAACCACAATCACCGTGTTATTCTGAAGTATCGCTCCAGCTGTTGCCATGGTAACGGACAGCAATGCCAATGCCAGTTCCAGCCAGCCAAGACGCGCGGGAAGGGCGCGTGACAAAACGAACATCGGAATTAATATTTGGCTGAAACCAAAAGCCAGCAGACTCATGAAGCCGAACACGCCAAGCACCATATGGGTGGCTGTGACTGATACGCGGTTGGCCAGGTATCCGGTATCAAAATCGAAAATGAGACCAAGACCCAGTGCTGCAAACAGTATCAGTGAGACAAGTGCTCCCCAACCGTGCGCCGTGATGATTGGCATGGCTGAACCGGCCTTGCGCAAATTATCCGCAGTCAGCGCAGTGTAAACCAGCAGCCCCCCGCAAACCGCGGCTCCGCCGGCATATAGTGCCAGTGACGATGCTTCGACCATTCCCCAGGTCAGTATCGCGGTACCTGGCATGAACAGCCAGAAACTAACATTTGCCGGCCATTTGCGCGATAATGGTTGCCGGGTGGCAATTGGCAGCAATTGAAAACTTGCCCCCATAGCCGTC
>JAAEMX010000173.1 GCA_024225035.1 Lentisphaerota bacterium
GGCAGGGAAGCCGAACAGGAAGCCGACCACGAACGCGAACAGCATGGCCGCGGGGATCGTCATCCAGTAGTCCCAGTCATGGTCCTGGACCAGGGTTGCGGTGGTGAAGGCCCCGATGCCGATGAAGGCACTGTGACCCAGGGCGATCAGGCCGGAGTAGCCGATCACCAGGTTGAGTCCGAGGATGGCTACGGCCATGAACAGGGCCCGGTTCATCCGGGACACCTGGTACAGGGGGATGATGTACGGCAGGGCTACCGCCAAGACGGCGAACAAGGCCCACCATGCGGCCTGCCAGGTTCGGTGTTGACTACTGCCTTCTCCGACAGTCAGGAGTGAGGTCTTCATGGTTCAGATGCTCCTTGTTCCGTCGATCAGACTCGTTCGACTCGGGCGGTGCCCCAGAGTCCGGCTGGTTTGACCCACAACACGACCAGGATGACCAGGAAGGCGACGGGTAGCTGGAGGTTGCGGATCCACTCGAGGGGTCCGATGTCACCGATGTAGCCC
>JAAEMX010000174.1 GCA_024225035.1 Lentisphaerota bacterium
AATTTATTATTTCCGGCATTCCCGGTCTGCGTAATAAAAAACTCCCAGTAGTCCTCCCAATCTTTACTTTTTGCCGCGGAGCGTAACCTCAGAATCGACTCGGCGCCGTTAATACCCCATCGGGCTCCCGATAATTCCATTCTGTCACTGACTACATGGCTGCACGCTGATTCAACAACCCCCGAACCTATCGGATAGCCTTTTGCCATATACTCATCATATCTCATATACGGCTTATTGTTTTTCAGATAAGTTATCACCTTCTTAAATTTTTCCGACTGGAATTTATTCCAGTTTGCATTCAGCATTTCCGTCTGCAGTTCCATGATAAAAGAAGCAATTTTTCCCTGCAATATAAGCAGCAGTTTTTCATATACATATTCTTTCGCATCATTGCTGCTTTCTTTATACTTTATATGAGCGATCAGCCAGACGTATTCGGTGACATGAATAATATCAATGATGAGAACTTTGTTTTTAATATTTCCGAACATAGTTTTAAAAATAATCCACAGGTACTTCATTCCGTCCATTACGCAGATCAGCGGATTTTCTTCTGTAAAATCCTCATCTTTTACTTCATCATAAATCTCTTTCATCACTTCTTTCTTAGGCTTTTCGACGCTGGCAATGTACCTGACATTCTGAGCCTTTTCCACTTTTTTTTCGTCATCTTCTTTCTTATCAGGATAAACCAGATTGGTCGCAACTTCTTCGGGAGTCCGGATATTCGCATTGATGTTATATTTGGCTCCTGCCAAAGCTTCTTTTTTTTTCTGTCTTTTCTCCCCCTTGCCCAGTTTCGCTTTTATTTTTGCAGCCTCTTTTTTGATCATCGGAACCCCTTTTCCGTCGAAACTGACTACTGTATAATCTTCTTCTTTCACCGGCTTCGGAAGAGTATTTTTAAGATCATAATAATCTGTATAACAATCCGAACTTTCATCGGAAACAGTTTCCAAAGCCGAAACGTAAAGATTCAGACCGAAAAACTTCTTAAGAAGTTCGGATGCTTTTTCATAAGATCCGTTGATATTAAGCAAATTGGCGCATTCGGATAAAAAATATGAATAACAGCGTACAGGCAGATTCAATGCAATGTCCAGAGGGG
>JAAEMX010000175.1 GCA_024225035.1 Lentisphaerota bacterium
AACGACATAGCGCCACAAGAGAAAGAATCGCCAGATTACTTTGATCCAGATCAAGACATGCAGATAGCTCTAAAAGCCGCTGAAATCATAGGCGATACTGAGCTACTTCAAGAAGCGCTAGACGTGCAGATAGAAGATGTTATCGGCGATTGGTCGTATTTCTATCAGCTGCTTTCTACTGTGTGTCTTGCTTCTGCCAAAGGTAAAAAAGTGAAGGCAGCCGATGATCTTTCAGACTACATAACTGAATTAGCTATAAGACACGCAGAGGTAGAGGTGGCATAACGCTTACCGGAGATAACCATGCTAAAAGAAGGCGACGTGATTGAGATTAAGGAAGGCCATAGAGTATACGCTGATGTGCCAGAACATTTTGTTTATAGCAACCGCAAGGGTTGTTACGGCCTTACGTATCACGATATTACAGTGGGTGGTGAATTTGCGTACTTTGCTGGTAAATACGTTGTAGTAAAAACCTCTTTAGAAGGCGGTGGAGCTGGACACGGGCCGCACGATATTTACCCAGATGGTCACAGGGTGTATTGCGTGAAAGCTGATTTGTACGCTCATGACAGAACAGTAAAGGTAGATTTTTACCAGACCGGCAGCTTTACAGCGATGATTGAGGATATTGAGCCAATAGGCAGAGCAAGACTCGAATGGACGATGATACATGGTTTCAACGTCGCTGACGGCGGAGCCTGAATAATTTTTATAACTGGAGAATGATGTTGAATATTTTTGAAAAAATAAGTTCTGCACTTTTAGTTGCTATTTTTCTGTGCTTGATAGCAGCAATTATTTACCTAACTAACCATGCAATGAACCTTGACGAGTGTTTAAAGCAGGGATACCCCAAAGCAAAAACAACACTATTTTTAGATGGCTA
>JAAEMX010000176.1 GCA_024225035.1 Lentisphaerota bacterium
ACGAATTTCGGGCAGAGTCTGACTAATTTGTTGATAGTCACGTTTTTGAAGTGTCCGAGCTTCCTCAGATTCTGCTTCATCGTGTTGACGACGAGGTAGGCAATGATCTTAATGCCTACGCAGGCATGAGCTCCTTCCCGGACCTCCTCAAAGTGGCTCCCCGGGACCAGGGATGTTAAAGTATCTGATGTGACTCTGCCGACTGTTTACTATAAAACCGACTGTTTTGCAATAACAAATTTCGAAATACTGCTTCTACATCATTAATGTAAGGTGATTCTGAAACGCATTTTCATGAGTCACAGACATATAATTATAATATAAACAGCATGTTAAGTTGCTATCTGGAAAGGTCAATTATATTAGAATACATTCTGTTAAATTTCAACATCAAAAAAACAAAAAAATTTTTGGGCATCCTTTTGGTGCAGGAACATATGACAGGCAAGACTGACACATTCTGGATGCTTTGGAATCTGATTGTATTCCAGTACTGGCATGAATTACTACCTTGCCCGAATATTTTTGCCTGATTTTGTATAACGATTTTGCAAATCGTTTTGTTATAAGGAGTTCGGATTTATGGGTACCTTGAATATCTACTAAGTAACACTTTTTAACTTTCTGAATTTATTTTGGATTGGGATTTGGGATTTATTTGAGATTTGAGATTTGGGATTTATTTGAGATTTGGGATTTATTTGAGATTTGGGATTTATTTGGGATTTGGAATTTGTTACTTCAGGATAAGAACTGACCAGAACGTCTGAGGTGGCTGCCGGTGTCAAATGAGATTCTTATTTGTCATTTTTCCTACAGTGTCATTTTTCGGTTGGGTTGTCACCTAAATTGTCAGCAACCTAATCCATGGAGTTTTTTTTCCGACTGTTTGCAGCCGATATTATCCGACGCTGCATATTCTCAGATCGTATTATCTTTCGATCTTCAATCGGCAGCGATGCTGATGCAATCATAGGTAGTGCCTGACCGAAAACCCCATTTTTTGTCCGTCAGAATCTGAGGTATTTTCTTCCGACTATTAAAATTTCTGATAAATGAAAATTCGGTGACGTTTTCTCGATAATTTTTGTCATTTTCTCCGTTTGCAGGCATACCACTCCTTCGTGCAAAAATACTTCTTATCTTCTGAGACTGATTATTATCCCGCGGCGAGGCGCTTCTTTTCTTCTGCGGTCTCGTTATATTTCTCCCGCCTCTTCTGACGTCTCAGTTCTTTCTGCTGAAGTATGTGTCCGAGGATCTGAATATTCCTCGCCAGTACTGCCAGAGCAACATATCTCTTAAATCCGTCAGTTCCGTGATCCGGGCAGCGATCCAGGCCGTGGTTCTTCAGGGCGCTGATCGACGACTCCACAGCAGAATGCTGACGTCTCGCCTTTCTGAAATCTTCCGAATTCTCCTCATCCTTCTCTTTCAGAGGCAGCTTTCCTTTTTTCGGAAGGATTGCGCCGGCTAATATACCTCCCAGTTTTTCCTTGTTTTCACGACTGTAGAACCCTTTGTCAAAGCTGCATGAATTTAAATCAGGAAATCTTTCCTTCCCTTCTTCGACAATAGGAACCGCAACGTCAACGTCAGCTTCTCCGTCCAAGACCCTGCAGTG